>JAUXIK010000096.1 GCA_030620995.1 Candidatus Aegiribacteria sp.
TTTCCGAGCCGGGATACACATCAATTAAAGTGTATGACCTTTCCGGCAGGATTGTATGCTCACTGACAGAGTCTGAGCTTGGATCTGGAAAACACTCTTATATCTGGGACGGCACGAACCAGAGCGGAGAACCTGTTTCAGCTGGTCTTTACTTTTGCAGGATTCAATCCGGAAATATCACAGAAACAACCGGTCTGTGCCTGTTGAGATGAGAAGCCACAACAAGCAACTTCAGTATAATTGCTTTCATGACAATGACCTGGGCTGACCATACTGCAATCTACTGAGCATTAGTGTTAAGCGTATAAAGAATAGTTAAAGCAGAAACTAATCGCTTCACAGTCGAAGACAATTACCGATAACTCATTGTATCATTTATGAGAACCAACATCCCATCAAGTGGATAACTTATTCGATCTGCGTAACTGCCTTTCAGTAACCAATTGCTTGCTCCAGTAGTCCCCCATCTCTTCGATCTCCTGAATGAGTTCTGGAGGGAGCATTAGCAGATTTAGCATCTGTGTAACTCTTGCCCGGGATAATCCGAGTCTTCTAGCCAGCTCTGCCCTGCTCAGTTCTTCCATCTCCATCATCAGGGACATTTCTCTGGCAAGTATGATGGGATTCCGGAAAACTTTCTTCGGTTTGCGTTTTATTTGATTAGAACTAGTTGTATCAAACCATAATATGGTTCGCTGGGAGACACGACCGAGGCGCCAGTGCCACCCACCATTAAAACGACATGGAAGGGCTCTACAGGCTCTACACCATTTCGAAATCGGAATAATGGATAACGGCTATATGCAGTTGGTTATTTTCCATTTATCGCAAGAGAAGTTGATGACTATTTCCCCAGCTTATTCAGGATTTCCTACTGCAAAGCCAAACTACAATCTCACATTCAGTACAAAAGATATCTAATGGATTACGGAAACGGTGCCAGTAATGGCATGTGTCACATACACATATTCACCGCACGGAAGGGAGCAAATATTAAATCCATATGATTCAAGATTCACGTGGTCAACAACCGAGTTATCCGTGGTACGGACAATGGAAATAAAGGGGTAAGTACCTTCTATTATATACAGATACTCCCCGGACGGAAGAGAACAGATGTCCCCTGGCTCAGCCCCAACTTCAAATGTTTCTACAACCGTATTATCCAGAGTCCGAATTACATGAACATCCCCAACTTCACGTTCACACACATACACATACTCACCGGAAGGTAGAGCACAAATATCATTCCCGAACGCATCCACCGTTGCAACAACAACGTTATCTGAAGTGCGGATGACAACAGTACCATCGTGGCTGATCACATATACATATTCTCCGGATGGAAGGGAACAGATTGCACGCCCATCTACATCCATGGTTTCAACAACCGTGTTATCTGAGGTGCGGATAACAAAAGTACTATCATCATTGATCACATATACATATTCTCCGGATGGAAGGGAACAGATGCCACTTGGAAAAACACCTATATCAATCGTATCAACAACCGAGTTATCCGAAGTACGGATGACTGAAACAGATCCAGAATAGGAATGCGTTACATACACATACTCGCCAGAGGGGAGAGAGCAGATACTTATTGGATAATCACCCACATCCACCGTCGCAACAACTGAGTTATCCGAAGTACGGATGACTGAAATATCATCACCGGATTTCACTACATATACATACTCGCCAGAGGGAAGAGAACAGATATCACGTGGGGAACCACCCACATCCACTGTCGCAACAACTTCACTGGGCATATAGTTTTGCGGTATACTGACTTCTATCTCATTACTCCAACTAGAGAGTCCTTTTGTGTTCGTGGTCATAAGAGCATAGTAATGAAATATTGTAACTTCGTTGTCGGTATAAGTTGTGTCCACTGCTTCAGAGATTGAACATACACACTTAGCATAGATTGTATCATCTTGGATGTTCGGAATTTCTGATCTGTAAAGCCTGTACGAAAAAAAATCGTAATCTGTACACTGAGACCAATATAACTCAGCAGAACTCCATGTTATATCACCTGTTGACAATACAGATGGTAATGGGGCTGTTCCGGGTGTTGTTATCGAATCTTCATTACTCCAGACGCAGTTATCATTCTCATCAGTTGTCTTAAGGGCATAATAGTACTTCGTTGACCAATCGATATCAGAATCAGTGTATTCTGTGTTGCTGGCATCAGTAAATTTACCCAGAACTTCTGCAGACGTAGGATTGGAGAAGATCCCCGAAATCTCAGATCTGTACAGGGTATAGCTTTGAAATGTACCCCCCGTACATTCAGTCCAGGATACCGTCACTTCGCAGTTACCCTTTGAATCAGTTCTATTTTCCCGAGAACTAATGATAGAAAGAGCTTCCTGTCGGGGAAAACTCAAGTCGTTATTCACTCCGATCTTGGATGAATCTCCTGTGAATGAAAGTGAAAGCGTAGATGGAGTCAGCTCCGAACCTGATGGCCCAGTGCTTTCATCTCCACAGGATACTATTAGAGCAAGTGTGGCTATAGCAGATAAAACAATTCCAGTTCTCATTAGTGAAACTCCTCAAGGAAAAGAATATGAATAATTAGATAATTATAAAATTAACAGAAAGCTTAAAATTGTCAATACTCGAAGTACTTATGCTCGATACATTTCTGAGTCTAGTTATAAATCGGTTCGAACTTGATGATAGATTGGTCCCCTAATGATCTCAATTACATACACTCATCCGTCTGTGAAGATCTCCGTTTAATTCGAAGCTCCCTCTCCGTGATAACCTTCCTGTCCCAGTAGTCACCCATCGCCCAAATCCGTCTGATTTCTTTCCCTTGAAGATTTAGCAAAGACAACCACTGGTTGACACGTGCCCGTGATAATCCATGCTTCCTGGCTAGTTCAGCCTGCGAAAACCCCTCCCTCCTCATCTCCTCTGCTAGTTCTTGTGCATAGATAATTGAGTTACGGTAAGTCTTTTGAGGTCTTGATTTATGAGTACTAGAAGATAGTTCATATTTCAGTTTCAAGATCGGTCCACCAAAGGTTCGAGTAGATCGGGAATCGAGGCGCCATTAATGGCTCTACACCATTAACAGGGGCACCTATCCAATCTAAGCACATAAGACTCTGACTCTCATTCTATAGTTTGCGAAGTTTCTGAATCCATACGCTCTTCTAACGATCATTTTCATTTACAGGTCTCTATATCATCAACAGAGCTTGCAATTCAACAGTGTACAGAGATAATTTCATAGATTTCTGGTTTCTTATATTATGAAGATTGTTGTATTGTACAGTTATGTTAATGTACCAATGATTTGAGAAGGTAAATTAAATGGATATGGATGATTTGAAACCCAATCGAACAGATGCTCTAGTGGTTCTGGGCAAAAGCGTACTTGGAATAGTAGCTCCAGTTGTTGGTCCGGTTTTAGGTGAGGTTATAGGAGCCCTCATCCCTAAGCAGCGTGAAGATCGGATTGTAGAGTTTCTCTTGGCTCTCGATGAGAAGATCTCTGATCATCTGACCAAGGAAGACTTCAAACAGCTCTGCGAATCCGAAGACGTAGTCGATCTCATTGAAGACAGTCTATTTCATGTTGCTAGGGCGATTTCCCCTAAACGGAGGGAGTATATTTCGCACCTTCTTTCACAAGGCTTATCTCAAGAGCAGTTGGACCATGCTACTGCAAAGAAGATGCTCCGTTTGCTTGACCAGCTTACGGATGAGGAGCTCATATATCTGAAATTCTATTCACTAGATCCTTCAATGCATAGCTGTGAACCGGATGATGCTGATCTGTATTACGAGAAGCATCGGACAACATTGGAACCTGCTCTTGATAAGATAGGCAACAGAAGCGTGTTTCGAGCATCTCTACAGGAAAGTTATCGCTCGAATCTTATCACTCTAGGACTTATTAGTATTGATAAGGAACTTACTCCATTAGGTGACTTGTTCTTACAGTATATCGATGATAACCATAAGCCGTTTGTCTCAGCTTTCGATGAGGACTGAAACAGCTCTATCCCGGAGACTTGCGGAAGATCAGCTTAGAGATTAAGGTACTGTATACTACGAAATTGTTAACTTGATAATCGTTAAAGATACCTTGACAATATAGCCAGTTGGCTATATGATGGGGAACCAAATGCCTGGATATAGTGTTTTTCTTTTACCAGACGATGTTTATGACCCTCAGAATTGGCCAGATACAGAAGTGGGTAATAAGATGAAGCGGTTAGGTAGGAGGCATCCCATCGAGTTCCAAGACTTCGATAACAATATGAGACTTATTCAAGATGAGAGCATTGGAAAGCAAGCATTCCAGGATCGTACCAGTTTGCGGATAATTAGTAACTTAGGTTCTGTTTGTAGTAGAGAGCATAGCTCTCTTTGGGAAGTTCGATGTCCGAAAACACGCAGATCAGGGGTGTTAAGAATCTACTTCACGATGTCAACTATACATCAGGATACTCTTGTTATTCTTGATGGTGAGTTCAAGGATGAAACCTCGGCAAACTACTCTACGGCATGTAGTCGTTTAAGAGAGGGATCCATATAAATGAATGATCTAAAACATGATACAAGCTGGAAAGAGGCTTTGGAATCAGAGGATTTCAAAAGAAGCCTTACTGCAGACTTAGTATTCGAAGCAATCCGTAGAAGAATCGAATTAGGCTTATCTCAAATAGATCTTGCTGAAAAGATCGATTCTACACAGTCAGTTATCTCACGCTTCGAGAATCTTGGTCGCCAACCAAGCATCGGCTTCCTTGAACGGATAGCCAAGGCTCTCGATTTGAAATTAAGCGCTACTCTAAATGGCGATTTCATGTATATAGTACCTTATCGTTTACAGTCATTTGTGAAGCAATCAGCAGAAGCACAGGATCTAGATAGTAGAAAATATCTAACGAATACGATAACAGATCATCTTGATCAATGTGCACGTGAAAGTTGGAAAGTGATCCATAAGCAAAAGATAGACGCTGGGGAAGACGCAGTTATATGCCAAATGTTCACGGGCGTCTTTGAAACCCCAGATTGGACTCCAACTCACCAAACTATTGAGAATGATTTCTTGAAAATGAATAGAATATCAGAGGATCTTCAGATTCTAGCGGAGATGTAAATTATATGAAATCGCAGAACACTGAGACATACAAAGAGTTTATTACTAAAGTTGAACTTGTTAATATTGCAAACGTGCTTGGGCGGTATAGACGTGTTGGGGATTGCACTGACTTGAAGAATACTAAAGAGTTCGGTATTGAAACTGCTCGAGCTTCCTTCAACCCCCCATATATCATTTCTGGTGAGAATCTAGTTGTACCTGCTGGATATAGAGTTGAGGTGAAGGTCCAGAATAAGCTAATAGCTGAATTCGAGTATCATTACGAGGTTTGCTTTAAAGTCATAGATGCTGATGTGGTTACAAAAGCTCTTGGAGATAATGACATCACTGAGTTCTTCGTTGGCTACCAGATGGATAAGTTGATCTGGTCCAACTTACGGTGTAATCTCTCGGAGGCGTGTTCTCGTATGGGCATAACTCGGATTGTACTCCCTCTACTTCGCTAGTTCAGATCAACAATTAAGATATGTAATTCAATATCCTCCGGAGTTCTCTCTCTGTAACCAATCTCCTATCCCAATAATCACCCATAATCATTACTCGTTCCTTTTCTATTTTTGGTAACTTCAATAGAGAAAGCCACTGGTTAACCCTAGCACGGGATATTCCATGTTTTCGAGCGAGTTCAGCCTAGTTTAGCCCCTCCCTTCTCATCTCCTCTGTGATCGGGAAATCTAATTGTCGTCAGACCGGGAGAGGAAAATGCCGCTGGACACTATTGAGTTTTAATGCGTTCCTTGTTTCACCGCAAGGTGAGATTGTCTGGAGTCAGGATGGTTTTCCAAGACAAGAGGATGCTTGGGTTAGTAGTGAATGATCACCGTCTAGTTAAGAATGTCCAGATGAGAATGTCGCTGGACAAGTGAAGGTAGCACTAGTGAATTTCAGTTGATGGTCTCTTATGATGGACCGATTGATGGTCATCGAGTGATAGTGATAGCTTCTGGTGATCCTATTGAAACACCGGATTCATGGGAGACTAGAGTGATCTTAGGCGTGGGAGAAAGAGGACTATAATAGAAGACAGTCTTTACCAGGAAGTCTCATTCTAACAACTGTCCTTTAAAGGGGAGCTTACGCGTCTGGAGAATAGTCGACCCACTTCGGAAGTGAAATCCCTCCTCCCTCTGGCTGATGTTACCAAGCTTTGGCTATCTCAGATAGATGTACTTCTCAATCAGGATTTCACTTTCAGTTTTGAGCTCAACAAGATAGCAGCCTAAAGGAATGTCCGGTCCAGGAGTCCATCTGAAGAAGTGTTCTCCTTCATCCAACTGACCAAAGTACAAAGATTCGATAAGTCGTCCAGTCAAATCGAAAATGGATAGTTGTGCGCAGTCTGTCTCACTGGGAAGGCAGCATTGCACTGTCAATGACATATTGAATGGATTAGGATATCCGGTGAGTTCGTAACTATCTATGAGTTGGGGGTCAGTCTCAATTCCGGTCGAATCACCGAAACAGTAGAGACAGGATTTATCGTAACCTCCACATGCAATAATACCTCCTTGATCAGTTTCACACACTCCATCGATGCGAATGCAATCATTCACTGTGTATTGCCAGATTTCGCTGCCATCTGAATCAAAGAGGTAGAGTACTCCAATGTCACACACATCATCGTGGGAAAGAGAAGTAAGTTCTGTATCCGATGGAA
>JAUXIK010000187.1 GCA_030620995.1 Candidatus Aegiribacteria sp.
TTACCTTGATTTTCATTCTTTCTTCGGTCAGATTGTCCGCCCATTTCCTCCAGCCGGATGTATCCGAATCAGATTGCATATCAAGAGATGCAAAAAGAGATTCTCCTTTTTCTGTAAGAGGAACGAACATCTCTGCATCACCATGCAGAGCAAGACAGATATCACCGGCCGCTGTGAATTCAGTACACTGTCTGCAAAGCGGGCGTACAGTATCAGGATTTGACCAGTCCGGTTCGATGATTCCGTTTTCACCGTATTCAGAAAGAGGCACGGCTCCGGGACAGTCCATTGTGAGCAGAATGATATTCACGGGATCGATCTGTTCTAGTTTTGACAGTTCGATTGCCGCTCTGGCTTCACATGGGCGAAGAATTGCAAGTATTTTACCTTCACCTGAAGCCTGAGCAAATGAAGCAAGAGCCTTCGCTCCATGCACAGACATTGTCGGCGGCAGAGGTTCAGCTTTTTCAAGCATCGCAGAATCGGTTACAAGCATCCATGGAAACGAATCACCGGGGCCATTAACAGGAACCATTACCGAATCGACGATTCCATCAGAAAGACAGTTCCTCATAAATTCCATCAGCATAGGAGTGAGTCCCGTTTTCATATCAGAAGCCCTGTCAGCTGATAGCGAATCTGATCAGGTGTGAAGTGCTGAGCCTTTATCGCTCCGGAAGGACATGCCGCGGCACAGTTACCGCAGCCTTTGCAGAGTATGCTGTTAACAGAACAGATAAGCTTTTCTTCATCGAAAGATACAGCTCCATAGCTGCACACTTCAAGGCAGATCTGGCATCCTCTGCAGAGAGTTTCAGATATGACCGAAGTTTTCGGTTCGGTCTCAACCTCTCTGCCGGGAATCAGAGATGAGAGGATTGTGCCCGCGACGGCTTCCGATTGGGCGACAGTCATCAGAAGATCACATGACCCGCCTGCACAGCCTGTGACGTAAACCCCGTCAATGGGAGTTGATACGGGAGCAAGCGAATCGTGTTCCCTGGCCGGGAACCCGTGTCCATCGGTTTCTATTCTCAGCATATCGGCGATTTCTGTGAAACCGGGAGATGAAACAGATTCCTCTGAGTCTCCGATACTGCAGCCTGTTGCGAGAACAATTGATCCGGCATGAATATCATCCGGTTCAACATCGTCGGAGTTCGCCTCTGGTCTGACAATGAAGTTTCCGAAAAAACCTACGATTTCATTGATCTCCGTTTCCAGGAGCACAGTTATCTCGCTTCTGTTTTCAACCTTATCTGCAAGGGTTTCAGTCAGCGTTCTGCCGG
>JAUXIK010000033.1 GCA_030620995.1 Candidatus Aegiribacteria sp.
TTCTGATATCAGGTCAGCTGATTTCAACAACGATGGTCTGGAAGATTTCGCGGTAGTTGAAAATATCGCCGGTGACGGTTATTATGAAGTATTCCTTTCCAATGGAGACTGCAGTTTCACGCGGCCGGGAGCTGTTCTGGTTGATACGGCTGGGGTAATCCAGTTATTGATTGGCGACTTTATTGAGGATGGCAATGCTGATCTGTTGATAATGAACAGCGACAGAGATACATGGTTATATGCCGGAGATGGGGACGGATACTTCTCTGAAGCGGCGACATACTCCTGGGCAGTTCATAACGGTTGTGTGGCGGACCTGAACAATGATGGACATCTCGATGTAACAGGCATACCCATGGATTCTTGGATAGAACCTTATGGTGACACAGTGCTTGTCATGCTTGGTGATGGCGCAGGAGGGTTTACTGAGGGGTGGGTATATGGTGATGGCTACGAATATTATGGTTCCTGTCAGCTTGCTTATTATGGTGATCCTGATACTGATATCATCCTTGATATGTGTGTGCCGCGTTTTAATGGTTTCCTGATGTTCCAGGGAGTGGGTGACGGGACTTTCTCTGATCCGGAACATTATACAGTCAGTTATCCAGATGCTGTGGCTCAACAGTATTGCGCCTGTGGTGATTTCGATGAAGACGGTTACAATGATATTGCCATTACCGGAGATGCCAGTATGGATCCACCATCAACCTATATTTTTCTGAATCAGCAGGATGGAACATTCATTCAGCTTGGAGGTGCATGGGATGGGTATTTTTGGGGTGCTTGTGGCATAGAACGAATTGCCACAGCAGACCTTGATCTCGATGGCCACCTTGATCTTTCTGTTGCTGGTGGTGGCTCTATTGCAGGATATGGTGACGGAACATTTAATGGAGAATGGAGTGAGTATATATCCTATCATCCTTGGTGTAAGTTTGTATTTATAGACATGGACCTTGATGGAGATCTGGACCTTGCAAACAGGGGAGTCGGTGTATATGCAAACACAACCATCACCCAGGGCTGCGAAGAGGGAGCTTCAGATCCTTTTACCGGACTGCGTCTTTCTGCCACGCCGAATCCTTTCTCCTCATTGGTGAATATTGAAGTATCAGATTATCAGGGATCAGATTGTATTCTTCAGATATTCGATCTTTCCGGCAGGCTTGTTCGAGAGCTTGAGCCTGTTACTGGTGATGGAGAAGCGGTCTTCATGTGGGATGGAATATCCTCCGGTGGTTCGTACCTGCCTTCAGGTGTCTACACAGCCAGATTGAGTTCGGGGATAAATACAACTTCTGTAACTCTGCTGAAACTTAACAATTAGGGTCGCGCCTTAAAACTTAGCATTCTTAACATTTAGGGCCGCATTAAGGGCCGGGCCTAACATCTAAACATTTCATTCTGAACGATTTTCCTGAGTTATTTCTGTTAAGAAGGGTACAATAGGATTGGTGATATTATGTACAGTCATATGAGACTTGTTCTATAGTATTTCCTTTTCAGAAGGGAATAAGGAGATTGATGATATTATGTACAGTCATATGAGACTTGTGTGGTATCAATACATATGACTTTACATAATATTCCTTATCGGACGTCATATATCCATTAATTAGTAACAGGCACCATTGGCTGCGTCCTGTGGCAGCTTAAAATTTAAATAGTCCCTGTCACTATTTAATTAACGTTTAAGGATTTTCTTGATTCTAAGAAGGAGTGTTTCCTTGTGTAACGGTTTTCTAATGTAATCCTCAGCGCCTAATTCGTATCCCTTGACCTCATCTTCGGCTTTATCTCTTCCTGTGAGGAAGACAACCGGAGTTTCGATTCCTTTGTTTATGATAATCTCAAGAAGCTTGAATCCGTTCAGATTGGGCATATCGACATCTGAAATGATCAGATCGAATTTCTGCATGCTGAGCGCTACAATGGCATCAATCCCGTCACCTGTCGAGGTTACATCGTATCCGTTGGAAGACAGGATAAATGATATGAATTCGCGAAGATCGGGATCATCATCAACTATCAGGATTCTGGTTCCAGTTGAAGCCCTCCCTCCTGTTCGATGCTTAATAACAGCTACACCGTGCTTCTCGCGCGGTTGAGATTCAACTGTTGAGACTGATTCAGAGGGTTGGATAGATACATCTTCTTTAAAATAAGTCAAATGTTCAGTAGAT
The DNA here is from genome assembly GCA_030620995.1 of Candidatus Aegiribacteria sp. Classification (GTDB taxonomy): domain Bacteria; phylum Fermentibacterota; class Fermentibacteria; order Fermentibacterales; family JCC-6; genus Aegiribacteria. Next base: position 2,187 of record JAUXIK010000033.1, read on the forward strand.
GCTGCTTTAATTTTCTTCTTAATGGAGCCGGTAAGTCTTTTCTCCTCAAGAAGGATAGAATGATATATATCATTATAGCAGAGACTGAAATCTCTCAGTTTATCAATAGCATGATCACTCATAAGATATTGTCCGCTATCATGAAACCTCTGTCGCATGGCTGACACTGATTCACCGCTTCTGACTGTTTCTATAACTTCAGGGTTGAATTTCAGAATTTCGAATATTCCCTGACGACCTTTGTATCCTTTGTTTTTACACTTTGGGCATCCGGCGGGATCAGCTACTCTATCTGGAATATTATCCGTGAAATGGCTGAGCATTTCTGCTTCCTCAGGTTTAATTGATCTTATTTTCCTGCAATCAGGACACAGACGCTTAAGGAGCCGCTGAGACGCAATAAGAAGAACAGAGTCAGCCAGATCAGCTCTTGAAACACCAAGACGTTCAAGTCTTCCTATGGAAGTTGTCGTATTGGCTGAATGAAGTGTGCCAAATGTCATATGACCTGTACTCGTAAGATCCATAACTGTTTTTGCTGTAAATGGATCTCTGATCTCACCCAGAAAGATGATATCGGGATCCTGCCTTACTGCGGATTTAAGGAGCGCTTCAAAGGTAACACCAGCTTTCTCGTTAACTTCCTGCTGATTGGCATATGCAATATCGTATTCGACGGGATCCTCAATTGTCATCAGACTGCGGTTCTTGATATCGATATTGGATATAAGACTGTAAATAGTTGTACTTTTTCCCGAACCCGTTGTACCTACGACTATAATCGCTCCCGAATGCTGCTGAGAGACCTCATACATTGTCTCAGCCTGAGTATCCGTCATGCCAAGCTCAGCCAGTTCCATTGGTTTGGTATCCATGTCCAGCAAACGAATGATGAGACTTTCCCCAAAAGGTGTGGATGTGGTAGTAAGTCGCATTTTGAAGAACTTTCCTCCGATTCTCGCTTCCAAAGCTCCATCCTGGGGTTTTCGTCTTTCGGCGATATCTATATTTGCCATAACTTTGAATCTACTGAGAAGAGTTTTCCCGGTTCTGGGTTTGAGAGTGAATCTGTCAACCATATCACCGTCGATACGATATCTGACTACTACTTTATCGGCTTTCGGTTCCATATGAATATCACTTGCTTTATCTTCTACAGCAGTATAAATGATTTTGTCTGCTATATACTTGATGGGAGAGGTGTTAATATCATCCTTATGCGGCTCATGTTCTATTTCCAGTATAGCGCTCTTTATCAGCTCAGATATAGCGTCTTTTTCATTATCCGGATTGTCTTCATCCTCAATTCTTGAGGATACAATTTTAACTTCCTGTTCTTTCGGAGTGTATGTCTTCAAGAGGGCGAGAATGCTGTCCGGCTGGGCAATTCCAATTCGGGAGGCTTTCCTCTGAGCAACCATGTCAATTGCATCTCTGAGCTGAAGGTTGAAAGGATTGCTTAGAACGTATGTAGTTTCTCCATCAGAATCTTTTATGGCAAGAACGAAATTTGATCTGCTGAACGGCGCTGTGAATACCTCTGTAAGTATGCTTTCAGGATCAATATACGGAAAATACTCTAATTGAAGATATTCAGCTATATATCGAGCAAGAGTCTCTTCATCAGCTCCAATGTCTTTTGCGGATTCGTATAGAGACAGCCGATCAAGCAAATTAATTCTGCTAATAGCTTCGTTATCCAGATTCAGAGAATCCTTAAGGTATTCAATAAATTCAGTGTAATCTGATGGTGTCTGATCAAGCGGCAGTCTCTTCTGTTTCATCTTTCAGCATTCAATAAGTTAAAAGTGATTCACTTTTCAAGTTCCTCCATAAGTTCAGTATAATCTTTCTCTGATTGTCTGATTCTGGTTCTAACTGAATTCATATCACCATCAGAGCAAGCTTCCTCAATGCTTCTCATTGTTTCCATGAAGTCTTTTGCTCCGATATTACCGGATGATCCCTTCAATGAATGGGCGCTTCTCCTGATGGTTTCTAAATCATCTTTCAGAGCCGCATTCTTCAATGAGGTCATGATTTCATCAGCGTTGCTCTTGAAAATTTCAAGAATCTCTCTAATAAGTTCCTGGTCATCTCCGAGAGATTCAGTGAGAACTGACCTGTCAAATATGGCTAATCTCTTTTTCATTTTCCTGGTCTTTTGTTCTGCTTCAGTAATGAATTCTCTGGAGAGGATTTGCTTAATTACCTTTGCAAGAATTTCGGGTTTGACTGGTTTGGCGATATAATCATCCATTCCGGCCTGAATGCACTTATCTCTGTCACCTTCCATGGCGTGAGCAGTCATGGCTATGACAGGCACTTCATGATTTAGAACAGATGATTGCGGATCTCTGATGATGTTTGTTGCCTCAAATCCATCCATTTCCGGCATCTGAATGTCCATTAATACAAGATCGTAAACATTATTTTCAAGCTCTTGAACGGCTTCTATTCCGTTTTCAGCAGGAACTGCGTGATATCCGAGTTTCTCAAGCATTTTTAAAGCTACTTTCTGATTTACCGGATTATCCTCTGCAAGCAGGATTCTGAAATTTTCCTTTCTTGATTCTGCTAACGAGTGTTTTGTGATAATTCCCCTGGACTCATTTAACATACCCTCCTGTTTGTTCTCCCTGTGCATGCTGATTAAACAATTTCGAAGCTGTAACATTTTTACAGGTTTGGTCAAATAGGCTGAAAAGCCAGCTTTCGACATCTTGGCAGCATCTCCACGCGCTGCCATGGATGTATACATTATTAACAGCAGTGTATCTTTGAGATCAAGGTCTTTCTTGATTTTCTTTCCCAGAGTTTCACCGTCCATATCCGGCATCTGCATGTCCAGAATGGCAATATCAAATGGATCATCTTTCTCAGTGGAATCCCTCAGAAGACGCAGTGCAGAATCACCTGAAGTTGCTTCCTGGTATCTGCAGCCCCATTTTTCCATCATACCGGCAAGAATAGTTCTATTTGTCTGATTATCATCCACAATAAGAATCTTCAGTGAATGGAGTAAAGCGAATTCATCAGTCTTTTCTTTACTTAAGCTCTTTGCGGGTTTCCTGAATAACATATCAGCAGTGAACCAGAATGTAGAACCCTTCCCCGGTGTACTCTCAACGCCTATTTCACCTCCAAGCAGATTTGTGATCTGTCTGGAAATGGTCAGACCCAGTCCCGTTCCTCCATATCTCCGTGTTGTTGAAGAATCCGCCTGGGTAAAAGGATCGAACAGATTCTGGAGTTTATCGCTTGGTATCCCAACTCCGGTATCGGTAATAGAGAATTTAAGAAGAACCCGATTTTTGATTTCTCGTATAACATCTACTTCAAGAACTATTTCACCTTCCGAAGTGAACTTGACTGCGTTTTCAAGGAGATTGACGATTATCTGTCTCAACCTGCCTGGATCACCTCTAAGAAGCGATGGCACTTCAGAATCTATCTTCAACATTAACTCAAGGTTTTTATCACATATCCGGACGGCTGTTATATCGGCAATACTTCCAAGCATTATGCGAAGATCAAAATCTATTTCTTCCAGTTCAAGTTTGCCGACTTCCATTTTGGAGAAATCCAGTATGTCATTGATAATTGACATGAGAGAATCAGCGCTTTGCTGTATCGTCTGAGTGTAATCCTTCTGTTCAGGTGTCAGATCAGTATCGAGCAGAAGTCCTGTCATGCCAATTACACCGTTCATAGGAGTTCTGATTTCATGGCTCATGTTCGCGAGAAACACGCTTTTAACACTGCTGGCCTTTTTTGCTTCCTCCTCGGCATATTTCTGCCTCGATATATCGACGAATGCTTCAAGAAGGACATTTTCGTTATTCAGTTCAATAGGAGTTACGGATTTTAAGATCGGTATTCTGTCTCTGTTTCTGTTAAGAAGAATTCTCTCTGATTCATCAACTATTTCGCCCAGATCCAGAATGGGACATTTTCCAACTTGAGTAGAGCAGATAAAATCATGGCAGATTCTTCCCTTGAGTTCCTCGGTCTCTCGTCCTAATATTCCCCGTGCGGCGCTGTTAGCGCTGATTATTCTCTTGTCTCTGCCTATTATCATCATACCGAATGGTACCGATTCCAGAATTGTTTTATTTGCTATCATAGCTTTATTCAATTCTATTTCAGCATTTCTACGTTCAGTGATGTCGCTGTCTATTCCACGATAGCCAAGCAGTTCGCCGTTATTGTCGAGTATTGGAATTCCGTTAGTAAGAAGAATATGGATATTTCCATCCTTGTCGAGGTTTCTATACACAAGATTGACGATATCCCTTTTTTCTTCGATGATCGAGAGGAATTCCTTTCTTATTCGTTCTGATTCTTCAGCCGGCATGAAATCAAAAGGTGTCCTGCCTACTATTTCTGATGAAGAGTAGCCAAGAACGTCTATTACGTTATCAGAACAGAATGTATACCTGCCGGATGCGTCTATTTCCCATACCCAGTCAGCGCCGCAAAGGGCTATATCCCTGAAGCGATTCTCGCTCTCGGCAAGTTCAAGTTCGATCCGTTTTCTTTCTGTGATGTCTGCTATTGTAGCGATAGCACCCGCTGTTTTACCCTGTGCATCTTTTCTCGGAACGACTGAAAGCAATGCTGTTTTTCTGTTATTCTTCTCTGTAACAATTTCCAGTTCGTACCTGGAAGACTCACCTTCTTTTCTTTTTTCAGTTTGAGAGAAAACAATATCCCACTGGTCTCTGGAGACGAAATCCAGAAAAGATCTTCCAATAAGATTTTCACTCATCTCGACTTCGAAAAGTTCATAGAGAACCGGATTGCAGAATATTATTCTATTGTCGTTACCTACGATCAGAATGCTCTCCATGACTGAATTAAGGATTTCCATATGCATGTCATCCGAGGAAAATTTCTCAGGACGATTGATGGTGTCTTTTTCTCTATTCAGATTATCCTGATTCATGATACATACTCCCCAATAATCTCATGCTGACCTGAGCTTGCGAAAACCAACAAACAGAGCGGGAATGATCAGGGATACAAGCATACCTGTAGAAGCAGCCTGGGGAACCATCTTGGCCCCCCATAGAATGAAGAGGATCAGGCATACGGAAAGCCCCATAGTGGATGCAGTTACAGCTCCGGCTTTTCCAAGTCTTTTAGAGAACAATCCCCAGATAAATGGTCCGAGGAATACCGAAGCTATCGCGCCCCATGATATTGACAATATGGTTACTATTACAGCTGGTTTCTGCCAGGCCAGAATTATTGATAGAATAATGAAGAAACCGCTGCTCAGTCTGCCAAGTTTTGTAAGAGTTCTGTCTGAGGCATTCTTATTAATGAAACCGTGATAGAAATCCTTCGTTACGGTCGAACTGGATATCAGAACAAGAGCTGCAAGTGTAGACATTGATGCCGAAAGAACAAGGAGCAGAATAATAACTGAAAGCGCTCCGGGAATCACCGTTGTCAGCAGTTCCGGCATGAGAGCGTCAAAAATCGGCGCTCCGCCTTCGCCAAAAGCATCCGGAGTGGTGGCTGGAGACAGAAATATCCGGGTCAGCGCTCCTGTAAAGTAGGCTATCCCGGTTACAAGAAGAGCGAAAATCGTAGAAGCTATAGTACCTATCCTGACAGCTTTCCTGTCACGGACAGCGTAGAATTTCTGTAATAGCTGAGGCATGGCGAAAGGCGCAACACTGGTCAGAAAGACGAGAGAGAGCAGTGGAATAATGCCGGGTGGTCCAACAGAGCCAACCAGTTTTGGTTCAATCGCTTTGAGACTTGAGATTATGTTCGGCAAGCCTCCCCCCTTCTTCATCGTGAACCAGAAGAGGATGATAACACCTGCTGTCATTATCAATCCGAAAATTACATCAATCATTGCCATGGATTTGTATCCGCCCATGACAAGGTATATGCCCGTGAACAGCCCCATGAAAAGCAGTACCCATGCATATGGAAGCTGAAATGTGGATTCGAAGAGGTAGCTCAACCCCATGAAGACCGCTGCTGTGTAAGGTATGAAGAATACGAAAATAGCGACAGCAGTGAAACCTTTCAGAAATGGACTGTTGAATCTTGCTTCCAGATATTCAGGCATTGTTTTGACACCGAGCGAATGAGTTACCGACTTTATCCTGTGACCAAGAATAAGCCAGACGCCAAGTACACCTATTAATGAGTTTCCAAGGGCTATCCAGAGAGCGGAGAGACCGAACCCCCAGCCAAGTTTGCCCGCAAAGCCTATGAAAAGTACCGCTGAAAAGTACGCAGTACCGTAAGAGAACGCGGTCATCCACGGTCCTATATTACCGCCACCAAGAAGGAAATCGTTATAAGAACGGGTCTTTCGCATTCCCAGGAGACCAATTATCAAAACAAGAACGGCATAGGCACTTACAGCAAAGTAATTAACAAGCATTCTTCATACTCCTGAATGTTAAGAATTGTATTCATTCATTAAATATAGGCATGAAGAATTACCGGAACACCCCCATTAAAGGGATATCTTCAGGAGTCCAGATCTGCGGACAGCTCCTGAACGAGTTCGATGCATGTACGTTTAAGACGATCAAGCTGTTCTGTAGATATCGTTCTTCCTGAAAGCATGAGTTCTATATCTTTCCATTGACGAAGAAGCCTCCCTTTCAAAATACTGTCAGCATCTCTGGCATCAAGCGCTTTATCTAATTCTTCAGAACCCATGTAGCATGGAGAACCCATCAGGAGTTCAGAAATCTCATATTCCAGTGCGGTGAGCAGTTCTTCCGGGTCTTGAGCATCACTTATATCCGGAATGAAGCTGTTTTTGCCGAATCTGACCCGTATTACAAGAAATACAACCGCAGTTATAATTAGTACCAAAGAAAGAATCAGTAATAAGGATGAATTATGATTCCCATCGATGAAATCCATTTCAATACCGGCTGTTTGATGCGGACCATGCACAGAAAGAGTACAGGGCGGAATAAAAGACTGACGGTAAAGTATTGAGTCGGTATCGAACCATGCAAGACTATCCGGACCTATGATAACAATTCCGGTGTCATTCGGTTCAATAAGAATCCGGCATGTCACCTCTTCCCCGTCAGGTTCTCTGAGCAATGGCCCGGGCAGCATTGATGCGGGGCCGATGATTGTAAGAGAAGGTATAGACTTGAGCTGTGAAGCTCCAGGACCGGTTATGGAGAGTAGAATACATTCCTCTCCGGACTGACTGTAACCACCAATGGTTTCATCCAGACTGAAGAAGATTTCTTCGGTTATTCCTATGAAATTATCAGGTTGTCCTTCTTCGGGAAATGGAAATACTGCTATCCATGAACCTTCAGAGGATATTTGATGTTCGAGGGATCCGCGGTAGAATCCACCCGGGATGCCTATCCTGCCCCTGAGGACAGGCAGTTCAAGGCTGCAGGCAAAAGCAGGGGTTATTTCCATTGCAGCAAGCCATGCCTTGAAAAGGCCGTTCTTGCATCTGACCCATCTAAACTCATTTGAATCCTCGATAAGGCTGGAAGAAGCGTATTCGGCTGCATCAAGATAGAGGTCGACGATTTCAACATTTCTTTGTGTTTTGTAGATATAGTAATCGATCTGGAAAGGCTGTCCTGGATATATTCTACAGGTAGTATCAACCTCGATTTCTATCCATGCAAGTACTTCGGATTCAGTGCTGATCGATGTGGTTCCCGTATCGGGAGTATGACCGGTTATAATAATCGAATCAGCAGGGATTTCGAAGATTATTGTTCCATAGGAGTTTATTTTGAATGGTCCAACTGTGTGAACTCCTTCTTCAATCGCCACGAAATTCATTGACAGAAGGACTTCCGAGCTTATCGAACGCCCTGATGGTGTGCTTATACTGGAAAATGAATGCATCGTACTGCTGCCCTGGAATCTAAGTCCGCCTGAACACAGAGGAGCGCATTCAACATTTCTGATATCCATACCGGTGAGTGTGATATCAACAGAGAAAGAATTACCGGTTCGCACAGAATCCGGCAAAGAGACTTCAATATCAGGAAGTAAACTGAAAAGAGACAGAAAGCACAGCAGAATCACCATATTGGCCCCGCTGGATAAACTATTTTCTTCGTTCCAGTTGAATCCTCCGCATGACTGGTGTCTTCCAAGAGATCCAGAATGGCCTGTGCCTGTTCGGGTGTCATTTCATTGATCTGCGGTGGAGGCTGCTGCTCATTCTGCTGATCTTCGTTCTGATCCTGCTGGTCTTCGTTCTGATCCTGCTGGTCTTCGTTCTGATTCTGCTGGTCTTCGTTCTGATCCTGCTTATCTTCGTTCTGATCCTGCTGATCTTCAGGGGGTTCATGATTATCAAGCCAGTTAAGTCCTGCTTCAAGTCCGGTCTTCTCGCATTGCAGAGAAAGACCATCTGCTACAGCATTTCGAAGAGCGTTTACCGATGATTCTACTCCGGCATAATCGTTTTCCTGGATTGCAAGTGCCAGCGAAGTAATCTTCCTTGCCAGCATGAGGGTATCTTCTCCCACATCAGTGATATCCGTGGAAAGAACCGAATCGGCAGCTGACAGAGAATCCGCCAAGAATTGAGATGAAGCAAGATTATAGAGTATTCTTCCCCTTTCCGGCATCCTTGAAAAGAGTTCCGACCAGGCTCCGATAGCGCTCGAATACTGCTCATCAAGGAAATACTGTTCCGCGATCTCCGCAAGTTCAGCAGGTGCGAGGTTGCTCTGAAGCTGAAGTATCATAAGGAGCAGGATCATTTTCCCCTCCTCTCAAGAATAGTTGCCAGAGAGAAAAGTATCAGAGCAGCTCCAAGAAAGTACTGATATCTCCTGGTCGAAGTGGAACCACCTGCCGCAAGCTCACTGTTTTCATCGGAAATGTGTTCGAGAAATACATGAATGATGGACGCCAGATCATCTGTCTGAGATAATGGGAGATATGCCCCCCCTGTTTCAAAAGCCAGTTCCATGAGAGGTTCTTCCTCGAGAACTGTTCTTACTGTATCTCCTGCCGTATCAAGGAGAACACCTCCATTTTCAAGAGGTATCGTCATTTCAACAGGTCCCCCAACTCCAATTGTTAAAAGACGCATATTGTTTGCTTTCGCGGTTTCTACAGCGCTTGCAGTCGCGTAATCATGAAACCCTCCATCACTGAATACTATTCCAAGCCGTGCTTCAAGATCCATTTCGGGCAGCGCGGAAACCATTACGTCCACAAGGTTTCCAAGCTGTGTTCCGCGGGTAATATCAGAGTTGCTCCATATGTTGTCCGGAAGTCTGCTCAGAAGAAATTCCCTGTCAAGAGTCAGAGGAGACGCGAGTCTGGAGCTTCCTGAAAATATCACGAGTGCTATTCGCACATCGTCAAGTTCTTCTATCAGCCTTCTTATCTCAGCATTTGCCCTGACAATCCTGGATGGAGCCTCATCTAATGATGACATGGATTGCGAAATATCCAGAGCTATAACGAGGTTTTTTCCACCTGTTGATACTATGGCTGATGATTGACCCCAGGTTGGACCACTCAGTGCTACAATCGAAAATACCAAACCGGTCACCCAGAGGATAAGTGAAAACGATCGCGCCGGTGGAGGGTGAATTCTGACTCTGTTCCAGAGAACAGGTCTGACGAATACTCTTAACAGTTTCATTTCTGAATTAAACCATTTTATCCTCAACCACCAGTACAGTGGTGCCAGAAGAAGCAGAAGAAGCAGGAAGGGGTGCTGAAATCCCATCAGTCACCCACAATCTTGAAAACACGCCACTTAAGAACACTTGAAACAGAAAGAAATATCAGTCCCCACACAAGGAATTGCATGTAAGAATCTCTGTAGACGAAAAGACCTTCGGGAGGAAGAGTAGAAGCTTCAAGAGAATCAATTGCGCAGTAGACCTCATCAAGCTCCTGCGGCGATTCAACACTGAAAAGCCTGCCTCCATTCAGTCTGGCGATCTCCGAAAGTGTTTCCCTGTCAACTCCCAGTCCTTCCTCGGAAGAAGGAGTGCCGATGGCGACGGTATATACTCTCAGGCTGTCCCCGTGAATGGTATTGACTGCTTTCGCTACAGTAATGGGATCAACCCGGGAGGAGGTGTCTTCACCGTCTGATATGAGGACTATCACTCTCCTTGACGTTTGTGAATAATCAAAACCTCTGGCTGCTACAGCGAGGCCTGCTCCGATAGCTGTTCCATCCTGCAACGTACCTATTGAGGCATTCTGAATGAATCTCTCAAGAGTAGAATGATCAAAAGTCGGCGGACAGATGCCTCGTGGTTGTTCAGCATAGATAACCAGACCTATTCTGTCATTCGGTCTTCCGTTTATGAATGTCAGAGCTGCTTTTTTTGCGGCAGCCAGTCTGCTTGGATAGTAATCGCTTTGAGTCATGCTTCCTGAAACATCCAGAGTTATGATGATATCCACTCCCTCACCAGCTTCTGGAAGTCTTTCAAAGCCATGTTGTGGCCGTGCAAGAGCGATGAAAAGAAGCGCGAACCCACCCCATTGCAGAAGGCTGGATATTCTATTGCCCGGACTGCTGTTTACACAGGGAAAGGAAAAAGGTCCGGTGTATGTCTGAGAGCGGCTCTTAATCTTTCTGGAGAAGAACTGCAGAATAATCAGAACCATTGGAAACCCCAGTAAAGCCGGTAGAAACTGGAAATTCATCGAAGGTGCCACTCCCTTCTGATGGAAGAAAGTCTCGATGTGTATCTCTCCGCTCTTTCTCTTGAACCACCCCATGAAGCGTATCTCTGAAGGGTGATCTCTTCTATGAGTTCAGAGGAGTCTTCGGCAAATTTCCTGCCGTCCTCTTCCTCCCCGCGGAGGACAAGTCTGATAATCTGATGCCAGGTAAGTGCACGATTGAAAATTTTGAAGCGGAACGAAACGGTGTCTCTGAGTAATTCGTCCACATTTTTATAATACTCAAGCCAGTTTCCGTTTGCGAACGCAGGTGAGTCAAGCAGTGCCTTTACTTCATCCAGAGGAGAGATCAATAATTTTTTTTCCGCATGGATATCTTTCATGCTTAACAGCTTTTTCTTTCTTCTGTAATACAACCACGAAGAAACAGCCAGAATAGTGATGACACCGATCAATAGCAAGGGAAACAACCACCGATTTGAAGGAGCTCCTCTCCATTCCTTCCAGAATCTATGTTGATTAAGGTAATTTTCAGGAAATCCAGCTGGAATATCAATTTGAAGAGGAGACGGAAAGACCGAAACAGTCCAGGTTGAATCCGGCATGGTTCGAGATACCAGAAGAACAGGCGGAGCAAAATATCCCTCAAGAGAATCAGAGTATGCTCCAAGCAGAGGAAGGTCGAGTGTATCAAGGGAAAGTGGGACAAGTGTCACAGTGCCGACATCCTGCTCAATCACATACCAGCTCTCCGAAGATTCCAGCGATTCAGCGGTCCAGCCATCCGGTATGTGGTAGTCGACTGTTACGGGAATTCCGAGAGAACATGAAACGAATTCATTTCCGGAGAAAAGTAAAATCAGGATAAGAAGATGCATCATCAACGGCGTCTTCGCTTTTTTCTGAGTTCAAAGAATCTTAGAAGAGGCAGTACAAGGTTATCAGCTGTTGAAATACTTATCAGGTCAAGTTTGCTGTCTCTGCATAGTATTTCCCTTTCTGTCTGAACAAGACGTACCTGATGGGCGAATTTATCCCTCCAGCTTCGGGAACTGGTATTCACAACTTGTTCTTTCCCTGTTTCAGGATCACGAAAGCGGACTCGTCCCATAGCCGGCAGGTGAAGTTCTCTGGGATCAAAAACATGTATTCCTACAACATCATGCTTCCGTACAGTCGCACGAAGAAGTCTGCTGCCCCCGGGGATTCTGAAATCACTGATAATGAATACGAGAGCCCTTCTGTTGAGTACGCGTCCCATATATTTCAGAGCTTTATCAAGGTCTGCCGGTGCCTGCATGTCGGGGACCTGAAGAATCCGTCGTACAAGACCCAGAGCGTGTTTTCTCCCCTTGTCAGGCGGGACGTATTCATGAATCCGGTCGGAAAAAGTGAGCATTCCGACACGATCGTTACTTCCTGAGGCTGAAAGTGCCAGTACAGCGGCAACTTCAGCAACACGTTCAGCTTTTGTAAGATTGAGTGATCCAAAGCGAAGACTGCCTGAGAGATCGACAATAAGAAGAACCAGTAATTCACGTTCCTCCCTGAATATTTTTACAAATGGAGTCCTGGTTCTTGCATAGACATTCCAATCGATGAGTTTCGGATCATCTCCATCCGAGTATTGTCTGAGATCAGAGAATTCCATTCCCTGACCTCGGAAGATGGATGAGTAATCACCCCCGACAAGCTGTGCTACAAGCTTCCTTGTCTGGAGTTCAATCCTTCTGACGCGTCTGAATAATAAGTGAACATTTTCCATGATCAGATAATCCCTGTTACTTTACCGGAATTCTGTTGAGTATTCTGTCTATTATTTCCTCTACACCCACCTCTTCCGCTTCAGCTTCGAATGAGAGGATTATTCTGTGCCTGAGAACATCGTGAGCGACTTCCTTTACTATTGAAGGTGAAACAAATGAAGAACCATAAAGGAACGCCCTTGCTCTTGATGCTGCAAGAAGGCCAAGTGAGCCTCTTGGACTGGCCCCAACGGAGATGAGATCATCAAGATCCTTCAAACCGGCCTGTCTTGGGTGCCGTGTGGCGAAAACCAGCCTGACCATATAGTCAAGTACTCCATCTTCAACGACTATGCTGGAGGAGAGCTTCTGGAGTTCTATTACCTTTTCAGTTGATATAACCGGTTCAATTTCCGGAACAGGTTTACCACCAGTTCTGCGCAGTATTTCTACTTCCTCATTGGATGTTGGGTAGTCGATTTTCAGTTTCATTAAGAACCTGTCCACCTGAGCTTCAGGCAGTGGATACGTACCCTCCTGTTCAATCGGATTCTGTGTGGCCATAACGAAGAATGGAGACGGCAGAGGATAGGTTTTTCCGCCAAACGTAATCTGGCGCTCCTGCATTGCCTCTAGTAAGGCGCTCTGAACTTTTGCCGGAGCCCTGTTAATCTCATCAGCGAGTATGAATTGAGCGAAAAGAGGTCCTTTCCTTGCGGTGAATGTACTTGTTTCCGGTTGAAATATCATTGTACCTGTCAGATCCGCAGGCAGAAGATCAGGTGTGAACTGCAATCTGGAGAATGACGCTTTTACACACCTGGAAAGAGTTCTGGCAGCAAGCGTTTTTGCCAGTCCGGGGACACCTTCGATAAGAACATGACCGTCACAGAGAAGCGCAGTCATCAATCCCAGCCTGAATTCGTCCTGTCCAACGATAACACTGGAAAAAACGGACTCCAGTTTATCCAGCAGAGGTTTCTCCGATTCAATCTGTTTCTCAAGTTCTTCAATCAGCTGTCTTGACATCCAGTTTCCTCCCGGCTTTTTCAATGTATTCACGCATAATATTTTCATAGTCAGTCAGCTGCTGTTGAGTTCCAGCCTCGAACCTCATGACAAGCACAGGCTGAGTGTTGGATGCGCGAATAAGTCCCCAGCCATCAGGGAATGATACTCTTGCTCCATCAGTGGTATCCACGGGATGTCCAGCCTTTTCCAGCATATCTGTTACTGTATCGACAATGATGAATTTGCTTTCATCAGAGCACTCTTCCCTTATTTCGGGAGTGGAGAATACTTCAGGAAGATCTGCCAGATAAGAACTTAGAGGAGTATCGTCCGACGATATTATCTCAATCAACCGCATCGCAGCATAGAGTGCGTCATCGTAGCCGTAATATCTGTCCCTGAAAAATATATGTCCGCTCATCTCCCCCGCAAGTAGAGCATTCTCCTCAGCCATGGCTTTCTTGATAAGAGAGTGTCCTGTGGGTGACATCACAGCACGTCCTCCAGCCTTTTCAATTTCTGAGAAGAACAGTCCTGAAGCCTTGACTTCAGAAATGATTGTCGCGCCTGGGTTAACCTTTAAAAGTGATTTAGCCAGTATTATGAGAATTCTGTCACCCCGGATCACTTTTCCCTTTTCATTCACGATTCCAAGTCTATCAGCGTCACCATCAAATGCAAGACCGATGTCAGCCCTCTCTCGCAGAACTGTTCTGCGAAGATCTTTCAGGTTCTCCTCTACGGTTGGATCAGGATGGTGATTCGGAAAGTTTCCATCCATTTCGCAGTAAAGAGGAATAACTCTGCATCCAAGGTTTTTGAGAACATCAATCGCAATCGCGCCGCCAGTGCCGTTTCCCGCATCTACAGCAATCTTCAGAGATCGATCAAAACAGAATTCAGACAGAAGCCTGTTCGTATAGGAATTTGTAACAGATTTGCGTTTTACTATTGCTTTTGATGTAACAGGGAGCGCTGATGACATATTCTCCATTGTTCTCCGGAGTTTCTGGATACCCTCACTCCATAATGTGTCATGTCCGTACATGATTTTAAAACCATTGTATTCCGGGGGATTATGGCTGCCTGTAATCATCACTGTAACATCCGGATTCAAAGTATACGCAGCAAAATATGTCATTGGTGTTGTCTGTACTCCCAGATCAATAACATCTGATCCTGAAGCGAGAATTCCATCTGTCAGCCAGCGGAAAAGAATAGAGCCTGACGGTCTGCAATCCCTTCCAACAGCTACGGTGTTTCCGGCAAAATTTCCTAGAGCTTTGCCGAGTTTTATCGTTAAATGCTCGTCAAGATCCGTGGGGAAAACTCCTCTTATGTCATATTTCCTGAAGACCCGGCTTTTCACTTGGTCTGACTTTCCATTTTCTGATTCAGAGAGGGTAATTCCATCACGTATTGTCCGGTTTTCGAATCACCGGTGAGCCATCCGTCGTGGATGCTGATAATCTGACGTGCCAGTTCAACACCGAAAGCTGATTGTTTTACAGTTTTTGCAGGTTCACCTTTGTATGCAATTTTTATCCTTACAGACTCTTCATCGTTGAAGAGAACAATATGAACCAGAGATCCGGATACCATTATGCGTGATATCTCTGATAGAATGTTTTCGAGCGCATGCTTGAGGTAATGCCTGCTTCCGGTAACCATGACATTCTCATCGATGGACATTGCAAGCGAAACACCCCTGGATGAGAATTCATCATTCCACTCGTTAAGAGTATCAAAAAGCAAGTTATCAAGAGAGACTGAAGAAGATTCAGCTTCATCGGGGAATTGTGAACTGCCTGATAAATCCATCTTTTCAAGAAAAGCGAGTTCTTTCATTACATCAAGGAAGTTCTCAATTTCAGTTATCTCATTTGTCAGTCTTGTGAGATGTTCTTTTACACCGGATGATCTCTCAGGTGATCTGGAAAGCTCAATAGCTGTTTTCCGAACTGATTCAAGAGGTTTTCTCAAGGAGATTCCTATTCTGGACAGCATATCGGATTTAAGTTTTTCCAGCTCATTCATTTCTTTTGTAAGTGCCTTGAGCTTATTCAAGAGAAGTTTATTCTTTCTCAATAATGCAACATTTTTCCTTCTGTTCATTTCCAGAATAAGAAACAGGCAAAGACATGCCAAAAATATGGCAGATATTGGTAAATTCATAATATCAGTTTAAATCCTCCACCCCACATGCGAATTTTATTTCGCGACAGGTCATCTGTGCGATATACCCGGTGACAGATCATCAAGCGTTAACATATTGTTGTTTACAGCCAGAATCTGATACTCTGATCCTGCAAGAACACGTTTCATGAACGGTGCTGCAAGAGTTCCGGTGCAAATCAATCCCCCGCCAGAGAAATCTCTGCTTTCATACTCCAGAAGGTTTGAAAGGAGTCCTATTTCATTTTCTCTCAGTGGAGGGATAATCGGTTCTTCCTTTCCGGTTCCAAGCAATCTGCATTTGAGTACAGGATCAGACGCATGAACTGAAACATGTACTGATGATAGATTCTTCTTTATAGCAATACTAACATCATTTCGATCGAGTGTGACGTAAGTTCCTTGAAGGAAGGAATACCTGATATCATCATCCTTAACGAAAAGTGAAGGCCTGATACCAGGAGGAAGTTGGTCAATAAAACAGAAAATGCGCTTTCGTCTACAGATTCTTGGTGACTGTCCTTCGAATTCAAATCCCCATTCTATTCCCGGGATCTTCCGAATGGTCATATTCCTTGTTTGAATTCCACGTTTGTATTTGATTGTAATTATTGTCCCATTTGCGTTGTACACGAAATCAAACCAGTCATCCAATGTCTCACCATTACATGCAATGAGAATGTCAGTCTTTTTCAAACCTGTTCTTGAGGCAGGAGAACCGGGGTGAATGGAGTGGATTCTGAGCAAGAGTCAGTCCAGCGTATGCCGCATTTTGACTAAATTTGAATCAAGCTTGGATGCAATCTTGAGTTCTCGCTCTGCCTGAGAATTTCGACCTGTTGCTTCATAGACATCCGCGATAGCCAGATGAAAACCAACCGCTGCTTTCATGTTTCCAGCGGTAGTAGTGAGTCCCTTCCTGAAATTGTCTTCAGCCTCATCGTATCTCTCGAGTAGAAGGCAGCATCTGCCAAGCATTTCTCTTGCTTTCATGCGGTAGTCGGGGCTGATAAGAACCTGTTCAAACTCGGAGTGCGCTTCACGGTAAAGTCCCATTTCCATGTATGCAATTCCAAGATCGTAATGCGTGGAGTAATCATCCTTTGAAACAGCTGCGTCAATGCCATCCTGAAATTCTCGGATTATGCCTGCAAGCGCGGTAGCTGTAGACCTGTCAAACCTGCGGTCTATGTCTGCCAGTATCATTGCGATATCAGCGTAGTTCTCGCTGTCGACAAGTCCCGGGCGAATACCGTCCATCAGTGTTCGGGCCATTTCAAAATTCGAGTCGACAGCAACAGATTTTTCAAGAGCAGCAAGGGCTTCGTGGGGGCTGTCGTTGAGAAGGTAGGCTACTGCCAATCTGTAGAATGCTCTGGCCTGTCCTTCAATATTCATGGATTTTCTGATTCTGACAACCTCTTTTGCCGCACTAAGAGATTCAGGACAGATATCAAGTACACCCTCAAGCAACTCGAAGACCATATATTCCCGCTCATTTGCGCGGTAGATCGTACAGGCTCTCAGGTATGCGTCAATTGATCCGTAGAAATCACCTACTTCAAGCAGGAGGTTTCCAAGTTCCACAAATCCGAGTCCGTCTCCACGGGATCGATCGAGATTATCCCTCATATCTTCAACCTGGAGAGAAAGAGCTTCCTGAAGCTGTCTTTTCGAGACAAGGTTCAGACTTACAAGTATATCTCCAAGTTTGCGTTCGTCCTCGGATTCCTTCTGGATATCAAGCGCGTGGAGAACATCATCGGCTTCCAGTAGTCCTTCAGCTATGAAATACTCACCGATACGCTTTCTCTTCGAAAGAACATCTTCTTCATCCTCATGGGTTTGCTCAAAGAAACCGGCTTCCTCGTACTCGGATTCTTCAGGTGAGGATGATAAAGGAGCCTCTTCATATTCGACCTCTTCAAGCGAGGATAATAAAGTGGATTCTTCAGGTTTAATTTCTTCAGATGGAATGGGAGAATCAGTTATTCCCAGTTTCTTTTTCAATTGTTCCAGTTTTTGTTCGAGCTGATTAACTCGTTTTATGCCTCTGTCTCGTGCAAGTTGAACAGAAATCTCCAGGTTTTCGAGATCCTCAAGTGACGTAGCAATTTTAGCTAATCGGATTACCCACTTATCATCATCCGGTTGAAGCCTTGTCATGGCAATGCAGGAGCACATGACTGCTGGATCTTTAATGGTGGGCTTTGATTTGAGATACAGGATGAATTCCTTTTCTGCTTCATCAGACTTATTTTGTTTATCAAGGTTGATAGCTTTCAGGTAGTGTGCTTTTGCAAAGTTTTCATCGATTCGCAGAGCTTTTCTTGCAACAGACAACGCAGCTGAATGAAGACCATTGATGCAATACAATTCTCCTGCTTTGCAAAAGAGTTCGAGTGCCCTGTCCTGCTGGTCAAGTTTCATAAGAACATCACCGAGAGTATTTTGAATAGAAGGCTCTTCGGGGTTCTGATTCAATATATGATTCAGAACTTTCTCGGCACTTTCGTACTTGCCCTTTTGAATCAGGTCCTGTGCTTTGCGTCTCTGTTCAATATCAATCATGTTTCATCCTCTTGAATGCATTATACGCTAAATACATCAATCGAACATGGTGGAAACCAGATGTCCATTAACAATAACCCCTGCAATATCTGGCACAGCCAGGTGATAAGCAATACCACGGTAATCATCAAGATTCCATAATATCATATCCGCATCCATTCCAGGAGCAAGTGCACCCTTGCGATCAGCGATACCGAGGGCAGCTGCTCCGTTGATTGTGGCGGCGGTTACCGCTTCTTCTATTGTAAACCCGCACTGACATACAGCAAGGTTTATCATGAAAGGCATTGATTCACAAAAACAGCTGCCAGGGTTGAAATCTGTTGCTATGGCAACGCATGCCCCGGCGTCAAGCAACTCTCTTCCGCGCGGGAATGGTTTCCCGAGAAAAAGTGCTGTTCCAGGGAGAAGGGTTGCCACTGTATTGCTGGCAGCAATCCGCTTTATGTTTTCTTTTGAAATTGACAAAAGATGATCTGCGCTTGAAGCATCAGTTTCCACGGCTACAGCTGCGCCTCCTGTATCGTGAAATTCATCTGCATGAATTTTAAGCTTGAAACCCATTCCAGCGGCAGCTCTGAGATATCGGGCTGATTGGTTGGCTGTGAAAACTCCTTTCTCACAGAATATATCGACAAAATCAGCTAATTTTCTTTCTCTGATGGCAGGTAGAACTTCTTTAATCAGGTAATCAAGGTACTGATCGGGATGATCAAGGAACTCCAGGGGGACTTCATGTGCTCCGAGAAAAGTCATAAGCATGGTTTGAGGCCAGTCTTCAGCGACATCTGAAGCGATCTGAAGGCATCTGAGCTCAGTGTCAAAATCAAGTCCGTAACCGCTTTTTACCTCAACAGTTGTTGTTCCGAACTGAAGCATGGTTCCGAGATGTTTTACGAGTGTTTCCTTAATCTGAGCAGAAGTTGCAGCCCTTGTTCTCGCGACACTGTTGAGTATTCCTCCCCCTGCCCTGGCGATTTCCTCGTAATCCGCGCCGGACGCTCTTAGAGCATATTCAGCCTGTCTTGTTCCGGAATAGAGCGGATGAGTATGTGAATCCACAAAACCAGGTGTGACAACTCTGCCGGTGGCATCGATCTCAACAGCATCCTGCTCCAGTTTAATGCTGGCTGAGATATCTGAAGAGGTACCGGTCCAGACTACTGTCCCATTCCGAACAGCGATCGCTCCGCCGTGGATAATAGAGAGTTTTAGTGCATCCTCTCCCCTGCGTAAACAAGGGGGGCCGGTCATTGTAACCAGCTCCCCTATATTTCTTATAAGTAGATCAGCCTGAAACTTCATCAAGAAATTGTTATGCTTGTTCAGTGATTATAGAGGCAACCTTTCTGCCGCCCATGCTGTGAAACTTTAACCTGCCGTCTATTTTAGCGAATAGAGTATCGTCATTACCTCTTCCAACATTCACACCGGCATGTATCCTTGTTCCGCGCTGTCTTATAATGATGGTTCCAGCCGACACCAGTGAACCAGCGGCGGCTTTAACTCCAAGCCGTCTTCCGGCACTGTCCCGGCCGTTACGAGAACTGCTTGATGATTTCTTATGTGCCATTGTTTGAAGAACCTTTCAATTGTCGTTTTATCTGTTTACCATGAATCTTGCAGTCCAGGAAGAAATTCCGCTGTTGAATCGCACAATATACATACCGGAAGGTACTTCCGAACCGTTGTTTCCCGTGCAGTTCCACAAAAGCGTTTCGACTTCGGCAGAAATATCCTGCGAATACACGGAACGGCCTGTAATATCGTAAATTGCAGCGGTTCCTCCAACCCCTGTCACAGGCATTGAAATATTAAGGGATCCATGTGCAGGATTGGGGTAAACAGAGAGCCTTCCTGTTTGAATATTTCCGGTTTCGGCATCTTCTATACCTACATTGTATAGAACAAAACTTACTTCTACTCTTTCCTCTGAACCTACTGCAACATCTGTAATAGATTGTGATTCGTATCCATCGACATATACTTCAACATCGTAAGTATCAGGAATAAGCGTCTTATGGTAATCTCCGAGAGTAACATCGGTGCGGCAGAAACGGAGAGCTTCTGAATCCATTCCATCAGAAATTCCTATAGCTATCATGGCATCGAGCGGATCTCCGGAAATATTCGTTACCGTCCCCCAGATACCGTATGTGCTGGTCGTGAAAAAGTCCAGTATTGCATAGTAATGAGCTATATTTACATCAGGCCAGTCAGGTGGCGCAAAAGTATCATGTGTCTCGATCGTATAATCAACGGTTCCGCACTCGCCATAGCTCCAGTCGTTAACATCGCCATTTATTACATACCAGCTTGCACCGGGAAGAGCTATCCAGAAAGCTCCGCCGCTCCCAAAATAACTGATGATTCCGGGATCATTGGCATAGCTGTTACACTGGGCATCGAGTAGATCATAATCTTCAGGCAGAGGGTTTACTGTGTAGTTCCAGACAGTGTTTATGCATTGTGCTCCACTGTGAAGTGAAAGACCGGTAGAGAAGGGATTTATGAAATTTACGATATCCGGCCAGTTCTGCATGGTGAGGTCACGAAGAGCAGCCGTTTCCGGTTCGGAGAATGCGGTTGAGCCCCCGCCTCCCCCCGGTCCCATATAGCTGCAGTTTCTGTTGAGATCGATGCCGTTCGCGTTGTACCTGCTGTTGCTGTAATATCCGTCCGGATTGAGTACAGGGATTATCCAGGTTTCACTGTTGTTGACAATGCATTGACAGGCAGGGTCACTCGCATAGCCTTCAGTGAGTTTGTTCAGATAGCACAATGTGACGGTGGTTGCTATCGGCTCATTACCATGAATGCCTCCATGTATTCTCAACTCGGGTTCAATTTCTTCAACGCCAGGATTATCCGACACGATCACGGCCAGAATGGGTCTGTCCTGTACGCTGAAGCCTATTGTGTCAAGAACACAGATATCTGAATGGTCTGAAGCTATTTGCGCTGCTGAATCGTAAATATCAGAAAGTGATGGATAAGGAATCAGCGGTTCTGGAATCGGGATATGTATGGGCTTGAAACCAAGGTGCCGCAGCATCTCTTCCTGATCAGCATTCACATAAAGAGTGGCTTTATCGCCGTGAGCCCATTCGATGAGAAAGCCCTGATCCTCAAGCATTCTTATGTCAATATGATTTATGTTTCCAAGTCTGACGGAGTAATGGGGAATGGAGTAACTGAAATCGTCAGATATCATTGTGTTTCCGGCAGAGGATACTGCTATAATAATCAGAGGAAAGAGAACAGTGAATCTTAACATGATACTCATCTCATTTCAAGATATTTAAAATGCACTAATGCGCAGTAAGATATTAATTTAGACACCATATTATGCTACAATAAGGCTATGAAAGTCAAGTCATTTTCCGGAATTTACCTCTTGCGGGAACGTACTTTGAGTTTGTAGTATATTGCCTTCGGCAAATCGGGGCGTGGCGCAGTTCGGTAGCGCACCTGCTTTGGGAGCAGGGGGTCGCCGGTTCAAATCCGGCCGCCCCGACCATTCTTAGTTCGAAAAACATTCCTGACACCATTCCATCTGTGCTTTCTATCCGGTTCAGCGGAAAGCAGTTTCCGGACAGCATCTTTTTCTTCTTCTGTTCCAAAGGCTATGAGAGAATCACCTTCATACACTCGAAATTCTCCGGACGGGCTGTAAAACATGCTGTTGTCATTCCGCCTGACCGCGATAATCACAACTCCTGTCTTATTCTGAACTCCGAGTCTTGAGAGAGACACTCCCGCAGACGGACTTCCCTGAGGAACGATGATGCTAAGATATCCGGCAGTATGCTTGCGAGCGTAAACAATGCTGTCAAGGAAAACCGCGACATTAGGTCTGAGCATTTCACTTGATATTCTGAGTCCCTCCGCGTTATTCGGGTTCACTGTCCTTTTAACTCCAACAAGTTCCAGTTTCTTCTCAGCGGAAAGATCAGAAGCGACAGAATAGATGTTCAGCCGTGGATTGATTCTTCTGGCCGACAGGCTCAGGAAAACGTTGCTTCTGTCATCGGGCAGTATGGAATACAGAACATCGGCATCGGGAACACCCGCTTTCAGCAATGTACTGTCTTTCAGGCAGTCACCTTCTGTTACGGCAACATTCTGTTTGAATTCCTGAACCCTTTCAAGGGCTTCCGGATCGTGGTCTATAACCGATACGCTGAATTCATGTTCAAGCAGTTCTCTGACTACACAGAATCCTGTTTCACCAAGTCCACATACGACGCACTTCGTCTTACTGTTTCCAGAAGTTGTCATCGTCTTTTTCTCCTTTTTTTCCGCTTTCCCCGTTCCATCCTTCGTGCTAGAGCCTGCAGCTGCTCGGGAGACTCAATTGTCAGCAGGACATCTCCCTCTTCCAGTGTATATCCGGATCCGGGATTGTAGATAATTTCTTTATTAATTTTCATCACGGCAAAAATCCTGGCTCCGGAAATCCGCCCCAGATCAAGCTCACCAAAATTTGCTCCGATGGATGGACATCCCTTTTCAACAGTGTATTCCTCCATCCTGCAGTTATGCTCCGGATCCCCTATCATTCTTTCGAGAAAATCCATTGTATCCTGATTCAGAAGATCAGCTACAAGAATTTTTCCAACGGCAACCGAAGGTGTGAAAGAAACATCTGCTCCAACAAGAGCCAGTTTTTCCTCACTATCAGTTCTGACTGCTCTGCTTACAATATATAATTTGTCATTCAGAAGATGAGCTGTAAGGGTAAGGTACAGATTTGAACTTTCTTCAGGAAGCACAGATACAAATCCTTTTGCTCGATGGATCCCGACATCATTTAGAAGTTTTTCATCAGTTATATCCTGAGAGAAGTAGTAGAATCCTTTTCTTTTTATCAGATCAGGAGGAGGCTGATCATCGGAATCTATCCCGATAACAGGTATGCCAACTCGAAGAAATTCATTGATAACTACTGATCCTGCGCCTGTGCATCCACAAATAATGTAATGATCATTCAGCCTTGAGACGGCTTTGAGAAGAGAACGTCGCTTCATGGTTTCTGCCAGACGGGAACCGACCAGATAGGCTACGAAATTAGCGTTAACATACAAAATAACCATATAGGCAACGATTACGAAAATAGTTACCCAGATGTTGTACGCTCTCTGCCACTTTTCATTCATGAACTCGTAGGCATAATCGCGAACGACATCATCGTATCCGACTGTTGTTATAGTGATGGAGGTCATGTATCCGGCCAGCAGAACCTGACCGAAGAATGTGTCTTCATCAAGCATTATTTCGATTTGAGCTTTTTCGGATAGCTGTTCCGCGGTAGGTATATCCACAGCCTGAAGTTCCTCGAGCCTGTTCGCCAGGTCGGTCTTAACTACTCCTGTTTTGTGTGAAGTGAAAATAAGGAAACCGGTTACGCCGATGCTCATAACAAGAATGAAAAGTGTAAGGGCAACAGCGATCTTGCTGGAAAGAAAGACAGCAAAACCGCCTCCCTTTGTCAGTTTTCTGAACAAATGAGGAGTACGGTGTTGTTTTTTCCAGATGGACATCGTTTATTTACTCGATCCATTTCTTTTTTTTACTCTGAGTTTTGAAGGTGATATGTTCCATAATTCATCGAATGCTTTCTCCCATGTTCTGGACTTTGCCATCTCTCTGGCTTTCGTACTCATGGATTTCTGCAGTTCTTTATTTGAAGCGATCCGAAGTATTACTTCGGCAAGCGATTCCGGATTATGACTTTCAAAAATAAGACCGGTCTTTCCCGGTTGGATGATTTCCTGAGGCCCCCCCCTGTCACTGACTATAGCAGGAAGGCCTGAAGCCTGTGCTTCAAGCACCGAGTTGCCGAAAGTATCCGTAGAACTGGGAAAAACGAATATATCCCCTGAGGCGTAAGCTATGGATAGATCCTCACCGTGAAGTTCACCGCAGAAATAGCAGCCCCTGCCGCTGAGTTCGTTAACAAGTTCTCCAAGGTAAGGCCCATCTCCCAATATGTAGAGTTCAAGAGAAGAGAGTGAATCCTTCGCTTTCAGGAAAGCTCTGGCAAGTATATCAAGATCTTTTTCCCTGGAAACTCTGCCCGCGTATACAAGACGGATAGATCCCGGATTTCCACCGAATTTGCTCGCAAACTCATCGGATCTCCATACAGGTGAGAACAGATCGCAGTCTGTTCCTCTTGGAAACAGCTCCATCCTGTCTCTTGGAATTCCCATAGCTTCAAGGTCATTAATGTAAAATCTGCTGGGGACCAGTACTATATCGACACTGTTGTAGAACCATGCGGCAGCGGTTCCTGCTAATTCCCCCATTTTACCGTCCTGAACAATATGATTAACATGTCTGGGGTAATCGGTGTGATATATGCCTGCCGCCGGGATTCCAAGAAGACGCGATATGCCCAGAGCGGCAAATCCGACAGGACCTGGCGTAGAAATGTACATCATCCCGAAACCTTCCTCCTCAATAAATCGAAGCACTTCAAGAAACGGAGGAATGGAAAGCAATTTCGATTCGTAATCAGGAACCGGGAATTCACGAAGCGGAGGGAAGTTCACCACCCATCCGGGGAAAGAAAGGGGTCTGCTCTGTGAGGCGATTACCGCCATTTCCTTTCCTGTATCGATCGCCAGCCTGCTGTATTTCTGAATTGTGCGGGAAACTCCGTTAAGGTCGTCGATTGTATCGGTGAACCAGACCCTTTTGGAGGGATCTCTCAGATTGTTGAATATCTCGGGACATAACTCTGCTGATAAAGTTTCAACAGCCTCTCGTCCTTTCTTTCTGTTCAGATAAGCCAGAGGATACGGTATATTGAGCAGAACAACAGGAATAAGCGCGGTAAATGCTTCAAGAGCATCAAGGAGTCTGCCGTCTGAAATCCTCTTGATCAGAAGAGAGGAATAGTGCTTGAGAAGTCGATTACTGAGCTTGTTGAGGATTTCGTAAGTTCTTTCGTCTATTCCCTCCTCCTCAAGTTCAGGGCTGCCTGATCGCAGATTGAGATCTTTTCCTATTTCTATCAGCTGATCAGCGAAAATCGTCTCAAAATCCGATTCTCCGGTTTTTCTGGCTTTCTTGATTAACTGATGGAAAAGGAAATCAGCTTTATGCCAGACAGTCGGTTCATCGGAGCTGATAGAGGGTCGGAAAAATCTGTCTGCGGCAATAGTGGCAATGGTCGGCATTTTCTTGGCTGTAAGGCGGTCTCTGTAAAATGAATAGGCAATGGAGTAGACCGAGTAAGCCGAACGAATAGCGCTGCCATTCTCACCTTTCGGGATACCTTTTCCATTTCTCACTCCATGCAGGTATTCCTCAAGATTATTCGCGCCATTTACTTCAGTATATGTAAGCCCCATGAACCTTCCGCAGTGATCGTCTGATCCGCCGGTAAATCCATTGAATTCCGGATCTTTTCTGATCGATCTGACAATTGGAATCACGGAGATGTTCTCATCTCGTGATCTCACGCCGTTGAGAGATTCCACAAGATCGACATTACTGATGACCATTTTGAATTCTTCGGGAGTCAGGTCTGTTCCGGGGAAATAGAATGGGTGTGCAAGCGAATGAGAAAGTTGCTGATCGGTCAGATATTCCATAAGTGCCGGGAATGAATCTCTCAAAGAAATCATTTCCTCGTGCTGCTCCGGAGTCAGATTGAATACAAGGATATGTAAGGCAGCTCTTCTGCCGGGCAGAAAAGTTCTAACTTCCTCGCTCAGAAAAGTATCAGGAAGGTGAGAAATGCTCAGGCAACCATCAATTGTGTTAATATCGGTAATGGTAACAAAATCCATTCCTCGTTTTTTTGCGAGATCATAGATCAATTCAGACGGCGTAAAACTCTCAGGTGCTTTGAGAGCTCTGAGAATCCATCTTCCTGATTCTTTTGAATATTTAGAGTGTACATGCAGGTCACATGAAGAAGCGGCCATGACACCTCCTGTTGAAACAGGTGAATATCATACGAAACTCATATACTGGCAAATTAGGGGCCGGGCCTAACATCTAAACATAAATTAACATCGCCCCACGGGGACATGCACGCTCTGGTGCGTGTCCCCGCATTAGAAATGTTTAGATGTTAGGCCCGGCCCCC
>JAUXIK010000170.1 GCA_030620995.1 Candidatus Aegiribacteria sp.
CCGTCGGGAGAGTGGAAAGCCAGCGCCGGTTTACCGAAGACATAGTTGCTGTCACCCATATCGATACCTATTGAGTCCGTAACGGTAAGATAAATATCTATCTCGGGAAGACCGTCAGAGGTTTCCCCGGCATCATTCCGCTGTTCGTCTGCAGGAACTTCTCCCTCATCGCCGCATGATGCAAGCAGCAGAAGTAAAAGTATGATAAACATTAATATCTTCATTAGAATATCCTTTCATAAAATATCTTATGGAAATACTAATATACTATCAATACTATTTCATCATCTCAGCAGACACAGGCCGGTTGTTTCCGTGATACTTCCGGATTGGATCCTGCAGAAGTAAAGACCGGATGAAACAGGCTCTCCGCTCTGGCTTCTTCCGTCCCACTGCACCGAGTGTTCTCCAGCTGTAAGTTCGGAGTTCTCGAGTGTAGAAACAATCCTTCCTGAAAGATCATACACTTCAATTGAAGTGTATCCCGGTTCGGAAAGCTCGAATGAAATAGATGCTGAGAAGTGGAAGGGATTCGGGCTGGCGCAAAGAGCGAGCTGGTGAGAAGGTTCCAGGCTGATCCCAGTCCCGGTTACGGTGAAACTTATAGTGTCTGCGGCGACAGGAATGCCTTCGTCGAAGGATGTAACTATCAGCTCGTTCGATCCCACCTCCGCGAACAGATCGTCAAGGTATGTGTATTTTAGGCCTGTTCCGAAGGCGTAGAGATTCCAGTCGGTAGCTGCAATGTAGACAACACCATCTGTAATCGCAGGGCAGGATACTATACCAAACTGTCCTGCGCTGGTTGTGTAACTCCAGACCTCCTGACCGGTTTCACAGTTCAATGCAAAAACCCGTGCACTTTCATCATAGTAATTACTGCCCTCCCCGTAGAAGACCATTCCGTCGGCAATGCCGGAAGAGCCGTGCTGCACGCCTGGCACCGACCAGATGGCGCTTCCTGTGGATGCATCAAGGCAGTGATATTTATCCACCTGGTCTCCAAAGTATAGTCTGCCGTCGTAATAGGCAGGAGTTGCTGAAATGTAAGTACCTGGAGTTATGTCAGTCTCCCAGACAGTAGTCCCTGTCATTGCATCAATTGCCCGCGTTTTGCTGTCAAATCCGCTTATATAGATCAAATTGTCCACAACAACCGGAGAGGAGTCCCAGTAGCCCTGATAACTATCGGTGTTCTCCCATATGTTTGAGCCCGTATTGGAATCCATGGCATATAAAGAACCGTTGTAAGTTGGGATAAATACCATATCGTTCCATACCGTCAAACAACTGGCTGTATAACCGGAGAGTGTCTCCGACCATATCTCTGTACCTGTTACCGCATCGAAGCAATAGATATAAGATGTATAGTAATTAGCTCGTCCACAGTACACCCTGCCATCAACCACCGCAGGTGTGCTTCCATTCCAATCAGCATCTCCGTTAGCCCATATCCTCTCACCGGTCAGGGCATCCAGACACCATACTGAATCACTGGCTGTGTACAGATAACCATTCTTTACAGTAACCGCGTCATCTGTCATACCAACCCGATATTTCCATATCAGTTCACCGGTAGCTGCATCAAGGGCATAAAGAGAATCAGTACCATAGTTGGAAGGGTAGTACACAATTCCATCCACTATCACCGGGGTGGGAAATTCGTGATAATCTCCGGTGACCGGCGCAGTCCAGAGTATTGTGTTATCCGTCGGGGCAGGTGATTCTGAAAAGCCACGGTGCAGATCGTTCTGCATGTATGTGTACCAGTCTGTGTTCAAACGGGGAATCTGTACCACAGGCTGCCCGTTTAGTGAGTACTGGACTACTTCAGGTATCTCGTTCTCGTTTTCCACAATAGCCCTGACTGTAAGCCAGTCACCGTCATATGTCTCTCCATCAACAGGTTCTGTGATATTCACGCCGATAGCGGAAATAACAAAAAGTACAAAGCATGCTGTGATTCCCATAGAGCGCTTCCTCA
>JAUXIK010000139.1 GCA_030620995.1 Candidatus Aegiribacteria sp.
TCCCATGCGAATATCCTGGCTCTGTCATAGATCACTCCGCTTCGTCTGATTTGATAGCAGACAAGAATCCTCAGTTCACCGTGACTGATCAGGCTTCCCCGTCTGGAGGAAGCCGTTGGATGATGCATCGGATAGTTATACTCTCCAACACAGACAGCGGTCATTTCCCATGCATTTGCGGGCATTTCCAGTGCGTCCTCGAGGTAGACCAGATCAGTACCGTCGTGGAAGATTACCATATTCGCGTTGGGATCATCCTGGTCGAAGAATACAACAGCGCCGTTCAGCCTGTTCGAGTGGGAATGCCTATCGCCTAAATCTGCTGTCCTGAAATCACTTGCTGCCCATACAGGATTATTCCACAGTGACTGAGGCAGCAGGACACTGTCTATCCTGCTTACCTCAAGGGTATCAGTATGACTGGTCACATTCACAAACTCAAAAACCCGGAACCAGCCGATGCTGTCAACAGCGAAGATCTCATCCTGGTCTGCATAAGCTTCATAATCTACAGAATCGGAAGGCATAAGATTGGTAGCACCTATTATCTCATCAAATTCGATCTGATCAGGATATGATCGATCTTCGGGAGGACTGTACTTGCAGGGGTAATAGTCAAAGACAGGATACTCAAGTTCTTCACAAAACTTTGGAATTGTTCCCCGGTACCAGAGGCTGTCTTCATCCTTTGTTTTCCACCTGCACAGGAATGTCCCGAATGGAAGAATATCACCGGATATTGAATCTCTGCTCATCTGTGCGTAATCCTCTACAAGGTCATACCATACTGAGTTATACTGACACGTGTCCTCTCCGGGACCTTCATATCGGAGATCGGGTTCATCAAAGCCGAATACTCCTCTGAACTTTCCGGGACCAGCCAACCATGTACTGTATTCGGCAAGGTAAGTGATGGTAGAATCATTGTGTTCAACGCTGGTTCCTGAAGTATCCGTCCGGAAACCTCCCGCAATAAGATGCAGGGAATTCTCTCTCACTATTCTTGCAACATTGACAAAATAATGCGAGCTCTTCGGACCACTGTCCAAAGCTGCAGTGGACATACGTAATATCTCACCCCTCGCATTGGCAAAATTCACTCCATGATCCCAGGCTTCCTCCATAAGCAGGTCTATTGCATTGTATGAACTGTCACACTCGAAGAATGATTCCCAGCCATAGCTTTCATAGTAACTGTGCAGCTCTACAAAAGCAGTTCCTATATCCCATATCACAGGAGCGTATGTAAGTGTGTCGTACTCGTTCGGAGAATTATATTCAAGATAAATAAAGTTGTTGCCATGCCGTTCGTAGAAATTCGTTGCGCCGGATGAAGTAGTGAAAAGAGCTATGCAGACAAAGAGGAGTATCATGAGCCGCAGTCTGAAGTTTTTCATTTTATACACCTTTCTAATTGACCAATATTCTTTTTATATCAAGAATACAATATTGTTATTCTGGATGTAAACAGTTACATTCAGTATATGAATGGAGTGTATACTGATCATGAAGTATTCAGTATTTCTTCTAATTGTCTTTTGTACATTACTTACTGCAGATACGCTTCTCGTTCCCTCTGAATACCCTTCCATCCAAAGTGCTATCAGTGCTTCACAGGACGGCGATACAGTGCTTGTGTCCCCCGGTGAATACGGAGGACCAATAAGCTTCCTGGGGAAGAACATCGTTGTGATGAGTGCAGGTGGTCCCGGGAACACTCTCATTCGAACCTTCATGGACTTTCACTGCGTGTCATTCACCGGTGGAGAGGACAGTACCGCTGTTCTGCAGGGCTTTACAATAAGGAACCAGATATCCGATGGACCATCGTCCGGTACTAAAGATATTGTTGATCATGGTGGTGGCATTTACATTACCAACTCTTCACCGACAATTCAGAACAACATTATCAAAGACTGCCTTGCCGGAAGCGGAGCAGGATTATACTTGCAGCACTCATCCATGTTCATGACAGATTGTACTGTCTACAATAATGATGCATGGGCATATGGTGGCGGGTTCTTTATCGGAAGCTCTGATGGAAATGACCCTCCATGTATTATTGACTGCACAATTACGAACAATGAAGCTCAGGATGGTGGTGGACTTTATATTTGGGGTGATACAGCAGTGGTTATCAACAATAATATCAGCGACAACTATTCTGATCATAATGGTGGTGGTATCGGAATAAGCGGCACAAATGTACTACTATGCAGTAATTACATTTCCAGAAATGATGGCGGGTCAGGAGGAGGAGTTTTCATAGGAAGCGGTATACCAACACTCATCGGAAATCTTATCGTTGAGAATACCGCTGGTCATGGCGGAGGTATTTATGAAGCTTCCGGTAGTACATTAAACATTGTTAATAACACAATAGCGATCAATATAGCAAATGGCTTAGGGGGAGGAATTGCCTCCGCTGATGATACTCTTTATATAGATAACTCCATTCTCTGGGGTAATTCAGGCTCCCTTGGCTCACAGATCCTAATGGCTGAAGCTCATGTTTCAATTGAATATTGCAATGTTGAGTATGGAGAAGATTCTGTTTACAATTATGCTAGTTCCACTCTCTACTGGGGTCCCGGCAACATCAATATCGATCCTCAGTTTGAGACGGGGCCTCTTGGTGATTATCACCTCTCCTATGGTTCTCCATGTATCGATGCAGGTAATCCCGCCTGGGAATACAACGATCCCGAGGATCCATTCAATCCCGGATACGCTCTCTGGCCCGCCATGGGAACCACCCGCAATGACATGGGAGCCTTCGGAGGAGGAGCAGTTAATTACTGGCTTACTGTTGAAGAGGAAGAATCCTTTACACCTAAAGCAGGGCTGGTTCTGAAATCCTTCCCCAATCCATTCAGCTCATCCTGCACTGTGTGTTATCAGTTGCTTGAAACTTCACATGTGGTTCTTTCTGTATTCGATCTCTCCGGTCGACTCGTTGAGACTCTTGTTGATGAGGTTGTTCCTGGAGGTATGTACTCTGAATACTTCAATGACTCAAGCCTCTGCTCAGGTATGTACCTGATAAGACTGGTCGCGGGTGAACATGCCGCTTCCAGGAGGTGTATAGTTGTCAGATAGTATAGTAGCCATGAAATGTTATGTATCGATTGTAATTGTATTGTTGATTCTCTCATGCGGGGACAGTCCAACCGGACCTCCTGATCCTGTTTATCCAACGCCATCGGTTCTTGCCGCTGTGTTCCTCG
>JAUXIK010000191.1 GCA_030620995.1 Candidatus Aegiribacteria sp.
CTGGAAGGGCTGGGGCTTGGGATTCACAGCCCTGCTCTATCCGCTCTTGGAGCACTGCTGGCATATATCCGGGATACGAAGAAAATGGATGTGGCGCACCTGAGTTTCAGCGGACTGTACAGACGTGATGTCTGCCTTATTATTGACAGGGGCAGTGCCCGTTCACTCAATATCACGGAAGCTCCTCCGGGAGAAGAATCCGGAATACTCTCGGATATTACGGATGAGACTATAACAGCCGCGGGAAGCAGAGAGTGGAGAAAATGGCTCCTGTCGCCTCTGAGAGACAGTGAAAAAATCAGTGAAAGACACGATTCTGTGGAGTGGTTTATCGAATCTCCATCCGTTCTTTCCACCGTACGGGATATTCTTGATGATACAGCGGATCTTAAACGTCAGGCGGGTAAACTGGGCACTCTCCGATCCTCACCAAGAGACGTAAGAGCCATAGCAGACACACTTGCGCTGCTTCCTGAAATAGTAAAACTTCTGAAAGGCGCTGAACCGTTACTGCTTTCCGAGATGGCTTCAATCGATGTTCTTTCAGACATATGCGAGCATATCGAGTCAATTATGACAGAGAGCCCTCCAGCGAGACTATCGGATGGAGGCGTCATTCGAGAAGGTGTGTCCGAGGAACTGGATGAATACAGAGATATCCATTCCGGAGGTCACAACTGGATAAAATCCAGGATCGAGGAGGAGAAGGAATCTACCGGTATACCGAATCTCTCCATAGGGTGCAACAAGGTTTTCGGATACTATATAGAGGTTTCGAACAGCCATCTTTCGAAGGTGCCCGAGCATTACATAAGGAAACAGACTCTTGTTAACGCTGAACGTTTCATAACTCCTGATCTTAAAGAAGTTGAATCAAGGATCTTCAGAGCAGGTGATGAGATTGAAAAACTTGAAAGCGCGTTGTTCAAGGATTTAAGGGAAGAAGTCGCGAAGAGAATAGACGGAATCAGAAATGCCGGCAGAATGCTTGCTCAGCTCGATGTGCTGACATCTCTCAGTGTGCTTGCTTCAAAAAGAGGATATGTCAGACCGGAACTGCTGAAATATCCCGGGATTTCGATCAGTAAAGGGAGACATCCTGTTCTTGATGTTCTTCTT
>JAUXIK010000006.1 GCA_030620995.1 Candidatus Aegiribacteria sp.
GCCTGTGAAGTTAAAGAATACCTCAATCATTACCAATGCTGTCCGTAAAACCACTGCTCCGCAAAAGATTATTACATTCTTCCTGAATTGTAGACTCATGCTGGTGTTGCCCCCTAACAACCTATAGTTCTAATCGCTTTGAGCGAAGAATTCTCTTTTGGTTTATCTTGTATTCCGAAAATACATACTCAATTGCTGTTTGCAAACGGCTATCGGGGACGCACAAAGAGTTGCATGTCCCCAAGACAGCGGAATTAGTTGTATATTCACTTGAATTGGAGGAATATGTCAGAAAGCAGAGAGCTTCTTGTATCGCTTGACAGGATTGAAGAGGAGATTGCCGTTCTTGTTACAAGAGAAGGGCATATGTGGCTTCTTCCTGCGGATTATCTTCCGGAGGGATCACTTGAGGGTGATGTTTTCAACGTAATTATTGAGAAGAACAGGAAAGAGACCGAGAAGCTTGCCGACAGCATACAGAGCCTTCAGCAGAGACTGCTTGATCGAACCAGTGAGCGGAATAAGAGCGACCGGTGATACCAGGCAACTTAAACAAGGCTGGAAAGCTTATCCTGGTTGCCACTCCTATAGGCAATCTGGGGGATATGTCTCCCCGCGCGGTTGAGGCAATTGAGAAAGCATCGGTTGTGTTTGCCGAGGATACGAGGAGGACGGCAAAATTCATAACTGAAAAGAAGAGACTTTACAGTTACCACGATCACAATGCTGCCGGAAGGCTTCCCCAGTTAAAAGAATTTCTTCAGAACGGACTGACAGTAGCTCTTGTCTCAGATGCGGGTATGCCCGGAATTTCAGATCCATCGTTCAAAGCTGTCAGAATTGCTGTGCAGGAAGGATTCCAGATTGAAGTTATTCCAGGTCCAACCGCCGTTACCACTGCACTTGTCGGATCCGGTCTTCCGGTGGACAGATTCGCGTTCGAGGGTTTCCTTCCCAGAAAAATAGGAGCCAGAAAGAGAAAAATTGAAGAGATGTCTTCTTATACTGGTTCAATAGTATATTTCATTGGTCCTCATCATCTCCTGAAGTATCTGGGAGAGATACAGGGGATTTTAGGTAATAGACCTGTCGGCATAGCGAGAGAATTAACAAAAGTGCACGAGGAGTATATTCGAGGGAATATCTCCGATGTTATCAGGCGATTCGGTGACAGAAAGGTGCGGGGGGAGATCACAATTGTTGTTGGCGGGAAGGAACTCGGTGAAGATTACTTTGATTGACGATTCCCGCTCCAGTTCCTATTTTACAATGTTTATGCAAAACGATTCCCAGGAGGATATTTGAACCTGGAAAGTATAAGAAATGCCGGTAGAAAACTTCTGAATCCCGTTATCAGACTACTGGTTATAACAAGGATAAGTCCTTTTGCGGTTACGGCACTTGGTCTCATTTTTACAGTCGTTGCCTCATGGCTTGTCTGGGACGGAAAGTATATTGCCGGTGTCGCGGTTTTCATTATCGGCAGCATTCTTGATGCTATGGATGGGGAACTTGCGCGCAGGCAGGGTATAGAGAGCAAAGCTGGAGCAGTCTTTGATTCCAGCTGTGATCGCATAGGTGAGTTATTCATGTTTGCGGCTATTCTTGCCGGAAAAGCGGGAGACGCTCATCATGAGCTGGTTTACCTTGTGCCTGCCGCGCTTGGCGGCTCGTACATGGTCAGTTATGTCAGAGCCAGAGCTGAAGGAGTGAATCTTTCATGCTCTGTGGGGCTTGTCACACGGACAGAAAGGCTCATATTGCTTATACTGGGTTTAGTTGTTTCTGGATTATGGGACACAAGAGCTATAGTAATTACACTGGCCATATTAGTTGCAGGAACATGGTTCACGGCCGGTCAAAGAATGGTAAAAGTATTCAGGGACGGCAGGGAGATTTCAACTGATGATGAATAATCCCGTAAAGTCGTCTGCAATTTCGTTTCAATCCCTTCAGGGAGGCTATGAATGTCCAAGAAAGTAAGAGTAGCGATAATTGGAGTCGGAAACTGCGCCAGCAGTCTTGTTCAGGGCGTGGAGTTTTATAGAAAAACACCCGATCATGAAAAGGTCCCGGGCCTTATGCATGTTAACCTTGGTGGATATCATATCAACGATATCGTTTTTTCAGCTGCGTTTGATATCAACGTTACAAAAGTGGGCAAGGATCTCAGTGAAGCGATATTCGCTGACCCCAACTGTACGGTCAAACTATGCGATGTTCCTGAAATAGGTGTTTCCGTACATCGTGGAATGACACATGACGGTCTGGGAAAGTATCTGAAGGAAGTTATTAAGAAAGCGCCCGGCCCCACATCTGACATTGTTGGTATTCTCAAAGAAACAAAGACCGATGTTGTTGTGAGTTATCTTCCGGTAGGCAGCGAAGAAGCGACAAAATGGTACGTTGAACAGATACTTGAAGCCGGTTGCGCATTTGTGAATGCCATCCCGGTATTTATCGCCAGTGAGGAATACTGGCAGAAGAGGTTCCGTGATAAAGGACTTCCCGTTTTCGGTGACGATATCAAGAGTCAGGTAGGAGCTACAATCCTGCACAGAGTTATGACCCGGCTTTACGAAGACAGAGGTGTAAGACTTGACCGTACATACCAGCTGAATGTCGGCGGCAATACTGACTTCCTGAACATGCTTGAGCGTGAAAGACTTGAAAGCAAGAAGATATCCAAGACCAATGCTGTAACTTCACAGCTTCCCGGCGGACTCGCTCCCCGGAACGTTCACATCGGCCCAAGTGATTACATACCCTGGCTCGATGACCGGAAGTGGTGCTATATCCGCATGGAAGGTACCAGTTTCGGTGAAGTTTCATTGAATATTGAAGCCAAACTTGAAGTTGTGGACAGCCCGAACTCGGCCGGAGTTATCATAGATGCGGTAAGATGCGCTAAACTTGCTCTGGACAATGGACTTTCCGGAGCAGTCGAAGCTCCTTCATCCTACTTCTTTAAAACTCCCCCCATTCAGTACTACGATGATGAGTGCAGAAGGCTTACCGAGGAGTACATCACGGAGTTTGGACAGAAAAAGCAGGATAAGACGACTTCTGAGAAAAAGTCAAAGAAATAGAATAGATCTTGGATAGAGATTCCGACAGTTCTGCAGGTTGTTTCATCACCTTTGAAGGTGTTGAGGGAGCTGGCAAATCGTCAAGGTGTTTGACCCTTATCGATTCACTTGAGAAGAGTGGTATTGAAGTCGTTCATACCCGTGAACCGGGTGGCCCTTACGCATCTGAGAAAATACGATCAATACTGCTTGATCCCGATCTGACAGTACCACCTTTAACCGAACTGATGCTGTATCTGGCTTCCAGAGCCTCAAATGTTGAACTGGTTGTCAGACCGGCGCTTGAAGCGGGAAAGCATGTTGTCTGTGAGCGGTACTCAGACGCAACATATGCTTATCAGATAGGAGGAAGAGGGCTTCCTTCGGAACCGGTGAAGGAGTCGAACAGGCTCGCTACCGGAGGTCTTGTCCCCGATTTGACGATACTGCTTGATATTGACCCTGAGGAAGGTTTCCGAAGGCTCATGAGGCAAGGTCGGAAGCGTGATCGAATTGAACTTGAGGATATCTCTTTTCACAGACGTGTCAGGCGGATGTATCTTGATATGGCCAAATCGTTCGATAGGTACTTTGTAGTGGATGCGATGTTGAATCCCGCTCAACAGGATGAAATTATTTTAAGTAACGTGATCAGTTTGATTGCGAGAAGATCGATCAAAACGGAGGAGAAAGATAGATGAAAAAGTTTCTGCCAGGCTGGGTGACAGTCATGTTCGCCGCTGGTCTTCTGCTTGCCGGTGGATTGATGGTCCTTCCCTCCGCGATCGCGTATGACTCGGTTTCAACGAGTTCCTCCATTGAACTGTTCATGGAAGTATTCTCAAGAACTTCAGTAACATATGTTGATCCGGTTGAATCAATAGAACTGATCGAGGCTGCTCTAAGAGGTATGCTGGAGTCCCTTGATCCGAACAGTGTTCTTCTAAATCCGGAGGACTATGAAAACCTCAGGATACAGCTGACAGGTTCCTTTGAAGGAGTTGGGATTACGATTGGAATCAGGGATGACTGGCTTACCGTGATATCTCCGCTCGAAGGTACACCTGCGTTTCAGGCAGGCATGAAAGCGGGAGACAGAATCGTTGAGATTGACGATAACTCCACAGAAGGAATCACAACGGATAAAGCAGTAATGCAGATAAGAGGGCCAAGAGGAAGTACTGTAAATCTCACGGTTGTACGACCAGGTTCACCAGATTCCCTTGAATTTGAAATTGTGAGAGATGTTATAGATCTTCCCTCGGTTTCTGCCGGATTCATGATAGATGATACTACCGGTTTTATTCGCTTATCAAGGTTTGGAGAGGAATCCGCGAAGGAAGTAAGAGCGGTTCTTCGGGATCTTATTACCGAGGGCGCTGAATATCTGATACTTGATATACGTGGAAATGCGGGTGGACTGTTTTCAGCAGCAGTTGATATTGCCGACTTATTCCTTCCTGCGGGAACACTTGTTGTTTCCACCAGAGGAAACGCGGTCGGAGAGCACCAGTACTTCACTTCGAAAGGACGAACTTTCACTGGAGAACTTGTTATTCTCGTTGATGGAGGGAGTGCAAGCTCGTCTGAGATTCTGGCGGGAGCTATTCAGGATCATGGTGCCGGTACTCTTATCGGAAACAGAACTTTTGGAAAAGGATCCGTTCAAACATTGATAGATCTTGGTGATTTTCACAATCTTGGACATTACGGAGTCAAGCTTACCACCGCGAGATACTTTACACCTGAAGGAAGAAACATTGACAGAACCCTGTCCGACGATTTCATGAATGGCCCCGAGGAAGACAGCCTTGCGGACTGGGGCATTCTTCCGGATATCACCATCGAATCTCCCGAAATCATCGGATCTCTGCCGGTAGAGCTGATCGTCAGATCAATGTTCTTTAAATTTGCGACAGATTACGTTCTTGAACATGAAATTACAGAAGAATTCTGGCCTGACAGCACATGTATGGCGGAGTTCATGCAATTTCTGGATGAAGAAGATCTGGAATGGGACTGCGGAGAATTTGAAGAAAATCTGTTTTATATCGAGAGAGCGCTATTCGCGGAGATTGCTGCTAGAACCTATGACAGGGAGACTTTCTACGTAGCTATGACACCTCACGATGAAACGGTTCAGAGAGCGCTGATGCTTTTTCGGGAAGGTGAGTAGTGAAGATAAAATTCGGCACTTCCGGGTGGCGGGGAGTCATTGCGCAGGAGTTCACATGGGAAAAAGTAAACCGTGTCGTTGACGCAATTTCAGTTCTTCTACAGAGGGAGGGGCACAAAAGTATTGTTGTAGGTGGAGACTGCCGCTTTCTCTCGCCTGAACTTGCAGAATCTACAGCCTCACGAATGTCAGATTACGGTTTTCATGCAGTACTCGCTGATACTCCCACACCCACTCCAGTTCTCTCTCATGCATGCAGACTTGGCGGACATGGCGGGGTAATAAACTTTACCGCAAGCCACAATCCGCCCTTGTACAATGGTATCAAATTTTCTCCTTCGCATGGCGGACCTGCAGGAGATGAGACCACCGGTGTGATCGAGGAACTGATTGAGGCAGAAGTCCGACCTTCCTTCGCAACAGGATCGGTATCGACTGATGATTTACTTCGAGCCTATACGGAAACAATTCTGGAGTATCTGGATGAAGATGCTTTTCGGCAGGGCGGTCTGAGGGTTGTTTACGATGCTTTTTCCGGAGCCGGCTCCGGACTTCTCGATAGAATACTGGTTGATCTTGGCGCAGCAGTGAGAGTCATCAACGGGAAGCGTGATCCGCTGTTTGCCGGACGGCAGCACCCTGAACCGGGAATAGCTGGAACAGTCGATCTTGCTTCACAGGTTATTAAGAGTGGCGCGTCTCTGGGAGTTGCAACGGATGGCGATGCTGATCGCTTCGGACTTATCGATGAAAATGGATGCTTCATTTCACCCCATGATTACTTACCGTTACTTCTGGAATACCTGGTTGAGAAGAAGGGAATGAAGGGTCTTGTACTCAGATCAGTCACAACAGGAAGCCTTATTGACAGAGTTGCTCATGCTCACAACCTGGAGATTGAGGTTACTCCTGTTGGATTCAAGTATCTTGGTGCCAGAATGCTTGAAACTGATGTTATTCTGGCGGGAGAAGAAAGCGGCGGGCTTTCAATAAAGGGTCATGTTCCTGAGAAGGATGGAATCCTGGCCTGCCTTCTGGCCGCTGAAATGGTATGTGCCAGAGGAAAGGGGCTGGCTGCACAGCTTGAGGAACTCTGGTTCAAGTACGGCAGAGTACATGTTTCAAGAATTGATCTGCAACTTGATGACCGGCTGAGAGAATTCCTGATTGAGCATTTCTTCGAATCGATTCCTTCAAAAGTCGCGGGCAGTTCCGTCAGATCAGTTGACCATACTGATGGTGTCAGATTTCTTCTTGAGAATGACAGCTGGGTTCTTATAAGACTAAGCGGAACAGAGCCGCTTGCAAGAATATATGCTCAGGCCAATACACCGATCGAGAGAGACAGAATACTGAATACAGTGATTGAGGATGCAGGTGTACAGGGAGACTCTCAATGAAGATGGATACAGCTTCGCTGACTATCAATATGAAAAGTCTGTCTCACGGAATCAATAAGGAAAGATTTGAGCTTTCGCTCAAGGAAATTGACTGGAACATGGATAATATCGAGCCCGGGGACAATCAGGCGTTCATTGATCTGGAAGTTAACCTGGAGGACAGGGGTATTATCTGTCAAGGCATTCTGGAAGCCGTATTTGTCATGCCCTGTGCGAGATGCCTTAAAAAAGTGAGTTTTCCGATTACCGAGGAAATCTACAGAGTCTATTCATGGGACGATAGTATCTCTGATGACTTAGACTCGGAAACCGTTATTCTGGGCGGGGGATTCAGCATTCTGGACGCTGTCCGGGAATCCATAATTCTGTCTATACCGGGGAAACTTCTCTGTACCCCGGACTGCCGGGGAATTAGTTATATTTAAGTATACTTGGTTAGGTTGACTTTTTTAAACACGAAGACAGTTACATCCTGTTAATACAGGGAAAGAGAAGGAATAATGCCAGTACCTAAAAGAAGACATTCATCAACCAGACGAGATAAACGGAGAGCTAACGATGCTCTGAAAGCTAAATCAACAAGCAGTTGTCCTCAGTGTGGTGAACCGAGACTTCCGCACAGAGTATGTAAACATTGTGGATTCTATGATGGCAGACAGGTCATAGAACCGGAGGAGAAGTAATCATCCGCAGTTGTTTTTCCGGAACTGAAGGATTTGTCCTTGCCTGATTCACTCACTATTGCTATTGACGCTATGGGGGGAGACAACGGGCCTTCTGTAGTAGTTGACGGAGCAATACTGTTTTTCAGGGAATGCCACAGATTAGTTACTGAAAAAGTTTCTCTGATTCTCGTAGGAGACAGAGACTTGCTTGCAGGGCTGATTTCCCGCAGGGGAGGAGCCAGGCTTCCAATATCAATTCAGCATGCCTCTCAGGTCATTACAATGGATGATCATCCGGCTGAATCCCTGAAGAATAAGCCGGACAGCTCGATGCTTGTAATGGCCGGGCTCCAGAAGAAGGGGCTTGTGCAGGCAATGGTCAGTGCGGGCAATACCGGCGCAATGATGGCTGCAAGTCTTTTTGCTCTGGGAAGAATAAAAGGGGTTCCCCGTCCGGCAATTGCTGCTTCACTCCCCAGCCAGAATAATCCGACAGTCGTGCTGGATGTGGGGGCAAATATAGGGTGTAAACCGGAGCAGCTTCTTCAATTTGCGCTTATGGGAGATGCCTATTCAAGGTGCGTATTCGGAATTGATAATCCCAGAATAACTCTGCTCAATGTCGGTACGGAGAAATCAAAGGGTCCTGCGATTATTCGGGAAGTATATGAAATGCTGGCTGTTTCGAAGTTGAATTTTAAGGGTTATATCGAAGGTGATGGAATACTAAAAGGAGAAGCTGACGTTGTAGTCTGCGATGGATTTGTTGGCAACGTTCTTCTTAAAACCTTTGAGTCAATTGCGGACCTTGTTGGCGGATCTCTCTACCTGGAAATGAAACGTCACTGGGCCTCAAGAGCCGGTTACCTTCTTATGCGGCATTCCTTTTCAAAGCTCTGGGAGAAACTGGACTCCGCGGAATACGGCGGGGCTCCCCTCCTTGGTCTTAATGGAGTATCAATTGTAGCTCACGGAAGCAGCAGCTCGAAGGCAATAAAGAACGCGATTGTTGCTTCCTGTGATTTTTATCGAAGCGGGGTAAAAGAACGAATTCAGCAGGAAATTCAAGATACGATATCGTGAGATTGGAGACATAGTGAGTAGGAATGCCTATATCGTTGGAACAGGTCATAAAGTCCCTGACGGAGTGCTGACAAATGCCGATCTTGAAAAGATCGTTGATACTACAGATGAATGGATAACAACCAGAACCGGGATAAAGGAACGAAGAAAAACAGATGACGATACTGCTACTTCGGATCTTGTAGCAGTTGCTGTTGAAAAAGCCATGAAGGATGCCGGCTGGAAGCCTGAGGATGTACAGGGTATTATTGTAGGCACAGTAACACCGGATTATTGCTTCCCGTCAACTGCCGCTCTCGTGGCTGACAGGCTTGGTTTAGGCACAGTACCTGCCTACGATTTTGAAGCAGGATGCACCGCGTTCATCTATGGCCTTGTGCAGGCTAAAGCATTTATCGAATCCGGAATGATGGACAGGATTATAGTGGTAGGCGCAGACTGTCTGACAAAGATAACCAACTGGAACGACCGCACCAGCTGTATCCTATTTGGCGACGGAGCCGGAGCGGTAGCCGTGTCATCGGAAGGACCGGGCGGAAGACTGGGAGGGTGGCACTGGGGCAGTGACGGTTCTCTCGGAAAACATCTCATTCAACCCGGGGGTGGAGCCAGAAGACCCGCCTCTCACGAGACGGTTGATCTTATCGAACACACGATTCATATGGATGGTTCCAGAATATTCAAGCATGCTGTAAGGGCAATGCGTGATTCATGCATGAAAGCGCTCGAGAAGGATGGCACGGAGAAGAAGGACGTTGATCTTCTCATTTCACATCAGGCGAACCTCAGAATTATAGATGCAACGGCACGAGCTCTTGAACTCAAACCTGAACAGGTTTACATAAATATTCAGAAGTATGGTAACACATCCGCGGCTTCCATTCCCATGGCGCTTGATGAAGCGATGAGAGATGGAACTATCAGCACTCCTAACACGGTTGTGCTTGCCGCTTTCGGTGCAGGGCTGACCTGGGGTGGAATGAT
The DNA here is from genome assembly GCA_030620995.1 of Candidatus Aegiribacteria sp. GTDB lineage: Bacteria > Fermentibacterota > Fermentibacteria > Fermentibacterales > JCC-6 > Aegiribacteria. The sequence goes on from JAUXIK010000006.1 coordinate 9,377, forward strand.
ATTGCACTGGGACGAATGAGGGGGGCGACAGTGAACAGACTGGCTGTTGTAACAGGTGCCGCCAGAGGGATAGGTTTTTCGATTTCTGAGAAGCTTATTAACTCCGGATGGTCAGTAGCGGGCTGTGATGTGCTTGAGGAAGATCTGAATAAAAAATCCGAGCAGCTTGGAGATCATTTCAGTGCCTGGGTACTCGATATTGCAGACGAGGACGCTGTAAATGAAACCGCAGGCAGAATCGAGAAAGAGCTTGGCCCTGTATTCGGCCTTGTGAACAATGCTGGAATCACCCGTGATGGTCTCATTATGCGAATGAAAAAAACTGACTGGGATGCCGTTCTGAATGTGAATCTTACAGGTGCTTTTCTTATGTGCAGGGCTTTTTCCCGTGGAATGCTGCGCCAGAAAGAGGGATCGATTGTTAATATTTCATCTGTTGTGGCATTACTGGGAGCAGCCGGACAGGCGAATTACGCATCTACCAAAGCAGGACTGATCGGTCTGACCAGAGCTTTATGCCGCGAGTTCGCGGCACGGAATATCCGCGTAAATGCGATTGCTCCAGGATTTATCGAGACAGAAATGACGAGTGAGCTTTCGGATGAGGTTCGAGAGGACTATGCCAGCAGGGTTCCAATGAAGAGAATGGGATTGCCCGGTAATGTTGCGGATGCGGTGCATTTTCTTCTTGATGATGTTTCCGCATATATTACCGGGGTAGTACTTCCGGTAGATGGCGGATTGACAACCTGAGAAAGGACAAAATATGTCACTAGAAAGCCGTGTAGCTGAAATCATAATTGACAAGCTTGGCGTTAAGCCTGAGCAGATAACAGCGGAAGCACAGTTTGATACGGACCTCGGTGCTGACTCCATAGATCAGTACGAACTCATAATGGGGTTTGAAGATGCTTTCGGACTCAGGATCGATGAAGATGAAGCAACCAAGCTTACTACGGTTGGCAAGGTAGTAGAGTATCTCAAGGAAAAGGGTCTCGATTAAAGGAACTGCTTTATTCGCACGGTGCGCACCGCAGGAAAATGTTTGCTGCGGTGCGGTACTGTGTAAATAGACTGGTTCTGTTCAGAACGATATAAGAACAGGGGACGAATTCTATGAGGAAACGTATTGTAATTACTGGAGTAGGTGCTATCAGTCCTGTTGGGTTGACAGTTCCTGAAAGCTGGGAGAGTACTCTGGCTGGACGGAGCGGGGTTACGAGAATGACCATTGTTGATCCGGAAGAGTTTCCCAGTCAGATAGCTGGGGAAGTAAAGAATTTCGATCCTTTTGACTATTTAGATCCTAAACTTGCAAAGAGAACAGATAGATACACACAGTTCGCCATGATCGCATCCAGAGAGGCATTCGCTGATTCAGGTCTTAAGGGAAAGATCTCCCCTGAAAGGCTTGGTGTTATTGTTGGTTCGGGTATAGGCGGGATAACCACACTTGAGAGAGAGCATAAGGTTGCTCTGGAACGCGGTGTGCGTCGAATCAACCCGTTCTTCTGTCCGATGATGATCAGTAATATCGCAGCCGGAAGAGTAGGCATCGATATCTGCGCAAAGGGATTGAATTTTTCAACTGTAACCGCTTGTGCTTCAAGTGGACACGCTATTGCTGTCGCTACAGATATGATCAGACTCGGCAGGGCTGACGCGATACTTGCGGGAGGATCGGAAGCTCCGTTGACTCTTACCGGAGTTGGTGGATTCTGTGCTCTTAAAGCTCTTTCAACCCGGAATGATGACCCTGAAACCGCATCAAGACCGTTTGATCGGGATAGAGATGGATTTGTAATCGCTGAGGGTGGCGCTGTAGTGATACTTGAGGAATTGGAACATGCTCTGAACAGAGGGGCTCATGTTTACGCTGAAGTTGTCGGGTCCGGAATGACCTGTGACGCTTTCCATATAACAGCCCCCTCTGAGGGTGGTGAAGGCTCAGCAAGAGCTATGAAACTTGCCATGGAAGATGCCGGGATAGAACCTGAACAGGTTGATTACATCAATGCCCATGGAACATCCACGGTGCTTAATGACATAAACGAGACAATAGCGATAAAAACAGCTCTTGGTGAGGAAAAAGCCAGAAGAATAGCGGTATCTTCAACTAAATCAGTTACCGGACACATGCTTGGAGCTGCCGGTGCGATAGAGGCAATATTTACATCTTTTGCTCTCAGCGAAGGAATTGTACCTCCCACCGCGACTCTGGTAAATCCTGATGAAGGGTGTGATCTGGATTATGTACCGGGCAGAGCCAGAGAAGCCGAATTGGTATATGCGCTATCCAATTCACTTGGTTTCGGTGGTCATAATGTCACACTTGCCCTGAAGAAGTACATGGGGAAGTAATCAGATGACCGGGCATCCGGTATCTGAGGTGGAGAAAATTCTCGGATACAGGTTCAGTAATCCAGACCTTCTCGAAAAAGCACTTACACACAGTTCCTGTACCGAAGGCAGTAGCTCCGGAGATAATTATGAAAGACTGGAGTTTCTTGGCGATGCCGTACTTGAACTGGTAACCAGAGAGTATCTTATGACTGAATATCCTCAGGAGTCAGAGGGACATCTGACCAGGAGGAAAATCAAAATTGTCATGAAACAGAATCTGTCCGAACACGGACGCAGATTCGGATTGAATCGTTTCGTTCAGGTTGGGAATGGATTTGATGCATCTGAAGGAGCAATCGATACTATTGCCGCTGATGCTCTGGAGGCAATTATCGGGGCAATCTATCTGGATTCAGGTCTGAAGGCGGCGGAAGAATTTTTGCAGAGGGAGATTTTACAGAAATCTTCGGATATCAATCCCTTGCCTGACGCAAGGAGTGCTCTTCAGGAGTACTGTCAGGCAAAAGGGCTGACACTCCCTGAATACAGACTGGTTTCCAGTACCGGACCGGATCATAATCCTGTGTTTACTATTTCGGTCATTATTGATGGAGCAGAGGCTGGAACAGGTATCGGCCGAACGCGCAAGGCAGCCCGTGAAGCGGCAGCTGCCAGAGCGTTTGAATTTTTTGAGAGGATGGTTTGATGTGAATTATTACATTTCCGAAGAACTTAATGATATAAAGGAAATTTGTGCTGAAATTGCCGAGAAGTATATCGTTCCGATCAGAGCTGAGCTTGACGAAGAGAACCGTTTCCCGCGGGAAATAATGAAAATCATGGCTGAGAGTGATCTGCTTGGCATTTACATTCCGGAGGAGTACGGCGGATCAGCAGAGATGTTCGGTGGCGGTTCAATGGCGCTTAGTGTTGCAACAGAGGAACTCAGCAGGGCATGCGGAGGAATTGCCGTATCCTATGCAGCGAATGCTCTTGGCGCAATGCCGATTCTGATTTCCGGTTCCGATGAACAGAAAAAGAAATATCTTCCCGACCTGGCATCCGGTGCAAAACTTGCAGCCTTCGCGCTTACCGAACCGGAAGCAGGAAGCGACGCGGGTGGAGTGAAGACCAAAGCGATAAAGGATGGTGATCACTACGTTCTCAATGGAACGAAACAGTGGATTACGAATGGCGGAGAGGCACAGATTTACACTGTTATTGCTCTGACAGATCCTTCCAGAGGTGCGAGGGGGCTTTCAGCCTTCATCGTTGAAGAGGGAACCCCGGGTTTCAGTTACGGCAAGAAGGAAGATAAGATGGGTATCAGGGCTTCCGCCACACGGGAGCTGATATTCGAAGATTGCAGAATTCAGGAGGAGAATCTCATTTCAAGAGAGGGCTACGGTTTCATAGTAGCCATGAAAACACTCAACAGATCGCGCCCAGGCGTGGCTTCCCAGGCAGTCGGCATCGCTCAGGGAGCGCTTGATGAAGCGGCTAAATATGCTTCTGAGCGAAAACAGTTCGGTCAGCGGATTGACTCTTTCCAGGGAATACAGTTCATGCTCGCCGATATGGCCACACAGGTTGAAGCGGCAAGGGCGCTCACGTACAGTGTTGCGAGAATGATCGATGCAGGAGAAAAGAAGTATGACAAGGAATCCGCAATGGCAAAAGTATTCGCCAGCGATGTCGCGATGAAAGTTTCTACTGACGCTGTGCAGATTCTAGGCGGATACGGTTATATGAAGGAGTATCCTGTTGAAAAGATGATGCGCGACGCGAAGATCACTCAGATATATGAAGGCACGAATCAGATTCAACGCAGCGTGATTGCTTCCGCGCTTATCAAGGAAACAGCGGCCAGGAGGAAATAGTCATGCGGATAGTTGTGGCGGTAAAACAGGTTCCGGATACTGCTGAGGTGCGGATAGACGAAGAGCGGGGAACTCTCATCCGTGAGGGAATTCCCTCGATCCTCAATCCCTTCGATGCGTATGCTCTTGAGGAAGCTTTTAAATGGAGGGATGAACTGGGCGGAACCGTAATTGTCGTTTCAATGGGTCCTCCACAGGCGGAGGCGGTGCTTCGCGAAGCGGTTTCCATGGGAGCTGACGAAGCTGTACTTCTTTCGGACAGAGCATTTGCGGGAGCTGATACATGGGCAACCAGCCATACTCTGGCTACGGCTGTGGAGAAAATAGGTGACATTGATATTGTCTTGACCGGCAAACAGGCGATTGACGGTGATACCGCTCAAACCGGTCCCAGCATTGCAGCATCACTGGACTGGCCTCAGATAACCTTTGTAGGGAAGGTCAGAGAGCTTACCGGGAAACACATCATAGCTGAACGATACGTTGAGGGCGGCAGTGAAGTGATCAAGTCGTCACTTCCCGTTGTCGTTACCGTTCTCAAAGACGCGAATATCCCGAGGCTTCCATCGCTCAAAGGAAAAATGAAGGCGAGAAAAATAGAGATTCCCGTATGGGGAAAAGATGATCTCGAACTCTCTGAGGGAGAGGTGGGGCTTGATGGTTCACCTACCAGAGTTGTGAGCATAGCAACTCCGGAAATTTTCACAGATGGACAGATACATCATGGGGAGCCTGAAGAACTGGCAAAACTCATGGCTGACAGCCTGCTTGGAACGGAGGTTTCCTGATGGCAAGCATAGAAGTGCGTAAGGAAACCTGCGTGGGGTGTGGAGCCTGCGTACCGGCCTGTCCTTTCGGAGCCATCTCCATGGAGGATGATCTTGCCGTTATCAGTGATGATTGTACGCTCTGCGGTGCCTGTGAGTCTTCCTGCTCTTTTGGAGCTATTATCATTCGCACAGGTGAAACCGACGGTACCTGTATCAGCGATTACTCCGGGGTAATGGTCATTTCCGAACACCGCGACGGGATTGTAGATCACAGTACTCTTGAACTCCTTGGCGAAGCGAAAAGACTAGTCGAGGTAGACGGCAGCGTCGTGTCAGTTGCCCTGCTTACTGAAAAAGGAGGGGAATGGCCGGAGAAGCTTATTCATTATGGTGCTGACAGAGTATATATCGCTGAAGATCCCGTATTCAAACATTACAGGACGGAACCTTTTTCGCGAACGGTTGAGAAACTGATTAAACAGAAGAAACCGGCTATAGTCCTTGCCGCGGCAACAACCACAGGCCGGGATCTCATGCCGAGAATCGCGAAGAATCTTAATACGGGGCTTACAGCTGACTGTACAGAACTTGCGATTGATCCGGAAACAGGCGGTCTGCTTCAGACAAGACCTGCCTTTGGCGGGAATATTCTGGCTACAATTGTTTGTGCGGATACCAGGCCCCAGATGGCAACTGTCAGGCCAAGAGTCATGAAAGCCCTTGAGTTCGATGGAAACCGCAATGGAGAAATCGAGAAAATTGAACTGACTCCCGAAGACCTGAAAAGCAGAACCGAAGTGCTGGAGTTCAATCCTCTGGATGAAGGGGAAGTCGATATCACAGAGGCCGAGATAATAGTAGCAGGTGGAAGAGGGCTCAAGAATCCAGAGAACTTCGCTCTCCTGGAGGAACTGGCTGACCTTCTGGACGGCAGCATAGGAGCGAGCCGGGCGGCAATCGACTCCGGATGGATTTCCTATCCTCATCAGGTCGGTCAGACAGGTAAAACCGTGCAGCCGAAAACCTATTTAGCCTTCGGAATATCCGGCGCAGTTCAGCACAGGGTCGGCATGCAGTCCTCCGACCGGATATTTGCCGTCAATAAGGACGCTACCGCGCCGATCTTCGAGTTCTGTGACGAGGGTTATGTTGGTGACCTCTTCGAGATAATCCCGCTGCTTATCAAGGAGATCAAGCGCAGAAGAAAGTAGTCCTCCTGTTCAGAGAACTACCAAGATCCATTGCGTGAAGTCAGATCAGTCAAACAATTAGAAACAGTGGTAATATGCAGAAAGATAACAGCGGATCAGCACTTATGGAGAACACTGATTATTACCGTTTGACTCCGCGGGAAACCCTTGAAAGCCTTGGTTCTTCCGAAAAGGGATTATCCAGAAAGACCGCTGAAAAGATACATTCTCGGGTGGGTTCCAACGAAATTGTCGCAGATGTAACCGTTCCAAAATGGATGGTTTTTCTAAAGCAGTTCCGGGACCTGCTGGTTCTTGTACTTATAGTGGCGGGAATCGTTTCAATTGCCATAGGCAGTTACCGTGATGGCGCCGTAATGTTCGTAATAGTCATTATCAACGCAATTATCGGTTTCATTCAGGAGTACAAAGCCGCGAAGATACTGGAGCGGCTGAAGGAGCTCATCAAATCTCCCGCTAAAGTAATGGTTGACGGGGAGCTTACGGAGATAGCCCAGGGCATGCTTGTGCCCGGGGATATAGTTGAAGTTGAGGCAGGGGACAGGATTCCCGCCGATATCAGGCTTCTTGAATCTTTCGACTTCCGAACTGTCGAATTTTCACTTACAGGTGAATCCATGCCCCAGGAGAAGCATACAAACGCTATCAGAGACAAATGCATAATATCCGATCAGGAAAACATGGCATTCATGGGTACAACGGTAGCGACGGGCAGCGCAACAGGAATTGTTGTCAGAACCGGTATGGCCACCGAGATGGGCAAGATAGCAAGCATGACCCTTGAAACGGCTGCTGTTAAATCCCCTCTGCAGAAGGAACTGGGAATCCTGGCAAAATGGCTGACCTTAATAGTCGTTGTTCTCAGCATCGGGCTCTTCGGAGTGGCTCTCTGGCAGGGATTTCCGGTTGTGACAAGTATGATACTTGCTCTTGGTGTTGCTGTTGCTTCAGTTCCACAGGCACTTCCCGCCCAGGTAACCGTCGCTCTTACCGCTGCCAGTAAAAGGCTTGCTGACCGAAAAGCTGTCGTTAAAAGTCTTCCATCTATTGAGACCCTGGGTTCAACTACAGTTATCTGTACGGACAAAACAGGCACCCTTACTAAAAACGAAATGACCGTAACGAAGGTCTGGTTCGACCGAAGTGAATACGAGCTTACAGGAATAGGATACAGGCCGGAGGGCACGATACTTGATTCGAATGGCAACCCTCTAACCGAAGAAGATATAGATGAAATAGAGATAATGATGGATGCCGCAACGATGGCGTCCAATGCTGAAATACACTCTCCGGATGAAGATCATAAAAGCTGGTATCCAGTTGGAGACCCGACTGAGGCTGCCCTTGTAACCATGTCCACAAAACTGGGAACCAGAAGTCCAGGTGAGGACGAGGAGAATCCTGAGATTCACGAATTTCCCTTTGATTCCGAAAGAAAGAGGATGAGTTCCGTACGGAAATTCGGCGACAGGATTGAACTGGCCATGAAGGGCGCAACGGACAGTGTTCTTGCCATTTCGAAGTACATTTACAGGAACGGTAAAGCCGTACCCATTACCGATGAGGACAAAGAACGGATAAGGGCTGTCAACGAGGAGTATTCCAACCAGGCACTGAGGGTATTGGCTATTGCCTTCCGACCCCTCGAATTGAATGGAAGTGATTACGTACTGGAGGAGATTGAGAAAGATGTCGTCTTCCTGGGCCTTGTGGGAATGACCGATCCCCCAAAAGAGGGAGTGAGAGAGGCTATAGCCGCATGTCGTGAGGCCAGAGTAAGAATAGTAATCATGACCGGAGATCATGCCATAACCGCAAAGGCGGTTGGCAGGGAGATCGGCCTGTGCCGGTCGGGGGAACCCTCCGTTTACATAGGGGAACAGCTGGAAGACATGAACGATGAGGAGCTTACACGGATTCTCATGACGGATGATTCGGTGATATTTTCAAGGGTGAGTCCTGCGCACAAACTCAGAATCGTCAATATTCTTGAGGATCAGGATGAGGTGGTAGCTGTAACAGGCGACGGCGTCAACGATGCTCCCGCGCTCAAGCGGGCGGATATAGGTGTTGCCATGGGAATTACAGGAACCGATGTTGCTAAGGAAGCTGCCGAACTGATACTCCTTGATGACAGCTTCCCGACCCTGGTGGAGGCTATCAGGGAAGGAAGGACGATCTACAGTAATCTCAAGAAAACCGTTCTTGCTTCAATGACCACGAATGCCGCCGAACTTGCCATCGTAATACTCGGGCTTACCGCGGTTGCCCTGGACAACTGGGCAATACCAATCCTTGCCCTTCAGATCCTTGCAATCGATCTCCTCGCGGAAGTAATGCCCCTTACGTGCCTAACCTTTGATCCCTCAGCAAAGGGTATCATGCATATATCCCCCAGAAAACAGTGCGATCATATAATGAACAGGCAGTCATCCATGGAGGTGTTGTTCCTCGGAGTACTGATTGGCGGGCTCGCTTTCGGCAATTACGCGCTCAGTATGTTCCGGACCGGGGAGATTTTTCCCTCACACATGGCTGCATTTCCGGCTGAATATCTCAGGGCGACAACAATTGCTTATCTGACAATCGCTTTCTGTCAGTTCGCCAATGTGTTATCCCGGAGATATAAACTTACCTCCGTCTTTAACAGGAATTTCTTCAATAACAGAATTCTGCTCTGGTCAATTCTGGGATCTATCGGTCTTATACTTACGGCAGTATATGTGCCGTTGATAAGCGGGTTTTTGTACTTCAGCAGTCCCGGAATGATTGACTGGCTGTTCGTTATTGGTGCAGCACTGATATTCCTGGGCGTATTCGAGGTGATGAAATTTCGCAGACGGATGAAGTATGAGAAGACAACTGTCCTCAGCTGAACTGATTCCCACGCTGATTGAATGTTCGATAGATTCGCTATGTCCAGCCTGATAGAGAAGACTGCGATTCTGCATGTTCATACAGACGCATCTGATGGAACTGCTTCCATAACTGAAGTGATCGAGGAAGCCAGATCAGCGCATGTGGATATACTCGGTATTAACGATCATAACACTCTTCAAGCCAGGGATGAGGGCTTCGGAGGCTGGCACGACGATCTCTATGTGCTGGTGGGAGCTGAACTCGAAGATCAGTATGAGAATAATCACCTGCTTGTATATGGTGTTGACAGGCTCCCTGATTCCCATGATACCGGGGAACAGATACTTTTCGTGAACAGAAGCGGCGGGATCTGTATTGCAGCTCATCCAACAGAAACCGCGGGAAAGCTGCGCGGAACTCAAAGTTATCCATGGACACTTGAAAATATATCCGGATTATCGGGTGTTGAAATCTGGAATTACATGTCCGAATGGAAGGCTGGAATAAGTATTTTCAACGCCCCCTTGAAGCTTCTGTCTCCGGACAGGTATGTGGAACATCCGGATCCTGCCGCGGTAGAGTTATGGGAAGTTACCGGAGGTTGCGTGATCGGAGGCCCTGACGCGCATGCATTCAGATATGGATTTGGACCGTTTATAATTAATGTCTTTCCCTACGGAATGCTGTTCGAAAGGCTAAGAACGCATATACTTCTTGATAGGGAATTGTCAGATTCGAGCAATGAAGCTGAGATTCAACTAATCAACGCGCTTAGAACTGGCAGATGCTTTATCAGTAACCATTTGTATGGAGACGCAACAGGATTCAGAGCTTCGAGAACTGATGGTGAAATAGTGATTGATCTTCCGGGAAAGGGAGAAATAGTGATAGAGAGATCTGGAAGGATCGCAGGAAGAAGAGTTTGCTCTCCTGGAAGACATAGATTTGAAATCGCTGCGGATGGCAGATTTTACGTATCGGTTATCAGGGAAGGAAGAACATGGATTTCCTGCGGAATCTCCTGATTGCTGCTGTTATTCTGTCTTTGTCTTCGGTTGTCCCTGCAACGCCCATTGATACCGCATGGGACCTGCTTTACGCTGTGGAGAGTCGAGATGGGCAATGGTTTCTCGATCTGATGTCGGAAAGTCTTCATGTTCAGATTGAAATGAGATTTGAACAGCTTCAGGAACTTGCTGAGAATGAGCCTGATATGGCAGAAGAACTCGTCCGATATGCAGGTCTGTCGATTACCGTATATGATTTGTTATGGATGACATCAGCAGATTTCATTTCCATGGTGCTTGAAAGTACTTCTATTCCACCGCTGGGTAACATTGTATCCGAAGAAGCCTCCTTGAACGGCCGCAATGCAACCGTTGTCTTCAAATGGTCTTCAGGTTATTCTCTGAATCTGCAGGTGACCTGGGAAGAATCCTCCTGGAAAGTAAACGGATCTTCTATTCTGGAACGAGTTTTCTGATACCCTTTCAGTCTGTTGACTTTGCGGAGATTTCATTTGTAGTATACTTCAGTTCTATTTAATTCATCAGGGGTTGCAGAATTCCATCTTTCTGGAAACATGTACTGCTCCTAAATACTCAATCGGAGGTTGAAAATGCGTAAATTTCTTGCTGTTCTTAGTATTGCCGGACTTGTCATTATGGCTTGTGGCGGCGGTGGTGCAGGTAATCCTGAGGATGCCGTAACAGGCTTTTATGATGCTCTAAAGGGTGGCGACATCGATAAGGCATCGGAATTTATCGCGGGTGGAATTCCAGAGGAAGTACGTCCAATGTACGCTGATATAGGTCCAGCGATGGAAATGTTGGAATTCGAAGTTACCGGCAGCGAAATTGCTGAAGATGGTGAAAGCGCTGTTGTATTCACTTCAACAGGATTCATGGGCGAAGTTCAGGAAGACGAAGTTGAATGCGTAATTGAAGATGGCGCATGGAAAATGGTTGGTACGGGCTTCTAGGGCATCGGACCAAATAGTTTAAGTAAAAAAGGAGACCGAGGAAATTATCCTCGGTCTCTTTCTGTATGGGGTCGGACGCCACTTACGGCACTTGCAAATAACTACAAGTGCCGCAAGTGGCGTCCGACCCCTTCTGGCGGAGGACCGGGGACTCGAACCCCGAAGGGATTAAACCCGGCGGATTTCAAATCCGCTGCCTTACCAATTAGACTAGTCCTCCACAAGCCTGAAATTTACGTTATCATAGTGCCATGGTCAAATATCATAAATCGAGAGGAGATGGAACATTGCTTGAGATGGAGCTCAAGTTCAAATTAGAGGATTTCTCGGATATCGAGAAGCGACTGGATGAACTGGGTATTCATATAGGAGATCCGGTTGAAGAAGAAAATCTGATACTGGATCTTATGGGCGGACCTCTCAGGGAAAGGGATGTGCTTCTCCGTTTGCGAAACGCAGAGAAAGGAACTCTCCTGACAGTCAAGAAACCTATTCCAGCCACTGCTCTGAAAGTAAGGCTGGAAAAAGAAGCGATACTCGATTGCTCCCCGAAGGATGCTCTGGAGCTTCTGAGCCTTCTGGGATATGGCGTAGTGTACAGATATGACAAGATTAGAAGAGAGTGCAGGCTTGGAGAAGCTCAAATATGTCTGGATGAACTCTGGTTTGGCCGCTTCGTTGAAATAGAGGCTCATTCAGAGGATGATGTGATGAACGCTGTTGAAAAGCTGGGACTTATTCCAGAAGAGGGAATACGGTTCAGTTATGCCGCGCTTGAGAAGGACGCAGAGCAGCAGCGGAATTCAGAAAGCAAACTCGGAGCCGTTACGGGATAACCTTGACAAAAAGCGGTTTATGCGCCATTTATCGACACTGTTTCCATTCGCAAAAATATCAACACTTAGCTAATTTGAAAATATTATAGAGGGAGTAATCAGATGAACGATCATACTACAGCCGAAAGAAGACTGAAGACAGACATTCACTACAAGAACTCGCTTCGCAGAGATCTTGTTGACAGTTTTCGCCAGATGCACGTCTGGCAGGAAAAGCTCAACGGTATTCAGAACAAACGCAAGGAGAAGAAGCTTGTCCGGACAGTTCAACGCTATCAGGATTTCATCGATGATATGCGGTCATTTCTTTCCCCGCTGCTTGATGAAATTGAAGAGGCTATCAAGGAGGAGATGAGTTTCAGCGAGGATGAGATAAAGGAATTCAAGAAGGAAGTAAAAGAGGAGATAGAACTGGCGTCAGAAGCAAGAACGGCCTACCAGAAAGCCAAAGAAGCTACAGAAAATGCTGAAGGAAAAAAGCTGGAAAAAGAAGAACTTGTCCAGCTGCGAGACGTTTACAGCAAAGCCTGGAGAGCTTTCCGTCTTGAGAAGCATAAGCTTGAGGAAGCCGAGCAGGAACTGAAGAGTGAAAAAGTCGACAGGAAAATCTTCGCCAGAGAACTCAAGAGAATACATGTGGAGCGGCATTTCATAAAGGAAATGTAGGCTTCATGGAAATATTTCCACGTAGACAGATTGAATTCAGACTCTTTCTTACCGCCCTGGTCTGCATATTGTTCAGCCTTCCATTCATTATTACAGGCAAAGCTTTGATCGTCATTCCATTCGTATTTGCCGGTGGCTGGCTGTACTACTTTGTTTTTTACTATCCGAAATATCTGAAAAGAAGAAAAATCTCGAAAAATCCTCTTACAGATGAAGACAGAAAGATACTATTGGAATGGGTATCGTTCTACTCATCTCTTTCAAATGAAGATAAACACATTTATGAATCGGATATAGCAATATTCCTGTCTGAACATACAATTTCGGGTGTGGATGATGTGGAGATTACGAGGAAGATTGAACTGCTTGTAGCGGCAACCGCCATACGTCTAATCTTTAAAAGACCGGAATGGGAGTACCGTGATTTTGGTGAAATCCTTATCTACCCCGGAGGTTTCAGGGCGGACGGGTCATATTCCACTGATTTAAGAGGATCAGATACTGTCGCTACCGGGCTTGTGCATTCCGCAGGTAGCGTAATACTCTCACTCCCGCATCTTCTACGCGGATTTCAGCATGACAATGACGGATACAATGTAGGATACCATGAGTTCGCTCATATTCTGGACGGTTATCACCCGGATGGAGTTCCCAGCGAACTGTCACTGGGAGCTTATCGTCCATGGGTGGAGGTCATGCAGGCGGAGTTTGAAAAGGTTCATTCCGGAAGATCGATACTTCGCCAGTACGCGGGTACCAATCCTGCTGAATTTTTCGCCTGTTCAGTTGAAGCTTTCTTTGAAAAACCACTTGAAATGAAAAAGAGAGCTCCTGAACTTTATAAGCAGCTTGCGGAATTTTTCAATCAGAATCCCTGATCGTGAATCTGGCCTGAAATCTAATTCAACGTCAATGTCTTAAGATTCCCTTTTTTCTCATATGCTCTTGTTTCAGTAGCATTTTCAGTGAATATTGTATAAAGAACTACAGAAGAATGGAAATCTGAATGAGAATTCTTATCGCAGATGATGATCCGGTCATCAGAAAAATCATATCCAAACTGGTTTCAGATATGGGGCATGAACCTGTTACCGTCAACGACGGTAACTCAGCGATTGAACAGATCAAGCAGCATGGGTATCCTGTTGTAGTACTTGACTGGATGATGCCCGGTATGGATGGGATAGATGTCTGCCGTGCCATACGCGGTATTGAAAACGGGAATATCTGTTACATCATAATGAACAGTGCCCGTGAAGGATCTAATAGTATCAGTGAGGCTCTGAAGGCTGGAGCGAATGATTATATCACCAAGACGACCGATTCAATTGAACTGAGAGCCAGGATAGGAGTTGGAATAAGAACCGCGCAGCTCGAGATAGAATTAGTCGAGTTGAATCGAAGGCTTATATATCTTGTAAGAACTGACGGTCTTACCGGACTTCTTAATCATGCCGCGATTTTAAAAGAACTCGATATGGAACTTGATCGTGGAAGGAGAGATGGCTCATCGACAAGCGTACTCATGCTGGACCTGGACAAATTCAAGGCGGTTAATGATACATACGGCCATCAGGCAGGAGATAAGGTATTAATCAATTTCTCCGAAAAGCTTATCGAGAAATGCAGATCATTTGACAGAATAGGGCGTTACGGTGGTGAGGAATTTCTTATTGTACTTCCCAGAACTAACAATAATGAAGCAATTCTAATTGCAGAGCGCATTCGATTTGAAATAGCGGAAATGAATCTGAATAAGATTATTCAGGGACTCAAAATTACTTGCAGCATCGGAACCTGTACAGCAGCTCTTTCAGTGCAACACTCCTCGGCGCTTGTATCTGCTGCTGATGCGTCTCTTTACAGAGCAAAGGAAGCAGGACGAAACTGCGTGATATCCTGTACCCGAAAGCAATAATAACCGGCGAAGCGGTTGCTGTCATACAGCGGATTTGCCGGATGAGCCCGGTGTTGTAATAGGAATCCCTCTGTTGCAAAGAGGACACTCATCCTGAGGCCAACTCTCAGCTTTAACAGACAGAAGTGCTTTATATGGTACTCCGATATTCATGGTTCCTGCTGTTCTATCCACAATAAGCCCGACTTGAACAACCCTGGCATTGAGTGCTTCCAGCGCGCTTATTGATTCAATGATACTTCCACCGGTGGTAGACACATCCTCGACAAGCAGTATCCTGCTGCCTGCAACGAGATTTCTGAAACCTGATCGAACAGACATATTTCCGTCATTGTTTCTCTGAAGAAAAGCGAAGTTTTTCCCCATATGCAGTGCTGTGGAAAATCCGAAGACTATTGCGCCATATGCAGGAGCACAAACTACGTCTATCTCATTTTTCAGAGTATCCATTTGTATGGCCATCATTCTGCCTAGTTCATCGACGAAGCGTGGTTCGAGAATTATGCGGATTTTCTCGAAGTATTCGCTGCCATGACGACCGGATGTATACCTGAAATGTCCTTCCAATAATGCGTTGCATGACCTGAGAATCTCAAGTACTCTGCTTTCACTCAATCTATTCTCCAATTCATGGTTAAATACTGTTTATCGTTTATCAGTGCGAGAAATTAAAGGGATAAACTACCGGAAGTGGACCTTCATCCGCATCCACTGCGCCGAATCTCCATGTTCCCACAGCTGCAGCAAGTTCGAGATCGAAAGCAGGATTGTATGTTGTCGATTCAAGGATCGAGACGTCTGAAACTCTACCGCTGGGTTGCACTATCATTTCGATCAGCACAGTTCCTGCAAGGATAGGATCAGCACGAAGATGCTTGTTATAAATGAATGCAAGAGAACTCGATTTTGAGGTAAGAACTTCCATGATTTCTGTTGAAGTTCTTGAACTGTATGTTGAACCGGGCGCTGTCTGAAGAATATTATCATTTCCCAGATTGATGTCGGAGAAAACCATTCGAGCCTGACTTTCAGAAGTTGTCTCAATTGTCTGGTTGGTATTCTCGAATAGTGTTGGATTTCTTTCAATTTCCTGGTCACCGCTGGACCCCGTCTGTGATGAAGGCCCTGAGGTGAGAGGACCGATGTTTCCTAGGGAGGTCATTTGAATACCACCCTGGAGGAGTTCAGTCAGCTGATCCGTGTTTATGGATCCGACAATCTCGGCAGAGCTTGCGTTTGTTGTTTCTACAGCTATTAATTGCCCGGAATCTTCCTGAAGATCTGAAGACCCATTTTCCATTTCTTCAGTTACGTTGGGAATCAAATCAGGGTGAGATTCGATTGCCGTTGTGTCCAGGAAGGCAACTTCTGTTTCAGAAGTAATCAGGGTCATATCATAGATTATTGTATGAAGCTGTCCGGGAAGCGTTTCACAGGACAGTACGTCCGAATTGTAACCTTCCGCAAGAATAGCGAAAGAGTAAGTCTGACCTCCAATAAGGTTGTCCTGGATGTATGGAGCAGTTCCAACATAATTACCATTCATAAACACGAGAGCGCCCTCCGGTTCTCCCTGGATAAGAACTGTAGCCAGGCTTTCCTGTCTTACCTGATCAAGCAATTGTCTGAGGGCTGGATTTTCCCAGGGACCAAGATCGTAATATGGATCAAGAAGGAGGACATTCAGGAAAGCTGATTCAGTTTTTTGAGGTTCACCGATTCCATAGTATGCAGCACCAAGCCTGTGGTAGGCTCGAATTTCTTCATCTAAGGAGAGATCTTCCTCTTCAAGAAGGATCTCAAGCGCGGTAATGCTTCCGTTCATATCACCCATCAGGTAAAGTTCAATTGCCTGGTCGAGAGGAGTACTACCTGCAAGGGATATGAACAGTGTCAGTGATATATAAATCAACGATACCTCCTATCATAAAAATGAAGCCAATTATTACCGTCGTCAACAGACCATGGAATCTGCATTTACTGCAGAATACTTCTGTCACTTGTATTGATGATCCTGGAGATATTTAGGTTACAGGGTTGACGAATCGAGGTTCAGGAACAATTATTCTCTTCTGGTGTTGATACCATATGAACCGGGGGTCTTACGAATGAATCGATATTATAGAAATATCAGAAACAGCAGAATGCCTATGCTTGTTTCTGCAATTATTGCTGCAATTATTGTCGCGGGATGCTGGAATCCATTCTCTCCTGATACGGAGGAGGGCGGACAAATTCAGTACTACAGCCCTGTTGACAGCGCCTGGAAGGTTCTTAAGAATCTTGAATATGCCTACATCAGTAAAGATGTAAATCATTACCTTGCGTGCTTCAGAGATGATTTTGAATTTCACCTTCTCGAAGTAGATTTTTATGATTACGATGGAGACGGTGTGGTTGACGAGTACTGGGGTATCGATTCTGAGGAGGAATACCACATAGCGATGTTCAATTCAGTCGCTTCGATTGAACTGACTCTCTCGGGAACCACGGAATACCCCTGGACAGGTGATACACTCCAGACATCGTATGCTTTACCGCGTACCTTTGATCTTAAGATCTATACTGTTGGAGTAGACGGATTCTGTGCTTCGGGATCAGCTCTATTCGTATGCAGACAGGACTCCACAGGGGAATGGTACGTCTGGCAGTGGTGGGATCAATCAGATACCTGATACAGCAGATACCAATTTTGTGAAACTGATTCTCTTAATCCTTATTGTTAGCGGTTATGTTATTGCAGACGGCCAGTCATCTGATAACAACGGAGTATGGTGGGTATATTTCACGGACAGAGGTCCGGACCTTGAGAATAGACTAGCCCTTAAGTCTGTTGAACTTATTGATTCCCCATCATTTGAAAGGCGTATCTCTGCCGGTCTTTTCGAGGCTGACGAACTGGATCTTGATCCCTGGATCGATTATGTGGAGAACGTTGCGTCACTCATGCCATCCGGCAGCGTCAGGACAGCTTCAAGATACCTGAATGCTGTGAGTGTATGTACTTCATCTGATGATATTGATAGAATAAAGAATCTGCCATCTGTTGATCGTGTCAGTCCTGTTTCCATCAGTACATTTCAACCTCCTGTCTTTTACCCGATTATGGGAACAACATCAGGATTGACCTCTTTTCAGCTTTCACAGATTCATATGGATGATCTGCATGAACGGGGCTGGACAGGACAGGGTGTAGTAATAGGCGTGCTTGATTCCGGTTTCAATTTGACACACATCGTATTCCAGCAGATAAATGTGATTCTGCAGTACGACTTCATAAACGATGACAATGACCCCTCACAGCAGTCGGAGGATCCTCCGGGACAGTCTGATCATGGGACTGCCGTACTCTCTCTCCTGGGAGGATACTGCAAAGATACCTTCAGCGGTGGAGTACCTGATGCTTCGTTCATTCTGGCAAAAACAGAAGATATCAGTGACGAATACCAGGCTGAAGAAGATTACTGGGTTCAGGGTCTTGAATGGGTCGAGGAAAACGGTGCTGACATGGTTTCAAATTCCCTTGGATACATCGATTGGTATACTTATGCTGATATGGATGGGAATACTGCCGTTACTACAATTGCTGCAGATGCTGCCGCATCAAGAGGTATGCCTGTTTTCAGCGCTGTTGGAAATCGTGGACCCGACTCGGGATCCCTGATCGCACCGGCTGATGGTGATTCCGTGTTTGCTGTGGGAGCTGTCGATGTCATGGGGAATGTTGCTCAGTTCTCTTCAAGAGGGCCAACTTATGATGGAAGAATAAAGCCTTCTGCATGTGCTCTTGGTGAGAACGTAGTGCTTGCCTACCTGGGAGAAACCGAATACTCATTCAGCAACGGGACTTCTTTTGCTACACCTCTGGCCGCTTCGGCTGCCGGTGCAATTCATCAGGCTCATCCGGAATGGTCCATGATGGAAATCATTGATATTCTCGAAATCACGGCCTTGAATGCGGATTCTCCTGACAATGATACAGGTTACGGAATTCTGAACGCCTTTTCCGCCTTGAAATACCGCTCACTGACAGGATCGGTAAGACTGAGTTACTCAGGCGCATTTCTGCCTTATTATCCACTTACTATAATCATGGGTGATTCCACCTACACCATTGAAACGAATCAATCGGGCTGGTTTGCATTCTGTCCGGGAGAACTGGGTTCATTCTCCATAAACGATTGCGGGGGAGATGGCATTGTTATTCCGGTTTCCGGCACACTTGAAGAAGCAGGACTGGAGGTCCAGGTATTCGTTAATCAGACTACCGGATATGAAAGTCCATCAGTATATCCAAATCCCTCAACCGGAGATATCTATATAGGGTTTGATATGATGAACGGACCGAATGATGTGTCTATGACGGTGTATGACCTGCTTGGACAGACTGTCCACTCCTCAATAAGAAACGCTATTGGTCCCGGTTCCTTCAGGGCACCGCTTCCGGGAGAAGCTTTCTTCTGGAACGGGCTTGATGATAAAGGGGAACCTGCTGCGTCCGGGATATATATTATTCTGCTTAAAATCGGAGAAGCCACTCATTTAATCAAGTTTGCTCTTGCAAGGTAAGACTGCGGAGGGTGTTTCTGCGTAATCTATTTAACTCTTATATATTACCACTGTTTGATATACAATACTAGTGCTTATATTGGAAATGCAGGCAGGAACTGATGAACAACCCTAAAGGAGAAGCAATTAATGAAAATACTTGCGTTTTTGGCTATCGTGGTTGCAGGGATCACATTCGCGCAGCCGCAATCCTTCCGGTCCATGTCTACCGGAGGAATGATACTGGATGATCTTGACCTGTGGTATTCAGGCATGCTCTTTACCCAACCGGTACCCGACAGGCTGCTTGATCTGGATGGAATAAGGGTTTATACAGGGCTTTCGAATCTATCTACGGGTACTGATATGATATTCGAAGAAACTGACAGCACCAGAGGTGGATTCCTTCTTGGTGGCAGCTGGTCTCCAAACGGAAAGCCTTACGGAGTAGGAATCCTGACTGAATTCATGGATGACAGGATTCTGGAAGATCTTATTCTGCCTGGTCCCGGAGGCTCTGTCCTAGTGTCCGGTCAGGGGGAAGTGGAAGGTACATGGTCGGAGTATACCGATTCTGACGGTGACGGTACTCTGGATACCAGACATACAGTCTACCAGAAAATGTCAGGAAGATCAGATTCAACGAGCATATCTGGTGGAGTATACGGTGCATGGGCTCCAAATGAGTCTCTGAAACTGGGTCTTGGAGTTTCAATGACTCAGACGGTATCAGAGATAAACAGTGGTGATATGAACTATTCAACCACGATATCTGATTCGAATATGGTGACCGGCGTAGAAACCTATTTCATGGATAACGATGTAAGCGGAACTGATAAAGAGACCAGCAATGGTTTACAGATATCCGCTTCCGGAAGTGGATCCATGACGGACAAATTGGATATTGGCGGAATGTTCCAGTTTTCTTCGCTCTCATCCGATATGTCGCAGGAAATCGGACAGACTGGAATAGAGGACTTCCTTCCGGGCGAAAGCGGTGTTTACGATTATTCCGTCTGGAATATGTCAGAAGAATTTACCGTTTCTAGCAGCGGTAACAGGTTTGGCGGCGGTCTGGATATGGGGTTCCAGATTGATGAGGATTGGAAACTGGAGTTTGCCGGGGCGTACTATACGATGAGTCTTAACGGCACATCCGGAGATTATTCAAGTAATTCTGATTCAACATACATTGTGACCATCGGTTCGCTGATAGATACCACAGATGTGAGTATGACAGGTTCCGGCAATGTAAGCAGGGATATCAGCGATAACGTATTCACCGGTGGACTCAAAATCTCGGCAACCCCTGCCAAAGCTCTGACTATAAGCATGGGAACGATGTTTTCGATGTATGATAATGTAAACACCGTGCAGTATTCTTCTTCAAACACGGAAGTAGAGACTTATTCAGATGGCGATGATGAGTTCGCTGATCCGGATGATTACGTCTCAACGAGTACCTGGTCACAGACTGAGGAAACGAGAACTACGAACAATACAACCAGGATATCCATCCCGGTTGGACTTGAATTTGGAGTACTTCCGAAAGTATCAGTCAGGCTTGGTGCAAGTCCTGGATTTGTCTGGGAGAATGAAGTGGAAACAACAAACCTGATATCTGCCTCACCGATGACAACACATACAGTATACGGTGACGGAACCGAGCTTCTGGTTGTTGAAGATCCGTGGAATACCACTGACGGAACCAGGATTGAATCGGACGATTCGTATACTGAAATCCCATTCACGTACGGTGTGGGATACTCACCGAGTGATTTTGTACAGATTGATCTCATGGGTCTCGGAAGCAGTTTTGACCAGTGGCGGCTTTCAGCCACTCTGTCTTTCTAGCCTGTGAAGGAAAGGAATATCATGATAAGGGTAACGACAGGTCTTACGATTCTATTCCTTCTTCTGATTGGGTGCGCTGAAGACAATCCCTTCAAAGCGAACTCGGATGCGGAATGGCAAAGTGGAATCGATCATCCCCACATTATTCTGGCAGGTACCGAGAGTAACGGATTCGGGAATTATCAGTTCACTGATCTCAATCCCGAAATTGAGGGTATACAGGATGCGATAATACTCAAGTTCGATGAAGCAATGGATGCCGCGACCATTATCGCCTCCTCTTTTAATCTGATACCCACAGATCCCGAGGGAGCGCTTTTTCAGTTCGATTCCATTGAATACTGTCTAGAGAATGAAACTGCAGTTCTCAGCGGGACATTTTCCGATGATACTGCATACCTCCTTACAGTTATTGCCGGTGGAACAAGGGATCTTGTCGGAAAAGAACTTGATCCCAATCACAATGCTCTCTACGATGGTTCTCCATGGGACGACCGGCTGATAACTTTCGTTGCCGGTACGGCTGAAATGCGGGATATCATTTCACCTGTAATTAACAGTCATTATCCGGTTGGTGGCGGACAGGTTAATCAGAACCCCGAAATTACCATCATCTTTCTACAGGGCCCAATGGATGTTTCTCTGTTGAATCTTGATAACATCACGCTTGTCAGAACATCCGATTCCACCGCGGTCAGTCTTGAGCTGAGTTCCGCTACTGAGAATGAGATTGTTGTTGTTCCAACCGACCGTCTCAGTTATGGAACAAGGTACACCATCAGACAGTCAGCGCAGGTAGCTGATTCTACAGGCAACTATCTGGATACGGATGGTAACGGGTACATCTGGCCTGATGAGGCGGATTTCGTCTGGGACATACAGATGGAAGATGATTCAAATACAAATGCTACCCCTCCCACTGTTGCTGCGGCGTTCAAGGCTGATAACAGCGTTGTGATCGAATTCGAGCAGAGTCTGACCGGTAACGATGTGGTAATGGATGAGATTACTTACATCGGAGCGAATATACAGATTTCAGATGATAGCAGCTCAATTCCTCTCAGGTTTGAAGGGGGAAGTAATCCAGCGACTGTATATTGCCTCCTTCAGCGGAATTACGTTGGTTCACTAACTGTCCATGTCTCCTGCAATGTTGCCGACCAGTACGGCAATCTGCTCGATGGAAACAATGATGGACTTGGCGGAACTCCCGGTGAGGACGACTGGTCAGGAGTTCTGTAAGCTGCCATGATCATCAGATTTGTACTGATCATCGCTGTCATAGCCGTGCTTTCGGTTCTGGGAGTGATCCATCCTGAAGACCTGCCCTGGCAATCCAGGGAATTTCAGGTATGTGGAATCACTGTTCTTATTTACCTGTTCTGGAGCGCGGCTGAATCAAAATTCAGGGGAGGACAGGGAGGCCTCCCCTATACCGTATTCTACGCTGTTCTGCTTGTCAGCGTAGTTGATAGTTTTCTTCTCCAGCTGACAGCGTACGGTTCTCCCTGGATTCTGCGATGGGCGGGAGCAGCGCTTTTCGCAGCCGGATCAGTCATTCGCCTTGCTGCTTTCAGACACAATTCGGTTCGGGCTCTACGACTGGGAAGATTCTGCCAGCTGGCTGGATTGCCTGTTGCATTTGGCAGTATTATCGGAACTGTTGTGGCGTTATCCGCCGGTATTCCCGGTTCTCTTCATGAAGAGATTAACCTTGATACAGAGATGGAAAAAACCGAACAGTGAAGGTTCTTCTTCAGCGTGTCTCCAGAGTGTCTGTAACAGTAAGCGAAAGAGTAGTCAGTGAAACAGGACCGGGGCTTCTGGCACTAATCGGTTTTGGCAGAGAAGATACTGATAAAGACCTGGAATGGATGTCCAGGAAAATAATGGGTCTGCGGATATTTCCTGACTCAAGTGATAATATGAATCTTTCCATATCGGACATTAATGGTGAATTAATGATTGTCAGCCAGTTTACGCTTCATGCTGATTCAAGAAAAGGCAGACGTCCCAGCTTTATTGATGCCGCTTCCCCTGATAAGGCGGAACTTCTATATAATCTTTTTATCGAAATGCTGTCACACAGCGGTCTTACAATCCAATCCGGTATCTTCGGTGCGATGATGAATGTGGAACTTGTTAACAGTGGTCCGGTCACGATCATGATCAAATCACCGTCCGAGAGAAAGTGAACAGAATCTTGTGGTTTCAGACTGAAGTCCCACTTGTTCTGGCAAGCAAGTCTCCAAGACGGAAGACAATACTGGAAATGGCGGGTATACCGTACATCCAGGCACCGGGAAACATAGACGAAGACGGCTTCAACGGCTTACCCTCGGAAGTAGTACTTCACTGGGCCAGAATGAAGGCAGAAAACGTCATGCCTTCCTGGAATGATCATCCCATTCTGGGAGCGGACACAATGGTTGCCATCGGAGATAAGCTGCTCGGAAAGCCTGAAAATGCAGCCCGGGCAGAAGATATGCTGACGCAGCTGTCTGGAAGATGGCATAGTGTTTACGGGGGTGTCTGTATCATCTGGCCTGAAAGGGGAATTGATTTTGAATTTGTCGAATCTACGAGAGTTCATTTCAGAACGCTTTCCGCGGAAGAGATAAGGATGTACGTTTCATCAGGTGAGCCGATGGATAAGGCTGGAGCCTACGGCATACAGGGATTGGGGTGTGCGCTTGTAGATCGAGTGGATGGATGCTATTTCAATGTAATGGGTTTACCGATCGCCCGGCTTGTTCATGAATTCAGGATTCGGTTGATGAATGAAGTGTAAAATGTCTCTTATTGCATACTGTGGGTTGAACTGCGAAGAATGTATGGCTTACACGGCAAAGGCGGTTTTAGCCCGTATTCGCGAAGCGAAGTAGTTTTTGCACAGGTATAAGTTGAAGAAGTGTGGTGCGTCCCCGTGCAGGGGACGCACCACACTTCTTCAACTTGCTTGATAAATATCGGAACTGTGTATTCAAGATTACCTTTTGATAAGACCAATTTCACTGCATAGTTCTTCCATCTGCGGAATCCTTCTATTTTCTCTATCTCTTTCAAGAGAGACGGTATTTCTCTGCAGGGAGGGTTGACCGGGTGAATTCCAGGTATAGATTTGCAAAAGTTCGAACATTCACAAACAGAAACGGATAATTTTGACAGGCAGAAAAATTTCAGAGAAAACCATCAGGCGCCTCAGTCACTATGCGCGGTGTCTCAGGCATACCAGAATCAAAGGGAAAAAAATAGTTACATCAGAATATCTGGCGAAAAGATGCAGTATTTCTTCAGCGGGAGTAAGAAAGGATCTTGCTGTATTCGGAGAGTTTGGGAAACAGGGCTCCGGATACGATGTTCAGGAACTCCTTGCGAACATTGAGAAGATACTGGGAACCGGGAAACCTTTGCATGTTATTGTGATAGGGGCAGGCAATATTGGTCAAGCTCTCCTTGAGTCCGGTCTTGAAGGTACCGGCGGATACAGCTACTCAGCAATTTTCGATAGTGATCCTGAAAAACAAGGGAAGATCTATGCCGGGATTGCCGTTCAACCGATGAAGGAACTTCGGGAAACAATCAGAGAACTTGGTGACAATATCGCGGTGATTGCAGTTCCCGATGGTGAGGGGCAGAAATGTGTAGATCAGCTTGTGGAAGCCGGGTGTAATGCGATTCTGAGTTTTGTGCTGGAACCTCTGGATGTTCCGGAAGGTGTAAAGTTACGATACATAGAAATTTCCACAGAACTGGATATACTAACTCACTCACTTATGCGTACCGGCAGAATTGGAAGATGAACCGTCTCCAGACTTTCTTCCTTCTGCAACACTGCTTATCTTTATACTCGAAGGAGCGATATGGAAGGTCGGTTTCAGTTATACACCGGTAATGGAAAAGGCAAGACCACAGCTGCTATAGGACTCGCTGTCAGAGCCGCCTGCTCCGGTATGAAGGTTTACATAGGTCAGTTCATGAAGGGGCAGGATTACTCTGAACTGGTTCTCTCTGAACATTTTCCTGAAACTATTACTATAGAGCAGTATGGTACTCCAAAACTGCTGTGCAAGGGTGAGAAACCTACAGCTGAGGATACAGCCGCTGCCCGGAACGGTCTTCTCAAATTGAAGAAAGCCATGCTATCAGGCAGGTATGACATGATAATAGCAGATGAGCTTAACGTAACCGTTTACCTTGGCCTTCTTGATAAAGAAACCGTACTGGAAGTACTTAAGAAGCGCCCGGACAATGTCGAGCTTGTTGTAACAGGCAGATACGCTCCTGACAGTTTTATAGATCTGGCTGATCTTGTGACAGAAATGAGGGAGGTTAAACATTACTATGAAACAGAAAACCTTCCAGCCCGAAGAGGAATAGAAAATTAGGGTCAAACCTTGTATTTTAACATTTTCATCATATTAATAGTGTTATATAATATTAATAGGAGGTAAAACATGAAAATTGCTATCCTGTTCCTTGTACTGTTGTGCGCACTCGTTGCTGCGTCTGAGAGAAGCGAGCTTGAAATGAGTTTCGGCGGGGGTGTCTGGATGCCTTCACTGTTCGATTCCGATACACAGCTGAACCCTGGCCTCGCATTTGTGCTATCAATACAGATACCACCTTCTCTTGGTAACTGCTTCATTATTGAAACCGGATACTTGAGTGTTACCTCAGACAGAGATAACTGGAAGGGTGTTACCGGTCTACCTTTGACAATTGGATACAGAACATATCCATTCTATAGAAAATATGCGGGACCGAGGGGAATTGAACCGTTACTGGGTATATATGGAGGCGGAATTTTTCTATGGGATAGAGCAGATGAAAATCAGGACAGTAAGAAAACAGGAGCCGCTGTAATCGGAGCTGAAATAGGAGCAAGGATAATGCTGGGTGGATCAACTTCCCTTGATCTCGTTGTTTCTCCGGAATGGGTACCTGCTGGTTCTGCTCTTGCAGGGGAGTCGAACAAGGATTTCTCCGGATTGAAGATACTTGCTTCTATTGTCTTCTGATCGGTGCTTGAATTCTGAGTGGTTATAGAATAAAACAGTGTAAAACGCAAATAATATCCTATTTATCTATAATATAAATTCGATATATGTCCATTAGATTGACCAAACAGACTACGTCCCTAGTTGGCCGCAGGCTGCCGCGACATCGGCTCCTCTTGAACGGCGCAGTGTAACAGCCTGGCATCTGGGGTAAAGGTAACTCATGAACTTCTCTACGACATCACTGGCGGGTCTTTTGAAATCAGCTCCTTCAATACGGTTATAAAGCAGAAGGTTGATTTTGCATTCAAGATCCTTCGTAAATTCCACAAGAGCTTCAGCTTCTTCAATTGTATCGTTAACACCTTCAATAAGGCAATACTCAAGTGTAACCCTTCTGCCTTTTTCCTGATTGTACTCAAGAATGTCCTGTTTGAGTCTGTGAAGAGGTAGAGCCCTTGAAGCAGGTACCAGCATTCTTCTCGTTTTCTCCACAGCGCTGTGAAGAGAGACTGCAAGACCGTACTGCCCTGGAAGATTGGCCAGCTTCTCAATACCACCCGGCAAACCGACCGTGGATATTGTGATTTTTCTTGATCCGATACAGATACCACTGTCATCGCTGATGATGGAAAGCGCATCACGTACATCGTCAAAGTTATCCATGGGTTCGCCCATTCCCATGAAGACCACATTGCTGATTCGTGTCTCAGTCGTACTTCGCAGCTGATAGAGCTGAGAAACAATTTCATCAGTGGTGAGATTTCTCGTTAAACCCATTTTTCCTGTCTGACAGAAAATACAGCCAATCCTGCACCCGACCTGAGTTGAAAGGCATGCTGTAAGCCTGGGAGGATCCGGTATCAGTACAGATTCAATTCTGTTATCATCACATAATAAATAGGAATATTTAATTGTTCCATCTTCTGCTGAAAGTGAGCTGTCAGTTCGGAGAGTTGTTATCACAGCCTGAGTTTCAAGCAGCTCCCTGGTACTCCTGGATAAATTTGTCATCTGCTGAAACACAGTGGCTCCTCTAAGATGAATCCAGGAGAAGATCTGGTTTGCTCTGAAAGGCTTCATATCCATGTTCTCAGATAGCCAGAATTTCAGTTGTTCGTATGTTAGACCGGATAGCTTGATTCTTCCATGGTTATCGTTTCTGAGCATGTTACTTTAAACTACCTTTCAAACAGTTGTATAAGTTATATATAATCTCTATACATGCAAGTGCCTTTTTGCCAAGAACGGAGAATAATGAAAAACCGCATCGGGATAATAGGGGGCTCCGGAGTTTACTCGTTTGACGGAGTCAGAATCGAAGGAGAACTGAATACCGAAACTCCCTTTGGAAGACCGTCAGCGCCTCTGATTCTGGCTGAATACGATGGAATCCCTTTAGTTTTTCTTCCACGACATGGCGAGGGTCATATACTGTCTCCCTCCGAAGTTCCATATGCAGCGAATATATATGCAATGAAACATATTGGCGTACGAAAGATCATCTCGGTATCAGCTGTTGGAAGTCTTCAGGAGAAGTATCACCCCAGACACTTTGTTATTCCGGATCAACTTTTCGACAGAACAAAGGGAATAAGAAGATCGACTTACTTTGGCGGCGGATTAGTTGCTCACATAGGATTTGGTGATCCCTTCTGTCAGGAGTTATCCGGGATCCTTGCCAGTTCAGCGGAAGAAGCAGATGCTACAGTACATAGAGG
This sequence comes from Candidatus Aegiribacteria sp., assembly GCA_030620995.1. Taxonomy (GTDB): domain Bacteria; phylum Fermentibacterota; class Fermentibacteria; order Fermentibacterales; family JCC-6; genus Aegiribacteria. Next base: position 36,964 of record JAUXIK010000006.1, read on the forward strand.
TGGAACTCTTGTCTGTATGGAAGGACCTGCTTTTTCCACAAGGGCTGAGAGTGATATTTACCGCCATCAGGGGCATGCTATTATAGGCATGACCGCACTTCCAGAGGCTAAACTTGCAAGGGAAGCAGGGATATGCTATTCGATTCTTGGATTGGTTACAGACTACGATGTTTGGCATGAATCAGAGGAAGATGTCTCAGTTGAAGCTGTAATGGCAAACATCAGGGTGAATACTGCTCGGGCAAGGAGAACGATTGAGAACGCGCTGAAAAAGATGGATCCTGATGATACGGAGTGCAACTGCCACGGAGGGGCAGAGGCAATCGAGAGTTCGATCATAACAACTCCCGAAAATCGAAGTTATCTGGCAAAGGAACATCTTAAAATCATTCTTGAGAGATAGGTTTTCTTGACTGGTTTAACTGCAGGTGATATCGGAGAGAGAGGTCTGATACGAAGGCTGAGGGATACCTTTCCATCACTCAGTCTTATCGGTGATGACAGCAGTATTCTTCCAGCTCTCCAGTGTCCCGTTGTGACTACGGACAGCTTTTTTGAGGGATCCCATTTCTATCGCTGGTGGGCACCGCCGGAGGTTCTCGGACGACGATTGCTTGAAGCGACACTATCGGATATCGCAGCCATGGGTGCTTCTCCCCGATGGATTCTTGTCGCAGTCACATTACCGCCCGGTTTGAAGATTGATTGGATTGAACGATTCTACAAAGGGTTGATGGAGAGAGAGGACTGTGTTATTGCCGGAGGAGAAACAATCCGGGGGAGTAATTTCGGAATCACACTTACCGCAGTTGGTGAAGGAGATAACTCCGAAACTCTTTTAAGAAGATCAACGCTGCGACCGGACGACAATCTCTGGCTTTCCGGACCGATTGGCAGGGCACTTGATGCTCCTGCAATACTCGAGAAAACAGGTGGTCTTGAAGGCGAGAATCTGAAACCTCGCTCCTGGAAAATTTCAGCGGACAGACTGGAACAGGTGAGAGCCTTTCTGCTTCCTCGGGCTGAGCTTGAACTGGCAGCGGAGCTTAGAAGAAGGGGAGTGCGGTGCGGGATTGATATTTCCGATGGTCTGTTTTCCGAAGCTGCTCATCTCGCCTCGGAGAGTATGGTTGATGTTGTTCTTGATATTGATGAATCAATTTTCTACAACTCGGTGAAAGGCAGACCTCTTGAGGCCGCTTCATCCGGGGAAGATTTTGTTCTGCTTTTCAGTGCGCCTGAGCAGAGTGAATTTACATCTGAAGGATGTAAAAAAGTCGGTTACGCAAAAGAAGGCGTTGGGATAGTGAGTGTTTTGATAAATGGAAGATCAGTTAATGTGGAAAAAACCGGATACGATCATCTGGAGGTTTTGAAATGACGGAAGAAAAGGATACGACAACAAAGGAATTTAATATTTGTGGCAAGGACATCATTGCCAAATTGAGAGAGCTTGTTCATCAGGGTAATGTAAGGCATATCATCATAAAGAACAAAGATGGAAAAATCCTGATTGAAGTACCGTTAACATTGGGCGCTGTAGGGGTGGCACTGCTTCCAATATGGGCTGCAATCGGAACAATCACTGCTCTGGTGGCTGAATGTACTATCCTGGTGAATATTGTAGAAAAATAGCGCGTACTGATACTTGCAATCCGGAAGTTCTATTTCCGTTTACTGTATCCAGCTGAAAGGAACCATCCCCAGGTAGAATCTGCTAATAACTATATCCGGATCCTGAGGTGATTCCAGCCTGATCGTTGTCATTCTGTCGATCGTACTAACGGGAATTCTGAAGACCAGCAATCTGTCTCCATGCCATTCACCGCTCAGAACATAATCTTCCCACGTGTTCCACAGGTCATTGAGTTCATCGGATTTCATGTCTCCATTTGACCATTCACAGAGCGTCTCCATTACAGTTTTCCGTGAGTACGGAACCATCTCCGGCGAACTGTTTGCTATCTCATCCGCTCCGCAGAGCGTTATCTTAATCTGATTATTTTCATTTGAAAAGACCAGCACCTGGCCTTCAAACGAGGAATCGAGACCTCTCCTGCGGGTGAAAGGATATGGAGGGTTATCTACATCAAACGGGATTGAGCATTCGTAGAAGATGAATCGGTCCATTATCCCGTTTCCGAAATCCAGTACATGAGCAGCCCCGTTCCTCCATTCATCCATCGCCCATCCGGAACAGGTTCGATTCTCCGGAAGAACTGATGGTGGAAGCTCGTATTCCCCCATGTTGCATCCCGAAAGAATACTCCACGTGATTGTGAAATCATCAGGGTTGAAATCATCCGGGCAAGGAAAAACCTCGGTGAAGTGTCCTGATGAGAGTTCTACTGTGAATTGCGCATCATGGAAATCATGTCCGTAAAAGTAGACTACCGGAGCTTTGTCATCCAGGGACGGAGAATTCCAGGGGTGCGATGAGTATTCCTGGTCCGGAACGCTCTCGATAAACATTTCCTCGGAGATGGTTATCACTCCCCACTCGTGTATGATTACGCTGTTCCAGTCATCTGGAGCAATAATAGTATCGACTAGAGCCGCGGCAAACATCAGAGGGATCATAATCCACTCCTTTCATTTACTTATCCGGATTGAGCAATCCTGAAAACGTCAGTTTGAGAGTATCCCCACATAGAATCTGCTGTATTCTATATCATGCTCTTCTGTGGTTTCCAGTACAATACTGCTCATTCTCTCAACAGTTTCATCAGGCAGGGGAAATACAAGAAGAGTATCACCGCTCCAGGAACCGTCGTAGATCCAGTCTTCCCATGTGGTCCACATGGCGTTGATCTCATCTGATTTCATCGTTCCACCGGCCCAGGAACAGAGGGTTTCAAGGATATCCCCATATTCGGTTGCCTGCTGTATTTCACGATGTGTTCCGTATCTTCCGGTAATCGGATCGATGATTACTTTCCCGTCTGACTTGATGAATCTTATCAGTTCACCATGATATTCAGGGCTCAGTACAGTTCCATCATTCGTAAGTAGTGCCGGATAGAAGTCGTCATTGTTCAGCGGTCTTAGAGCACACTCGTAATAAATGAATTTTTCACGGATTCCATCACCGAACTCCAGCAGAAACGATGGAGGCCACCTCCATATATCGAGGATCTCGGGGGAAAAACTTAGTTCATGCCTTCCAGCTGGAGTTTCAGTTCTATCGCGTTCTCCCCACGAAGTACCGGAGATGGTCCACACGGCTCTGGAAGAGCTGGCCAGATGCAGGGGGGCAATAGCTGTCAGTTTCTCAGGGACCGGCCAGGTTTCTATAAATGTTCCGGATGGAACCGTGACAGTGAAAGTACCCTGAAAAGCAGCGCCGTAGAAGTAAACAACAGGGGCTCTGGCCAATGGTTCGTCCCAGTCATCCGGAGTTGTGTAGTTACTCAAAGGATCAGATGGTGGAGCTGCTCCGATTGTTATTTCCTCAGCAAAAGTTATTGCTCCCCATTCGTGTACATAAATTGTATTCAGGTCGGCCGGGGGAACAATAACCGTATCGACCAGTGCAGCAGCAAACATCAGCGGTAACATTCGATCCTCCAATCAAAGAATAAACTTTTATTGCATTTCTTATACATATCACCAGGATATTTATTCCCACCACAGTCCAGTCCAGGCAAACAGCAGCCGGAAAACAGGAGTAATTCAATTTCAATACGTCTGTATTTGCATTGATAGTCTAACTGAAAGAACAGGTCAACTTTCGTGCATGCTTCGCTTCTGTCAGTTCCGATATATATGCAGGTATTCTCATACCCGGTCTGCTCCTGTTATTGTATACTACTGTGATCTTAATCCCGGGAGGTTGATTCTTGAGTCAGCAGATGATTTTGCACGGTATCGAGGCCGTTGTTCTCGGTCTTGCGGTAGGGCTCATTCTCTGGATGATCCGAAAGCATTCACCGGGCAGCAGGCTGAAACTATGGATTCTGCTGGCCGGGATTGCCGGCGCATCATACCTTGTGATGAAGATGTTCGGTGTATCTGAAGAATCATCCATCTACAAGATTGCTCTTGCTGCTACAATCATACTTAGCGCTAATACGATCCTGCAGGTTCTTAACCTGTTGCTGTGGGACTATCTTCTGAAGAAACAGGGCGATATTCACATTCCGCGACTGATAATAGACATGATCAACTTCATCGTTCTGGCTATTGTCGCAGTTGCCATTCTCAACGGGATATTCGGAGTAAAGCTCACGGCGTTTCTTGTCACGTCAACCGTTCTTTCAGCCGTTATCGGACTTTCTCTTCAGGATATACTTGGCAATCTGTTTGCGGGTCTGGCCCTGCAGATGGAGAGACCCTATAAAGTGGGTGAATGGATAGGTGTCGGGGAAGAAGAAGGTAGAGTCGTACAGATGAACTGGAGGACTCTCACTATTCAAACCAGAGCCGGCGATCATGTCATCATTCCAAACGCTACCGTATCGAAGAATATCGTTACCAATTACTCCCGCCCTGATAGACACCATATGTGCAGGATAGAAGTCGGAATGGCTTACGATCATTCACCTGAAAAGGTAAAAAAAATAATATCAGGGATATTCGATAAGACCGATGGAGTTTTAAAAAAACCGAATCCTCAGGTATTGCTTGATGAATTTGATGATTACTCTGTTAACTATGATGTGCGTTTCTGGGTTTCGGAATATCACAGAAAACCTGAAATTGAAAATACAGTCAGAACACATATATGGTACAGCCTTCGAAGAGCTGGACTTTCAATTCCATTCCCGATCAGGGACGTAACAGTCAGAACTGTCCCTGAGGATCACGATGCCAGAATAAAGGATCTGCTCATAACAGAAATAATCAATGAGCTCAGAAAAGTAGAACTATTTGAACTGCTTAACGACGAACAGATCCTGAAACTTGCTGAGAGTTCCTCCAAACAACTCTATTCAAAGGGAGAAGTGCTTGTTCACCAAGGGGATTCAGGTGATTCCCTGTTGATTATCGAGGATGGCAAGGTTGAGGTTTATGTCTCTGATAACTCCGGTCGAAAAACTCATCTCGCAGATCTCCAGGAAGGAGATTATTTCGGTGAAATGAGCCTTCTTACAGGTGAACCCCGCTCCGCATCAGTCTCCGCGGTGTCCGAAACTGAAGTAATCATTGTTGAAAAATATGGTCTGGCTGACCTGTTGAAAACTGAACCCTTGATCCTTGAACCACTCTCTGAGATGCTGGAAAAACGGCTGGAGGATCTTTCAAGCAGAGTTGTGGATAGAGCCATCGAGGAGCAAGAACGCGAACAGCCTGTTCAAAGAGATCATATTCTTGGTCGAATAAGGGATTTCTTCGGGATAAGATAGAAGATATCACACTGTTCTTGTAACTTTTTTCGTCAATCGTATGCCAAACGTGTTTCTTTATCTGTCAAGATGGGCTGAATACGTTCTTGCCATCTGGCTGACTTCCAAGTACCTAACTCATGGTGAGTCAAGTAATAGTTTTGTGGGATTGGATGAGTGCCTACAACCACATCCAGTCCATATTTGGCGGGAATAAATTCACAGAAAGCTTGCAGGCGTGGGCAGGGTGGATAGCCGACCACTAAACCTGTAGCTAAATGGATGACATCTGTTCCATTCTTCTTCATTTCCGCAGGAGCGTACTCTACGTTGCTGCCAGGACAACCTCCGCATGTGGTGTAGCCCACTATTTCAATTTCCTCTCCCTTGTACAGAACAAAAGCACCCTCTCGGTTTCGCAAAGCACGCAGACACTTCCCACCTGCACACGTTTGGTAACGGTTGCAAATGATTATGCTGATTTTCTTCATCTTGCTTACTCCTTCTTTAATCATGTTAAGAATACTGAGGGTTACTGTCTCCTGATATGCAGTTTGAAGTGTGCGGAATCCGATGAGAAGTCAGTGCCGATACTGCCCTCTACCACTCCCTTTTCAAGCACGTCGATTATATCTGTGACAAGATGGCCTGATGGGCCTTCCGGCAGTCCGCTGAAGTCAAGAAAGATAGAAGCGGCATTATCTCCGATACCGCCGAATCCTATGGTGGGTCTTCTGTTGGTATTCATTATGTAGATTGAGCATATCGGAAGAAGCCCATTCTCACCGCTAAGCATCAGATTGCCCCATTCATCAGTTGTCAGGAAAGGTTCTTCCAGAAGGCCAAGATCCACAGGATCCGCTCCGATTATTTCAATATCAAGCACAGGCGGTTCTGGAAAGACTCCGTCTGACAGGTAGAGAGATAGAGCATCAATAGTTCTGATTACCGGAGCTGCAGGATATACTCGGCATCTGTAAATATTCTCTGAGCAGGACATGACCCTTCCCGATAGAGTCAGATCGTTTCCATCATCAGCCGGGATTGTGATGCAGACAGATGATTCGAGTTGCTGGTTGTCCATTCCTCCGAGTCGCAGCTGCCACTTTGAAAGATCAAGTTTATGCAGAAGCGGATAATGTGATTCGATATGCCAGCCCTCTTCCGTTTCAATGGCTCTCGCATCGAGGAATTGACTGGCTCCGGCGAACCAGATATCGATCTCCAGAACTCTCTCATTCAAAGATTCGTTTGAACAGAGCATTCTAAGTTCTTCTCTGCTCAGGACGCCTGGCTCAAGCAGGAAAGCATTGAAATCATAATACCCTTTGAGTAGATAGAAACCGTTGCCTGGAAACCCCACAATCTGCAGATCCCCGCTGCTGTCGGGAATAAGGAGTATTTCTTGTCCCACGGTCAGGTCATAGGCTATGCTTTCACCCATCTCCCAGAAATTGATATTGAGGGTATCGCCGGCAAGCGCATCTCCAAGGAAAACTATCTTCACGATAACGGTGGCTGAACTGTTTTCGACACTTAGAATGGTGGCTTCGTATATCCATGGCAGATCGTTAATTGATGTCTCAAGGTCTTCGAACCACGGCTCAGCGTTAACGCTAAGAGGGGGAATAGCTGTCATCATTAACAGAAGCATTATCATTCTTCCGTACATGGCTTTTCCTTTCTTTCCTGTATTACAATTGTAATCAGAACAAATTCCATCTTTATCCTTGTTGAGTTTATCCGAAAAGTACCTTGCTGAGTGCATAATAGAAAACCATCAGAGACGAGAACACTGCACTGGCGAGAAACCTCCATTTCAGAGAAATTTTGTTCTGAATAGCGTAGTTGGCAATGAACGTTATAGGGATATTTACAATAAAAGAGTACAGACCAAGTTTGAGGAGATTGAAATTGATACCGCCCCAGTTTCCTGAGAAAACCTGGATGAAAAGCAGATGACGGGCTATCCAGAGCGGGTTGAAGTACAGAAAGGCAAGTCCCGTTCTGAGAAGAGATGCCTGCATTCCTTTTAGACCACCCGTTCTGTAATCAATCCATCTGAAGTAGTTTGGTATCTCGAATGCGTAGACTGTCCCGCCGATAAACATCATTCCAAGAAGTCTCCAGATGGAGAACTCCGAAAGCATGAGAGAAGCTGCGGTGTCACCGGATGAATAGATAAGAATACCCAGAATGATATCGAATCGTCTGTACCTGAACTTCACTTTCAACCGCTTCAGTTCGAGCTCTGTTCGAGAAGCAGCAGCATTTTCTCAGTACTCAGTGGTGTTGAGTATTCCGGTTCGATTCCGGGATTGCATTCCCGAAGAGCGTTTAGAAGCGCGAAATAGGTTCCTATACCGTACATGAATGGTGGTTCTCCAACGGCTTTAGAGTTGAATACTCCTCCGTTTTCCGAAAGGTTCTCAAGAAATTCAATCTGTACTTCATCGGGTACGAAGTAAATATCGGGGATCTTGTAAGTAGCGAGTGAGTCTGAAAGCAGCGCATGTGTTTCATTACTGTATTTCAGTTCTTCGAGAGTTACCCATCCTATGCCCTGAAGAAGACCGCCCTCTATCTGTCCTCTGTCAATAAGGGGGTTGATACTTGTTCCGCAATCATGGACGATCTTTACTGAATCCAGCGAATATGTCCCTCTCAGCCTGTCCAGAGTTACTTCAGTCAGTGCTGTTCCGGCAACATGATACGCAAAAGGTTTTCCCTTCTCTTTCGATTTATCGAAATAGAGTCCCGGTGTCGCGTAGTGAGCCTGAGAGGAGAGACTGACTCGATCCCTGGAAGTCTCTCTCAAAAAAAGGGGAACAGGCGCTACGCCTCCAGCCGAAAGATCGGCTTCAAGAATCTTTCCGTTCTCCACTTTAAATCGCGCTGCAGTATTGACGGTGGCTATATCGAGGTGTTTTCTCATAGAAACTTTTTCAAAATTGAATCTTGTATTCCTGTCCGGTATCCTGAATGCGAGACCTTCGATGCAGTTGAACACTTCCGAATCCATCATGTTCCTGACTGTCGCCGAAGCTCCTGTAAAACAGCGATCATCTTTTACGGTAATTATGTTCATTCCCCGTTCTCTGGAAAGGAACAGCAGTTCAGAATCCCGCAACTTTTCCGCTTCTGTGGCAAAAAGATCGGTTCCTCCGCAGTCGGGAAAACCGTGCTGAGGAGATAACCGGTAAGAGACATTACTATACCTGGTGTGCAGAAACCGCACTGAGAAGCCCCTTCGTTTACAATAAGGCTCTGAACGGGGGAATATCCTTTGGACGGGTTCAGTCCTTCCACAGTAACCAGGTGATTGCCCTGCAGCTCTCCCAAGGGTAGAAGGCAGGAATTGACGGCCATATATTTCATTCCATCCTGCTGAGGGAATCCGAGAAGCACTGTACATGCTCCACAGTCCCCTTCTCTGCAGCCTTCCTTCGTGCCGGTAAGCCGTGCTGCCTTTCTTATGAGATCAAGCGCAACTGATCCTGGCGGCAGTTCGGTAGAGAATTGCTGATCATTCAGTATGAATGAAATCATCTTTATAAGCCCTCCATTCAGCATATTCTAATGTGACAATTACATTATCGCACTACCTTGAATCCCCACTCATATTTCAGTATTGTCTTCCGGTAGCTCCAGGAAGGAGTTCAAATGAAAAAAATACACTGTTCATCACTGTTCAGCTTCTCTCTGCTGACAATTCTTTTGTTTAGTGTATCGCCGTCCCTTGCCGAAGATTCCGGATTCTATCTGGAGGAATGGGAGATCAGAAAAGGCGGTCCGGATGTGATAAACGTTCAGGATTTTCCCGCGGAACTGCTGCCTGAAGGGCTGGACAGTCTTGACCTTCTCGTTATGGGTGAACCGACGGATGGACCCGAACTTGCACTGATCGGGTATGGGGAAGATACCCAGTATCTTGGTTCAACTTCTTTCGGCATGTTCATGAATCCGGTAAAGACCTGTTCCTGGTTCGATGAGGAGGAAGATATTGTAGTAGTAGCCTCGCAATATCCTTACAGCATGTCAACTAATATTATATCCTACAGCTGGAATTCGGAGACACTTATACTTGTTCCTGTTGACTCAGTGAATGAGGATTATTCGATTGATCAACTGTTACTGGTGGACTCACTCCTTGAAGCGCGTGAAATCGGACTGGCCGCTGAAACCCTGGATAATGTCATGTATCCTTCAAGGTACTGTTACAACGAGGAGATGTCCTGCAAATTCCTGATTGCAGCTCATGACGCTTCCATGGCCGCTTTTCAGGAGAGAAACATTCAGGATGCAGTGCAGTACTACGAAGTAGCCTGTTCAGTGTTCGAGCGAACCTCTTGTGATATAAGCTGGTGCCATACATTTGAATCAGTCGAACACTTTCAGGAAAGCCCTTTCTCTGAATTCATAAACATGGATGAGCTCGCATCGATACTCGGCGATTACGCCATTATCTTCAAGAATGAGGATCAAATAATGGCAGGAGCATTCGCGTGGTGTGCAGCAGTGCTTGGTCTTGAGTAGACTAATCACATTAAATCCATCCTGATAGTCATATGACTGACCGGTGGAGGAAAAAAACATGAAAAATCTGATTGTATACGCAACGAAGTATGGCAGTGTTGCAAACGCGGCACAACTTCTTGCGGGAGAACTTCAGGGTACGACGGATCTTGTAAGACTTGGACATGATGATGTGCCTAATCTTGATGAATACGATTCTGTAGCGATTGGCGGCTCTATCTACATAGGAAACATACAGAAAGAGGTTAAGGAATTCTGCCGGGATTTCAAGGCAGAGTTGCTTGAAAAGAAACTTGGTCTGTTCATATGTGCTGGAGAAAAGAACGAAGAAAAGCAAAGGGATATCATCAGGAAGAATTTCCCGTCAGAGCTGATTGATCACTCAACCGCGACCGGGTGGTTCGGATATGAGGTTCATTTCGAGAAAGCTTCTTTCATGGATAGAACTGTCATACGACTCATCATGCGGGTAAAGGAAAGCTTTTCTGATCTGAAGAAGGAGAACATCGCTGAGTTTGCCGCGAGAATTAACGCCTGAATAGGGGCCGGGCCAGTCAGGGTTTTCTCCATGCAGCCATGATGGAGGAGTGCTGCTCCAGCTCTGCTGCCAGTAGTACCTGTAATCCTCAGCCTCTCCAATGCTCATATAGGCGATAATCAGTCTTGATCCGCCACCCGGTTTGTCTCTCAGCTGACTGATGTCCTGGGCTGTCAGCTGTTCCCCGTTCCAGAACAGGTCAATTATCAGAAGATCATATTCGGTTGCAGCGATAGCGTTCATGAACTCCTGTCGGCTCGGATATTCTCCGGGGTGTTTATGAGGTAGAGGAAATTATCCGTATCAGCAAGATCGGAAACATTCTCCTGATTCATATTCCAGGGCTCCGACGGATAGGCTGGGATATTGTCGAGGTCTTTGTGATCTGCTGCAAAGGAGATGCAGCATGCCTCTTCGCACCAGGTATAAGAGCTGTCCATTTTCCAGTGCGTCGAGCAGTAATCGGTGACCAGCGCTTCAATTCCCTATGCTTCTCCAAGATCGAGAAAAGAGAGCATCCACTCCGTATCAGATGCGGGAGTTGATATGTCATCACCTGTGTATCCGTAGAAAAGATCCTCACGGCCGGAACCGTCGATTGTATTCAGGTAGGAGGATGCTGGTAATCCATCCGGTGTACCTGTTGTCGTGAACAGCTCCTGTCCGTTCTGTGGAATAATGAAAAAACCGGGTGAAGAGTATTTCGCCCAGGAGCTTATATCCTGGATGAATTCACACATCTCATCTCTGTAATTCATTGATGAAGACGGTCCGTTATTACTACCAGTCACACATGAAGTGTGCAGAAGCATTATGGAGAGAAATCCATAGAAGAGGTCCTGAATTTTCATACTCAGCCCTTCACAACACCAAGCGGTTTCAGCCTGACAACAGGTGTTACAAGATCCCGCTGGGCATGCATCACATCTTCTATGTTCTTATAAGCTGCCGGGGCCTCACTGAGATCAAGTGATGGAGATCCATGTTTCTTTCGGCCGTATCCTCTGTATCTTTTCCATCCGTCAAAAACGATGCCTTTCATAGATCTGTCACAATCACCGATAGAAAGTTTTCTGGAAGCTTCTCTTCTGCCCATGACTCTTCCAGCTCCATGAGAGCAACTGTTGAATGAATCAGGATTTCCGAGACCTTCGACAATGTACGAGAATGTTCCCATGCTGCCGGGGATAATTCCTTTTTGACCTTTCCGTGCTGAAGTAGCGCCTTTCCTGTGAACCCAGACCTTTCTGCCGAAGTGCTTTTCCAGGGCTGCGTAATTATGGTGTATATTGACTTCCTTTGAGAAACTGACATTTCCCTTCACTTCGGTAAATACCTCCCTGAAAGATGTCATAAGCCTTCTCCGGTTCTCGGAGGCGAAATCCATTGCGAATTCCATTTCTCTGATATAGTCTCTTCCATCAGCAGAATCGACGGGGAGGTAGGAAAGATCCTTTGAAGGCAGTTCTTCGCGGTTACTGATACAGAACTTTACGGCCTTTTCATGATGATGTCCGGCAATTCGATATCCCGGATTTCGTGAACCGGAGTGAATCATGAGCCAGATCCACCCATCGTCACCGGCCTGAATTTCCAGAAAGTGATTTCCTCCGCCAAGGGTTCCCAGACTTTTCTCCGCCAGATCTTTCCCTCTTTTGTCGAACCATGACGGAAGCCGCACGAACTGATTCCAGCTTTGAGCTGACCTGTGAGAATTTCCTTCTCCTGTCGGAATTCTCTTCCCGGTAATATCGATGATTCTTCTGATATCACTGATGCTCAGATTGTCAGCCGGAATATCTGTTCGTGTGGCAACCATACCGCAGCCTATGTCCACACCTACAGCGTATGGAATAATAACTTTTTCGCAGGCAATAACTCCACCTATGGGCATTCCGTATCCGGGATGGCAATCAGGCATTATTGCCACATGATGGAAGGTCTGGCTGTGCCGGGACAGGTTGATCGCCTGGTCCATCGCAATCTTCTCCACATCAGTGCTCCAGAACATTATGGGGATTCTGCCTGAATCCTTATCAACCCATTCCATGATAGCCTCCTTATCAAAATGTAATGCAATTCCAGGGCAGGGTCATCTCTTTCCTTTTAACATTGTCATCAGCTTTTCCAGCTTAACCGAAAAAGTATTGACTGCATTTGTTCTTTTTGACATGAGTCTTCATACTACAATAAACATTCTTATTTGGAGGTTTTGCTCATGATGTCAGGATTAGTTCTTTTGGTTCTGGTAGCTGCCGGTTATCCCGGCCCTGAAAGCAGGGCTGACTACGATATGAATGTCTCGCTTCAGACGGATTCAAACATGATTCACGGTTCCGTGGAAATTGTCTTTACCAACGGGGTGGAATTCCCTGTTGATACACTCTGGCTTCATCTATATCCAAACGCTTACAGAGATCATACAACTGCATTCGGGCAGGATCTCGAGGCAGTCGGCCGTTACGGATTCAGAGCATCTCCGGAATCGGAAAAAGGCTGGATCGATCTTTCGGACTGGAGTGCGGACGGGGAAGCTGTTGTGCCTTCAGTTGATGGCTCTCTGGCATTCATCCCGCTTGCTGATCCTCTTCAACCAGGTGAATCAATTCTGCTTTTTGGCGATTTCGACGTGCATGTTCCCAAATTCTGGAGCAGGATGGGGCATCTGGGAGATACTTATCAGATAACGCAGTGGTATCCTAAAATGTGCGTTCTCGATGAGAATGGATGGCACAGGGCACGATATCACTGGAGAGGAGAGTTTTACAGCGATTACGGGAATTATTCGATAACACTTGATGTTCCCGGGGAATTTATCACTGCTGCTACAGGATGTGTTGAAAGCACTTCTTTCAGTGAGGATTCACTTAGAAGAACAGAAGTCTGGACCGCTGAAAATGTTCATGATTTCGTGTGGGCGGCCAGTCCTGACTATACTGTTCGCGAACACACATACGTCTATCCTGAAAGTCTGGGTTCCTGTTCGGTGAGTGTGCACCTGGTTCTGCTCGATGATTCAGATGATCACTGGGATGAGGTTCCCGCGGTTATCGATTCCACTCTTCTCTATTATGGAGAATGGTACACTCCATATCCTTACGAAGACCTCTGGGTAGTGGAGCCGGTTGTAGTGAGCGCAGGGGGGATGGAATATCCCCAGTTCGTATTCTCCGTGCCTGATTTTCCATTTCTCAGGATTCTTGAGATGGTCACAATGCATGAAATCGGGCACCAGTGGTTTTACGGGATGCTCGGTAATGATGAAGTAGAAGAGGCATGGCTGGATGAAGGAATGAACACCTTCAGTGAACTTCGCTATATGCAGAGAAGACATGGCTTCAGTGGTAATATGTCCAGAACTCCGGACTGGATACTGGAACTGAGTGATCAGGACATGAGTCTCATGACATATGTAACAGGTACTCTGGCCGGGGAAGAGGTTCCTGTACTCAGTAATGCTACCGAGGCCGGGGATGGAAGCCATCCAACCGGATTCACCTATTACGCCAAGCCAGCCCTGTTCATGCGGATGCTTCAGCGGCAGATGGGTGAAGAGGATTTTAATCAGGTCATGTCGATCTACTTCGAAAGATTCATGTTCCACCATCCTCATACTGATGATTTTCAGGCAATAGTGGAAGAAGTTACAGGGAAATCCTGGGACGAGGAATTCAATTTCTGGCTTAGAGGAACTGCAAATGCGGACGTTCTCATAAAGAATGTAACCTTCAACGCGGATTCAACTACTGCAATTGTTGCGGGTGATATCCCGCACGAACTGGAACTTGATCTTTTGTTCCTTTCCGGTGAGGATTCTCTTATTACAAAGGCCACACTTACTCCGGGATTGAGTGATACAGTCACAGTTTCTGGAAACTGGAGCACCGCCGTAATAGATCCGTTTCTATGCATGCCTGACAGGGCCCCATGGAATAACGCCTCGCCACCTCTCGGCCAGCTTAAACCGATGTTTCTTCCGATTCCAAGACCGACCCATCACAGCCTGTGGGTTCTCCCGTTCCCATCTTACGCCGATCATTCATGGAGAGCTGATATCATCTGCATGTCATCAACAATTCCATCGTATATGGGAGGTCCGTACACCTGGACCGCATTTGCCTCTATTCCATTCAAAAGCGAGAGTTACTCGGCATGGGGTGCTTCTTTCCATATGCCTCTGTACCGGGAATATCGACGCAGCATCTATATGTCTTCCGGAATTTCAAGAGGGTACGGAATCGGCAGGGCTTCTCTCGGTGCTGACTATCTGCGAAGCGGCAGAGTGGCGACCGATCCTCATTACAGGATCTCGCTTGATATGGATCTGTTCTGCGTGGAGGACACAACGGTATACGGTGCTCTGAACGTCGAGGAAGGTAACGCTTTTGAATTCACAACATGTATAGCTGCCGTTGATCGGAACTACAGGTTATCATGGAACGGGGCTTTGAGTATTCTGGCTTCTCCGGAATGGAATAACGAAGCTTACGCCAGGATTGACGGCAGGATCGAACTGACAGGCAGACTCTGGGGAGATTATCTGGCCAGAACCAGGATATATGCAGGCAGAATAGCCGGTGATGCTCCCGTTCAGCGCTTCTTAAGACCCGGTGGCGGACTCTTCGCAGAGGGTATTATGGGGGCATTTGTTCCCCCGAGCGGTTCGCTTTCCCCTCTGGAGCATTATTTCGTTCGGTCAGGACCAGCGCTTCCAGGCTACTGGAACAGCACCCTTCGAGGAAGAGCAGCCTTCTCGATTGAACAGAGATTACCGTTGCCCTCGCTGTTTATTCCTGTTGAAATATTCGGAGGAGCTGGATGGCTCGGCGATTCCTTTGGAGATTTCTCAGGTGATGATATTCTCTTAAATGCGGGAATAGCCGTGCGGATTGCGATGCTTGAAGCGATCTTTCCCATATGGGTATCCGATCCGGAAGGTGATGATAGCGAATGGGAATTCCGCTGGAGGATTGGACTGTCACCCGCCGGTTTACCCGATCTGTACTGAAACCGGGGAGGAGAATGAAAGCACTTGCGCTTTTCCTCTTGATGTTCCTTGTCCTGACAGGAGCAGTTTCTGAGGAATTCCAGTCCGAACAGGACAGCACGGATTCCGGACTGTTTCAGTTTCTTGTACGTATGGCCAGGACTGAGATCCGTCCATGGGCAAAACCGATCGAGAATGTAGACATGGAGTGGATGCTGGAACTCTTCGAGAGTGGAATAATCACTTTTCATACTGCTGACTGGTATGTTGAAAAGGATGATCCGGATGAGTAACAGGGTTCAGTGTGTTCTGTGTCCCCATTTATGTACCCTTGCTCCGGGGGAGAGGGGAAGGTGTAGCGTAAGATTGAATGTTGACGGTGAACTTGTCAGTCTTGTGTATGGCAGACCTGTCGCGGTGCACGTTGACCCGGTTGAGAAGAAGCCGCTCTTTCATTTTCTGCCTGGAATCGACGTGTTTTCTATCGCGACTGCCGGGTGCAATCTTCGATGTGAATTCTGCCAGAACTGGGAAATCTCCCAGGCAGCTCCTGAGGACGTTACACCATACGATTTACCCCCTGAGGCTGTTGTTGAGCAGGCAATCGCTTACAATTGCGAGGCTGTTGCTTACACCTATACGGAACCGGTTGTTTATTTTGAATACACCCGTGACACAGCAAAACTGGCAAAGGAGGCCGGACTGAAGAATATCCTTGTTACAGCAGGGTATATTAATCAGGGTCCGCTTACCGAAC
The DNA here is from genome assembly GCA_030620995.1 of Candidatus Aegiribacteria sp. Classification (GTDB taxonomy): domain Bacteria; phylum Fermentibacterota; class Fermentibacteria; order Fermentibacterales; family JCC-6; genus Aegiribacteria. Next base: position 53,106 of record JAUXIK010000006.1, read on the forward strand.
TCGCTGAGTATATCGATGCTGCAAATATTGATCTTAAATCGATGTCAGACAGCTATTACAGAAATGTATGCGGTGGAACTCTCCAGCCTGTACTTGATACGATAACTACTCTGAAGGAACTTGGAACCTGGGTTGAAGTAACGAATCTTATTGTACCGACTTTGAATGATGACTCTGGAGAACTGGATGAGCTTGCCAGGTGGATTCTGGAGAACACCGGAGCTGATACACCTCTTCATTTCTCAAGATTTTTTCCCATGTACAGACTGATTGATCTTGCTCCCACACCTGTATCCACACTGCAAAGTGCCAGGGAAAGGGCTCTTGAGATAGGTCTTCATCATGTTTACGTCGGGAACGCAGTTACGGAGGAGGGGATGATAACAACATGTCCGGAGTGCAATGAAGTTCTCATCAATAGACAGGGATACATTATTACGGAGAACAACATTGAAAATGGAAAGTGCGGTAAATGTTCAACCCCGGTAGCAGGGGTATGGCATGGAATGGAGGAACAGTGATCAGTAAAATGAGCAGAAGAAAATTTCTCTCAAGGACTGTTCTACTGCTGTTCTCCGCGGTCGCGGCTGTTGCAGGAGGAAAGCTGCCGCAGGAGAAGGAAACAGCAGAACTGGCAGTTAAAAGAACATCAAGAAAGAAGGCGGATTACTACAGGGAGCTTGCGGGATGAGAACATTCATAATATTCGCAGTAGTCCTGTTCACCGCCTGCGGGAACAGTTCCCCCGGAGATGAAGAAGAAGTGTCCGGTACAGGGAGAGCAAGGCCGCCTGTTGTTGCCGGGATGTTCTATCCGGCGGATCCTGTTGAACTGAGCAGTATGGTGGACAGACTGATCGACGCATCAGTAGTTCGGAGTACCGGCGGAACAATAATAGCGGGCGTTGTTCCACATGCGGGATACGTCTACAGTGGTGCTACCGCAGCTGATTTCTACAGTCTTATTGATGGGCTTGAGTTTGATGTTGTGATTCTCATCGGACCATCACACCGTGCTGCCTTCCAGGGCATGTCCATATTCGATGGAGATTTCTACCTTACTCCTCTTGGAAGCGTTCCGGTTGCTGCAGATGTCGCTGACAGATTGAGGGAATCACATCCAGCAGCCTCATTTATTCCAGCTGCTCACGAGGAGGAGCACAGCCTTGAAGTTCAGATCCCGTTTCTTCAGAGATCAATTGAACCAGGTTTCAGGATAGTACCGATAGTGACCGGTTACACAGGAGCCAATGAGCTGCAATACATGGCCGAGTTGATCCTTGCTGAATCGTACAATGAAAAAATGCTTGTCCTTGCAAGCAGTGATCTGTCCCATTTTCCCGCCGAGAGTCTGGCAAGAGTTGTTGATTCTCTTACCGTGGAAGCGATATTGAGTGGAGACATGAATCAATTCCTTCAGGTTACTTCTGAAGAAGAACTTCCCTCCGGGCTTGATACGTTTGCGTGTGGAAGGCTTCCAATTGCTCTGGTTATGGCTTATACCGGTCTTTATCCCGGAGTTACATCTGAACTGCTGTCGAGCACAACAAGCGCTTCTGTCTCCGGAGACTATTCACGAGTTGTCGGATACGCTTCCATTGCATTTGAATCGTTAGAACCTGAACCGTCGGAATGGAGCATTTCAGAGGAAGGGCGAGAAGAACTTCTTGAGATTGCAATCGCGTCTGTTGAGGCGGCAGTTGAAAATACCGGATTTAACTTGCCGGATGATACTTCCCTGGAGCTGTTGATTCCACGCGGAGCCTTCGTGACCTTGAAGAGAAACGGCCGTCTCAGGGGCTGTATTGGCTCTATGAGACCGATTCGACCTGTTGCCGAGACAGTATTGTTAATGGCCCGGTCAGCCGCGATGGAAGATCCACGCTTTATGCCGGTAACGCCTGGTGAACTTCCTGATCTTGAATACGAGATTTCCGTTCTTACACCCCTTCAGATACTTGAGGACTGGCATGATGTAAGAGTGGGAACGGATGGTTTAATGATATCCGCCCGTAACAGAAGCGGTGTCCTTCTGCCTCAGGTTCCGGTTGAACAGGGCTGGAACAGAGAGGAGTTCCTTGAAGGTGTCTGTCTGAAAGCTGGATTGAGTCCTGACGCCTATCTTGGTGAAGTTACACTCTACCGTTTTCAAGCTCAGGTGTTTGGAGAAGATGAGGAATACTCAGAAGACTGAAGATAAATCACTGTCCGTGCTGGCCGCTTTTGCAGGAGGAATGCTTTCTGTCATTATTCAGGCGGTAGTATTAAGAGAATCCCTTTTTGGTCATCATCAGGCGGAACTGACATCCGGAATAGTCCTTGCATCATGGATTGCCGGATCCGGTATTGGCGCGGCAATTGGTGGAAGGACTTCAAAACACAGTCTCCTATGGGTAACGGGTATGATTCTGCTTCCTGTTCTGGGATTTCTTCAAGTAGCTGCTTCCAGACTGGAGATAATTCCTACTGCGTTATCCGTGCTTCCTGCTGGATTTGTCGGCGGATTGGTGTTCGTGCAGCCATTTGCTTTCTGCAGACCTGGAAAAGTATATGCTCTTGAAGCTCTTGGTGCTGCAGTTGGTGGCGGGATATTCATCCTTCTTTCGCCGCATCTGCTCGCTTTCGAAATGCTCTCTGTTTCCATCCTTATCTCTGCCGCCGGCCTGTTGCTCTGTAGAAGACCTGTTCCCGGACTGATTGTTTCAGCTGTTCTTCTGGCAGGATTTCTGTTCGGCGCACCCGAATCGCTGGGAACCTGGCTTGCAGGTGAATCATTTAAAGAGTATGACAGTGTCAGTATCCACTCATCACCGTACGGAGAAGTGGTTACCGGAACCAGATCCGGTCAACATGCTATTTTCAGGAGCGGTTTACTGGAGGCTACATGGCCTTCGCTGGAATCCGCAGAGGGGGTTGTCACAGTTCCTCTTATCGCGGTTCTGCCATCCCGTGTTCTATATATAGGTTCTTCGCCGGAAGAGGCGCGGATCATATCGGAATGGCCGACCGTAGACAGTGTTGTAACCGTGGTTCCAGACAGGACACTATGCTTTGTAGCGGAATATCCTGAAGGAACAAGAGCGGGAGATGGAAGACGTTTTCTATCCGGGAATGATGAGCGCTGGGATCTTGTAATAGTGTCTACGGGCCAGCCTTTGACCCTTCTCTCCAACAGGTTTTTCACCAGAGAATTCTTTGAACTGCTCTCAGGCAGGCTTACTGAGGATGGTGTCGCAGCTATCCGCCTTCCTGGAGGGATAAACAGATTACATCCACTTGAAGCGGAACTTGCAAAATCCATACTTCTATCCGCGGAGAGTGTATTCCACTGGAGCAGAATCCTGCCCTCTTCGGGTCTTGTTCTTTTGACGGGAAACGGTCTGGAGCCATCATTTGAAGGTTCGGTACTGGCAGAGAGAATGGATTCCATTGGAGCATCAGGTGTCTTTGTCAACTCAGGTACACTTCCATTTGATCTGTCACACTTGAGATTGTCCGCTGTTGAGGAACAGCTTCATGCTGCTTCAGCACGCAAAAATACCGATCTTCACCCGGAGGGCTTCCGGATTGCCTGTGAGTTATGGGATGTAAGGGTAGGTGATGATCAAAAACTCAACCTTACACTTCCCATAGCCGGTTTATGCTTATTAGCAATGATTACAGCAGCGTTTCTAAGCGGTAAAGTCAAACCTGCCCTGGCGCTGGGTATGGTGGGTTTTATCGGCTTATCCGTTGAGGTTATCGCTCTGGTTGCCATTCAAGCTGTTACAGGTCACTCATGGGTGCTTGTAGGAGCCATCACCGGCACTTTCATGGCCGGCGGAGCTCTTGGCGCTCTCGGGCAGGATAAGGGCGTGTTCTGCAATCTCAGACAGCTGGTTGTCCTATCAGGGATCTCATCTCTGTTTTCCGTCCTTGTTCTGTACTTATACGATCAGGGGTTGCTTGGTGGCGGACTGCTCTCTTTGCTGCTCCTTATAGGAATTATGGTTTGCGGGGTGGCAAGCGGTGGAGCTTTCCCGGTCGCGGTAACACTCCTGAAGGCGGGAGATACGAGAAGAATAGGCCTGCTGGACCTGGCAGAACACGGGGGCAGTGCTGCTGCTGCTCTTCTCATGCCCCTTGTCCTGTTTCCACTGCTCGGCGCGCAGGTAGCTCTCCTCATAACCACCGCAGCAATAATAGTGACAGGCACTCTTTTAAGAAACTGAAAGGGAGCCAGCATGAACTGGCTCCCTTGCAGCACCGTATTTATCGACTAGTATAACAGAGTCTTGATCTGACCCCATGTTGTATGCTCAAGCGCGCCACCACTTATAAGTGAACAGTCATCCCAGTAGATCGTACTTCCGCCATCCGAGAACAGATCCAGGCATCCTATTGCTATTGCGCCACCACTGCTCCAGTTAAGCGATTCCAGGAAGACGCCATTGTAGTAAATGTCCTGAGTGTCAGTGTCAAGATTGATCTCAGCCTTAACCTCGACCCACTGGTCGTAAACTATAGGAACATATACAGAACCTTCCATTATGAACATGTTACCAGAAGCAGATTCGAACTTAAGCTGTAAAGACCAGTCTTCGCTGTATGCAGTGGGGTAAGTATTGCACAGAATCCAGTACTGATCACCGGTGGAGCCGCTGGGGATGTAATGCCAGGAAGTCATGACCCATTCGCCAGAATTTTCCGAGAACGGCTGTACGATATCTGAGGTTGGAGTGATTGCAACCGAATGGGGAGAGCTATAAGAGTAAACATCAGTCACATAAGCATCAAAAGCCGGATCGTTGTTCCAGCCTTCCCACCCCCCCTGACCGTGCAGCCCGCTGTTAAGCGCATAGGAATCGAAATTATCATCCCAGTCTGCACTGGCAGCAGGAACAAACAACATCATTATGGCAACAGCAACAAACAGATGAAGCAAATTCTTCATAGCAACCTCCTAAAAGTTAATGAACTATCACAAAAATACTTGTCAACTATTCTAAATAAAGATAAATGATTATATGATTGTAGTCAAATATATATTCTTCTGTGTCATTCCCATTCAGAAATCCAGTGTACAGATGGTTAATCCTGTTCAGAGATTTGACTCGACCCGGTCAGCTCCGGTATTTTAATATGTGGTGTGATGAAGTGCTGGAGAGCTGACTGGAAGAAAAGCAGGAGATATTAAAACCTTTTCGGTATCATGTTACAGTTGAAACAAGTATCCTATCTGTCAGGAGCATTGTATGGCGGGCATTGACAAACTTTTTAGTATTCTAAAAGCAAAAAGCGGATCCGATCTCCACATCTCACCGGAGAATTCTCCACTTCTTAGAATATCTGGTGACCTATTTCCAATTGGGGATAAGAAGGTAACACCCGGCCAGAGTAGAACGATGCTTTATGAGATAATGAATGATTCACAGAAAGAAGAGTTCGAAGCAACTCATGATATCGATTTTGCCTATGAGGTTCCCTCCCTGGAGGCCAGGTTTCGAGCGAATATTTTTCTTGGCCGCTACGGTATCAGTGGCGCCTTCCGCCTGATTCCAAACAAGATATTAACTGTGGAGGAACTAGGGCTTCCCCCCGTTGTTTTGGAATTCACTCAATATTCAAAGGGTCTGGTTCTGGTGACCGGACCGACTGGAAGTGGAAAATCAACCACTCTGGCCGCCATGATAGACCATATTAATAAAACCCGGAAGGCGCATATTATCACGATTGAGGACCCGATCGAATTTGTTCATGTCAGCCAGGGGTGCCTGGTTAACCAAAGGGAAATAGGCAGTCATACAAAGTCCTTCAAGTCGGCATTAAGAGCATCCCTTCGAGAGGACCCTGACATTATCCTGGTTGGTGAGATGCGTGATCTTGAAACGATCGAACTGGCAATAACAGCCGCTGAAACCGGCCATCTTGTGTTTGGCACCCTCCATACGAGCAGTGCTGCAAAAACGGTCGATCGCATCATCAACGTTTTCCCCACCAATCAACAGGCGCAAATCCGAACCATGTTGGCTGAATCTATACTGGGGGTAATTGCCCAGCAGCTTCTCAAAACCGTCGACGGCAAACGATGTGCTGCTTTGGAGATATTATTCGTTACCGCAGCAGTGTCCAATCTGATCAGGGAAGGAAAGACGTTCCAGATTCCATCGGTTATCCAGACGGGAAGAGCTAAAGGGATGCAACTTATGGATCAGTCCCTTCTGAATCTTGTGGAGGCCAGGAGAATCTCGCTAGAGGAGGCCAACAGATATGCTGTCGACAAGAGTCTTTTTCCACTGTCTGAGGAAGGGGTCACATATCGATGAATAGTGAAAAAATCGACAAGAAAAAGAAGGAAATTCTCTTCACCCTTACCGACGGTACAGAGATTCAGGGTGAGATATATCTCTGGTTGTACTCCACTAATCATATGGGAGCACAACGGATTGACGAACTCCTGAATGAGGGAAACCAGTTTATTCCCATCAGAACAGTTGACGGCTTTATGCTTTTAAACAGTACTCACATTATGCTTGCCCAGGCAAAGATGGAGAAGAACTGCCATGACCTCATGATGATAGGTGAGAAGTACAGGGTGCATATCACTACTCTGCTTCATGAGAACCTCGAAGCAGACCTTTTTATCAGTCTTCCTAAAGGCTTCCGACGTGTCAAAGACTACTTGAACCAACCGATCCGGTTTTTTACCTTCTTCCTGCCTGAGCATATCCTCTGCATCAATCGGGATTTCATACTATCTATTCGAGATTGATTTCTTTTTCGGGAGTTAACAGTAAAGATATCAATCCTTTCTATCTGAAAGTTCGAACTTTTTCCATGCATGGCTCAGGAATATTGCAGAGCTGATGAACTTCGTTATCTCCGTTGATGATACCGGAGACTCCGACCCCAACGGGGATCCCTTTGACTCGTCATCTGACTCGCTCAGGATAAACTCACCCTGTGAGCTTGTTTCCAGTCTTTCTTTATCATGCTGCTAAGTCGATTGAGGAATGCAGATTAATTGACGATCAAAGAATACTGAATATGCAGATTAGTGCAGAGCTGTAATCCGGAGAGATTTTCGCATTTCGCTGAGCAATCTTGAAACCTCTGCCCTCTCTCTCAGATCCTCATGTGATAAGAATCTTAGAGTTTCATTAGCCATGATGAGTCTTTTGGCCAGAAGACTTCCAAGGCTGAGATTCAGACTGATGGCATTGGTACTGTTTCTATCGAGGAGTTCAAGCAGAGTATTTCTCGACAGCATCAGTATTTCAGCACTTCCAATTACCTTTGCGGTGGTTGCTCTTGGTTTGTTATCAAGGAATGACCGTTCTCCAATAACATCGTTTGGTCCAAAAGCGCCAAGAATAAATCCTCCGGAATCATCATCCATGACTACTACCTTTCCTTTTCTGATGATGAAAATATCTGTACTCCTGTCCCACTGCCTGAATAGAACCTGATTATCATGAGCGTAAATCCAGTGACACATTTCGGAAAGTATTGGATCATCGGCGGAAAACAGGGGTTTTTTATTGCGAGTACGGATATCAGTCCTCAGCTTTTTAAGTTCTTGACGTTCGCTGAGTTTCTGGTCACTTGAGATAAGAGATCTGAGAGCATCTGCCTTTCTGAGTCTGTCAACCATGAATTTTTCAAGAAACAGAAGAAATCTAGTTCCGGAGATTGGGTTTTTTCTCAGAAATCCTACAAATGGTTCTCGAGAGAGCATTAAAACGGTTCCGGCAGTATTCGCAGTAACAGTAGCTGAACGTTTTTCTCCAGCAAGGAAGGCCATTTCGCCGAACACAGTACCTTTTCTGAGCGTATCTAGAATCCTACTATCTCCTTTATCATCAGTTACAACGAATTGACCGGATTCAACAATAAATAGATCCGTTCCTGGATTTCCCTGTTTTATAAGTATATCCGATTTGTTCACATCCATCTGTTTAAAGAGATCCCTCAGACTGCTTTCAGAAAGGATATCATCAGTATTAAAAAGATTTTGGATTTTCATGGAAACCTCTCAACTGTTTATAGAAAACCATAGAATTCGTAATGGGGCAATTCTTGAAATAGTTGCCGAATATCTATTCACAGCTTTCCTGTTCTGGAAAGACAATACCAAGAATTGCATTATCATGTCAAATCTGTATAACATCATGTGGATGAAGGAACGGGTTAACAAATGGCTCGGGCAACTGTGATACAGCATTTTCTATTTCCTGTATTTTTATCATGCTTCAAATATACTCCAAGGTTTCATTCAAATATGAAATTGTTACGAGCAGTAAATGATGATATGAGTGGCCTGTCGCGAGTTGTTCTGGCAATTATCTCTTCCTGCGGAAGAAGGTTCCACCAAAAATAATTGGAGTCGAATCTCCGGCTATACAGTCACTGCACAGATGTGGATAATTACCTATAATAAGTTCGCGGAGGGTGCAGAAACCACGCATACACCAGCCCCGTCACTATATTGCTCAAAGCCAGGTAATACAAATATGACTTTTAAAGAGAGGCACATTGATATTGTTTGTTATTAGAAGATTCTTAAAACTGTTACTTTGTTTGTCACAATATACACCATTAGGCCTTCTACTCGCGATAAAAGCCCTATCTGTTGGTTGGGTCGCAAAAAAGTGGTCGCTCTCAAAATTGCCCGGGGTAGGTGCGAAAATTGGATTAATACATAAGAAATCAAGCCATCTCAAAGAGTTTGGAGAGCTTTGTGGCATGATTAATGGTTATTATGTATCAGTAAAGCCGGACATGTCTATGAATTCAGTAATCCGGGTAGAATATATTGGCACCTATAAAGGACTTGATTTATCGCTAAGCAGGCCCAACCTTCAACTCAAGAAGAATGTCATTGATTTTAAAACATCAAATTGGAAGTTTAACTGGACTTTCAAAACCATACGTGCTCATAAGAATATGGCCGGTATAATTAGCGCTGATCATGATTTAATCCAACATATTATTTCATTTTATAATAAATGGATTTTTGCGCTTGATGAGTTAATAATTAGCGATAACGATATATACTGTCGCTTAAGATATGGATTTTATGTTTATCCCTATATACCATCTTCAAAGCTGGAACCCCTTGTTAATGAATTACTTGTACTGGCAGAAAAGATTGATTCTGCGCTGGACAAACATAACAAATGAGCAATAGCCTAAGATGAGTTGATCATTTAGTCCGCACATTTTCCATACGTGGCTCAGGAATGTTGCAGAGTCAATGAACTCTGATGGCACAACCGTATATTGACATAGGATAATCAATACTTTACAATCTATTTGGGTACATCTTCATCGTAAGGAGGTTTGCAATGAAGAAACTCCTTTTTACATTGCTATTCTTTTCCACAGCTTCTATCATGGCTGATCAGCCTCTTGTTCTGAGTCCCCGTCACGTTCAGGGAACTGGTTCGATTGAAACTGTCATGACTGACGGAGAAGCCTATTCACAGCCATACAGTTGGGAACTGTTAGATAATGCTGTAACAATAATGTATGACCGCTGGTTCTGTGACGATTTCGAGCTTGATAACGATTATTATATCACAGACATTTATGTCTGGACCATCTGGACGGGTGAACAGGCTTCAGTAATGAACCTGGTTATCTCTGAAGATGACACAAATGATTCCGATCCAAACACAAACACCGATGTATGGTCCGAGAGTGTACCATGTATACACACCTTTACCGGTGACAGCAACTGGGGTTACGATATCTACGAAACACACTGCGTTATCGATACAGACATTTATCCTGAACTGAACGCCAACATTCACTATTACCTGGAAATCCAAGCGGGAACAATTGACTGCACGTTTATCCTGTTCAGTTGGTATTGTGTTGAGGATTGTGCATGGTGGGATGACGGCAGTGGTATTTGGGTTAGTATGGATACATGGTGGACAGAATCTGACGGATTCTTTGTATTGGAGGGAGAAATAATAAATGCTCTGGAACCTGAAACCTGGGGCAGCATCAAGACTCTCTTCTAAAAATTCGTAACAATTCTGAATTATGAAGCGGCGACCCCAACAGGGATCCCTTCGACTTGTTATATAACTCGCTAAGGATAAACTCACCCTACGGGTTCTTGAAAAATATATGCAAGTGTCGCAAGTGACGTCCGGTCCCATTACAATTGACTTGCGTTTGAGATTACTATATTTGAAGTTATCATGTTAAGTCATACGAGTCCGGTAAGGCGTATGTTTTACAGTGATTGTTTCATATCATCATAAAAAGCGTTCTTCCTTGGATTTGTAGGGTCTGGAAGGAGAGTATCATACAATTAAGAATTATTGTCCTTGTTATTTCCTTGATGCTACTCACACCGTTTGAAGCTTACACCGGTACCGCGATCCAGACCGACTGGTCCGGCGGGGACGGAATCTGGGGGCCTGTTTTCGATTGGGGCGATGAGTTCTACATGGGCACAAATATCGAATGCTACAGTGACCCTTTGAATCTAACTCTCCTGAATATACCTCTGGAATATACTGTTGATGGGTATTTTGATGGTACCAAGTCCGTACATTCCGCAGATATTAACGGAGACGGCTACATGGATGTACTCGGAGCTGCCTTTGCTGACGACGACATTACCTGGTGGGAGAACGTAGACGGCTCGGGCACCAGCTGGATAGAAAATATCGTAGATTGGGGTTTCTATGGTGCCAGTTCAGTGCTTTCCGCGGATATCAACGGAGACGGTCACATGGATGTGCTCGGAGCAGCCTATTATGGCAACTGGATCACCTGGTGGGAGAATAATGACGGTTCAGGCACCAGTTGGACGGAGCATACAGTGGATGTGGCTTATAATGGCACCAAGTCTGTGCATTCCGCGGATATCAACGGAGACGGCTACATGGATGTCCTCGGAGCTGCCTTTACTGACGACGACATCACATGGTGGGAGAACGTAGACGGCTCGGGTACCAGCTGGACGGAACATACAGTAGATGGATATTTTAATGGTGCCAGATCCGTGTATTCCGCGGACATTAACGGAGATGGCGATATGGATGTCCTAGGAGCGTCATATGGTGCAAACGAAATCATCTGGTGGGAAAACATAGACGGATCGGGTACCAGCTGGACGGAGCATATCTTAGATAGTTCTTTTAGTGGTGCAAGTTCAGTATATTCCGCAGATATCGACGGTGACGGCGATATGGATATCCTTGGAGCGGCTGCAAGTGATAATAACATCACCTGGTGGGAAAATGTAGACGGTTCAGGCACTATCTGGACGGAGCATACAGTTGATGGGGATTTCGTATGGCCCGTTTCGGTATATTCCGCGGATATCAATGGGGACGGTTATATGGATGTCCTCGGAGCAGCTTATATCGCCGACGATATCACCTGGTGGGATCTGACTGGATTTCTCCCTGACGGCTCACTCGAGTCCAGTGTTCTGGACGTACAGGAGAGTCCCGACTGGCAGATCATAGGCTGGACCTGCACTGAACCATCCGGAACAAGCGTGGCTCTTCAGGTAAGGGCTTCCGATAATTCCTCCAGCATGGGATCGTGGTCGGACACTTTGACAGTTCCATGCACTCTGGAAGGAATCCTGGCTGACGAAGACAACTATTTCCAGTACAGAGCCATACTTAATACAACCGATTCGCTTATCACTCCTGTACTTCACGATGTGACTGTTACATGGAATCTTACAGGCATAGAAGTAGAATCAGGCGCTAAACCTTATGCACTGTATGGTGCATGCCCAAATCCTGCGACTGATCAAGCAGCACTGGTCTTCTCACTACCTGTCGACTCCAGGGTAGAACTGGCCGTGTACGACCTGACCGGTCGTATGGTTCAATCCATTAGTGGAGAGTACGAGCCGGGAGTACACGAGGTGATACTGGATTGTCTTGCCTGCGGTGTGTATCTGGTCCGGATGACCTCGGAAGAGTTCACAGCGACACATCACTTCGTGGTTATCGAGTAGTGCCGGAGAGCTCGGGGAATTAATTTAACCTCTCTGTCCCAAAGTTCGAACATTTTCCATACGTGGCTCAGGAATGTTACGGAGTCAATGAACTCTGATGCCACAACCGTATCTTGACATAGATTAAATAATACTCTACAATCTATTAGGGCTATTCTTCAGTTTAGTATAAGGAGGTGCGTAATGAATAAACTCCTTTTCGTATTGCTGTTTTTATCCACAGCCACTATCCTGGCTGATCAGTCTCTTATTCTGAGTCCCCGTCACGTTCAAGGAACCGGTCCAATTTCGATTGATGGGTTGGTTTATTCGCAAACATATAGTTATGAGTTTCTTAATAACGTAGTCCCTATTCAATCGGACCGCTGGTTCTGTGATGACTTCGAGCTTGATGGCGACTACTATATCACAGACATTTGTGTCTGGACGCTATGGATAGGTGAACAGGCCTCTATGATGAACTTAGTCATATCTGAGGATGACACAAATGATTCAGATCCTAATACAAACATCGATGTATGGTCTGAGAGTGTACCATGTATCAATACATTCACCGGCGACAGCAACTGGGGTTATGACATCTATGAGACACACTGTTTCATTGACGAGGATTTTTACCCTTTGCTTTTCAACGGTGTTCACTACTACTTTGAAGTTAATGCAGACGTCATTGATACTTGCTGGATAACCTTCTCGTATAATTACATTGGTGACAAATGCTGGTACGATGATGGTTCCGGTGTTTGGGTAAGAACAGACATATACTTTAGTGTAATGTCCATGGACATGTTCTTTGATTTCTATGGAGAGAATCTTGCTCTGGAACCCGAAACCTGGGGCAGCATCAAGACCATCTTCTAGAAATATCTAGAAAGACAATTCCCATGTCTTATTTAACAGTGGGTGGCACACTTTTCAAACCCCTTTTGGAAATGGTTATTATCACTGAGCAGAATATGAACCACCGGAAGAGAATATGTTCCCAACTTACAAACATTTGTCTACTGACTGATATTCGAAAAGCCTAAGTGAGATTTCTATAAACATCCCTGCGATGAGCAACCTTAACTATAAGAATGACTAATCTATCTGAATGTATCTCATAGATAATACGATAATTTCCAGAGCGAATTCTATGAAAAGAATTCTTCCCTCTCATTTTAGTTGTTTTAGGGTCAGGGAGATTTTTCCCAAGTTCCTCAATTCTCTTCCTGATTCGAACTAAATCACGTTTTGGAAACCGTTTAAGATTTTTTAGAGCAGCAGGTCTGAATTCAATGGAATACGTCACTGATCAGATACCTAGAGATTTCCACATTTCTTCAGCTGAGATATTCTCGCCAGGTTCAGCCAAAGCCGCTTTAGCATCTTCAATATCCAGATGCTCTTCGATCCTTTGAAGCAGTTCAAGTTCAGCAATGGAAACAAGTGCAACAATACTCTTACCTCTACGAGTTAATACGATTGGTTCATTACCGTAAGCAACCTTGTTTATGATATCTGAAAAATTCATTCTTGCATCGGCAGTCGAAATAGTTTCAGGCATTTGTTCCTTCCTTTCGCCATCTGTACGTATTGTACATTATGTACAAATCATTGTCAAATTGCGAATTCTGTTACTCTAGAACTTCAAGGGATTAACTCACACTGATCAATGTAAGTGTCGCAAGTGACGTCCGGCTACGGAAAATGGCTAAGGAACATTCGGAGCTGATGAATACTGATACCGTAATTATATCTTGACAGGGGATATATAGTTCTATACATTATTTTACAGTCTATTTGATCATAACTTCAGTGAAGGTTAGGTAAGTAGTGAAAGAAGTCTTTTTTGCATTGCTATTCTTATCCATGACTTCTATCCTGGCTGACCAGTCTCTTATTCTGAGTCCCCGTCACGTTGAAGGAACCGGTCCGATTGAGATTGATGGGTTGGTTTATTCGCAGACTTATGATTTTGGACTTATTGCAGGTGGAGCTTCCATTATTGAAGAAGGTGATAGATGGATTTGTGATGATTTCGAACTTGATATGGACTATTACATCTCAGATGTCTTCGTGTGGATGATCTGGACAGGTGAGCAGGCATCACAGATGAATCTGTGCATATCTGAGGACGATATTCTTGATTGGGATCCTAATACTAATATCGACGTATGGGCTGAGAGTGCTCCGTGCACCAATACCTTCACCGGAGACAGTCAATGGGGATACGATATATATGAAACTCATTGTACTCTAGATGTGAATATCTACCCAGAACTCTATTCAGAGAAGCATTACTACTTTGAGGTTCAGGCTGATGTAAACGTGGGTGACAACTGTTTCATATTGTTCAGCCCAAATTACATCGGGGACTATTTTTGGTGGGACGATGGCTCAGGAGTATGGATCAGGTCCGATATCATCTTTGGCAGCGCCTCCGATATGTTCTTCGATTTCTACGGAGAGCCCATATCTTCACTTCAGTCCGAAACCTGGGGAAGCATCAAGACTCTCTTCTAGAAATTTCTAAAAGAAAATCCCCATGTCGCGTTTAACAGTGGGTGGCACGTTTTTCAAACCCCTTATTTGGAATGGTTGTTATCACTTAGCAGAATATTCGTGTTTATCCAAGTACAGCCAATTTCTCATTTAAATCAGGAACGGGAGAGAAGTATAGACGTCTGCCGATCTTACTCTTCATCAGCAGACTTCTTGCAACCATATTAAGCAGGTCTGATCGTGCTGTTTGATATACGACATTGTGACTTCTTTTGTGAGATTCAATCGAGTATCTATGTTGTGGGTGTCTGAGGGCATGACTAATTAGTGCCTTTTGACGATGATTCAGTACTTCAACTCCACGCAATTCAGCTTCCATTGCTCTTACCTGTTTTGTCTTCCTCTTCACATATTGTACAAGTTCTTCCATTGCTTTCATAATAACTTTTATCTGACCTAATACAAAATATGTAAGATCGTTGTCATCTGATTCCGTATATAAGAATGACCTGGTATACTGCGCTGGTGCTTTACGGATAATTGATGAGATCGAAATGAACTCAAACAACCAGAAATCACTGCGCAGCATTGACCAGTAGAATAGGGCACGAGCCGTTCGACCGTTTCCATCGTTAAATGGATGGTCATAAGCTAACCAGAAGTGAAGGATTATCGCTCTGAGAGCTGGATGCACGAAAGTATCAGGAGTCTTTCCGTTAGCGAAATCACACATAATCTTCATTCTATCCGGAAGTTCACTGGCAGGAGGTGGACTATGAAGTAGAAGCCCCTTTTCTGTCCATACCTTAATGTCTTCGTTCTGAGTTCTAAATTGACCAGATGCCTTTGAATCACTGAGAGTTCCCTCAGTGATTATCCTGTGAATTTCAAATACAAGCGCAGTATCCAGATCCTCGTATCGCAGTTCGCCGATTCTTTTCATTGTCTGGAAGTTATTCAGAATCATCTGTTCGCTGTGATCTCGAGGTGGTCTATTAGTTCTCAACATCTCCTTAGCAGCATCTCGTGTTGTTGATGCTCCTTCAAGTTGACTAGATGTTATTGCTTCCTCAATCAATGAAGTGAAGTAGTACCTATCCTTTTCCTGCTCTGTTATTTCTGTCGGTATTTCTATTGAGCCCCCAGCCCCCAAAGTTATGTTATAAAGGGCTTCCAGTACAGGATCGGGTTGTGTGAATAGGAAGTTATCACCATGTTTATCACACAAGGGAATGGATTTTACCATAGCCAGCCTGCGTAGTTTTAATCCCACCCACCATTCTTCGAGTGTACATCCTTCCGGAGGTTTTCTGTAGCGCAATTCATCCCAGTGCAAGTATCGGTCCTTGACTAATGAAGAAGAGACAATATCCATTATACGTATTAGGTCGCTTGGTTTAGACTTTAGCATGATTTCAGTTAACTTCGGGGGAGACATGGGTATCTTCATCGCTGTAACTCCTTCTACATTAGAATATAGGTAAATACTAATGTAATACTAATTCATTGAAAATTAGTATATCAAATGTGTGTAACAATGTCAATTACTAAATCTGAACAATTTAGTAATAGATTAGTATTTCCTGCTTCAGAAAACAGTATCAAGATTGGATAATCGGTACAAATTAATATTCCAAAAGGATGAGAAAAAAACCTGATGTGAAATAGCATTTCTAAAAGTATTATGGAATGACTTTATGCAGCTGGAAGATTCGGTTTCATTAAGCACCTCTATACTTTGTGGCGACCCCAACGGGCAAAACTTCAAACCCCTTTTGGAAATGGTTGCTGAAATTGAGTAAGCTGTAGAAAGTACATTGATCGTTATCTGAAATGGCTGCGGTGAGGCGTTCACATGAATATCATCTCCTACATCTGGCAGCTTTTCGTTATCCGGTGCATAACTGCATCTTGACATATAATAAATAAAACTCTACAATCTATTTGGATTCATCTGCAGTATAAGGAGGTTCTCAATGAAGAAACTGCTTTTTGCATCACTCTTGTTATCCATAACTTCTGTTCTGGCTGATCAGCCTCTTGTTCTGAGTCCCCGTCACGTTCAAGGAAACGGTCCGATTGAGATTGATGGATTGGTTTATTCGCAGACTTACAATTTTGCAGAACTGTACAATGGATCCAGCATATACAGCGGCGGTAACCGCTGGTTCTGTGATGACTTCGAGCTTGATGATAACTACTATGTCACAGAGATGTGTGTCTGGATGATGTGGACAGGTGATCAGGCCTCAATGATGAACTTCGTCATCTCCGAGGATGATACCGGCGATTCCGACCCCAACACCAACACCGATGTATGGGCTGAGAGCGTACCCTGCACCAACACCTTCACAGGCGACAGCCAGTGGGGTTACGACATCTACGAGACATACTGTACCATCAACGCAGACGCATACCCTGAGCTTGATGTAGGTGTCCATTACTACTTCGAAACACAGGCTGACACTGACGATAACTGTTTCATCCTTTTCAGCTACCACTATGTTGCCGACAACCCTTGGTTCGATATGGGTTCCGGTGTATGGGAGGATTTCTTTTATACTTCAGATCTGTTCTTTGATTTCTACGGAGAACCTGTGAGTGCTCTGGAATCTGAAACCTGGGGCAGCATCAAGACTCTCTTCTAGAAATTCGTAACTGTTACGGATTAAATGTCTATCCCAACGGGGATCCCTTCGACTCGTCATACGACTCGCTCAGGGTAAACTCACCCTACGGGTTCTCACCCCTCTATCGGTATAAAGCAAAAACGACCCGCAAGGGGCCGTGTTTGCTTAATGGCGACCCCAACGGGCAAAACTTCAAACCCCTTTTGGAAATGGCTGCTGAAATTGAGTAAGCTGTAGAAAGTACATTGATCGTTATCTGAAATGGCTGCGGTGAGGCGTTCTCATAGATACCGATGACCCATCAGAGATCAAGCGCATCGCCCGAGTTGTG
>JAUXIK010000069.1 GCA_030620995.1 Candidatus Aegiribacteria sp.
GGTTGAAGCAAATCCAACAACCGGATATCAGTGGAAATGCGATGGTATAGAACAAGAAACGATCATTGTAGAACAAGCAGGAGAACCGGTGTACCTGCAGGATGAGAATCCTGAGGAAATGATGGGCGTCGGCGGTACGGAAACCTGGAATTTTAAGGCTGTACTCTCAGGAGAAGCCATCATTCAACTTGGGTATTATCCTCCGGGATCTGGGAATGAGGGAAATCCTGCACAGGCTGAATTATACTATATTTACGTTGAGTAAATCGCCGATACTGTACCTAAGTTGAAGAAGTGTGCTACGTCCCCAGGGGGAGGTTGTATACCCTGGCTCTTCGATGGAGACGTTTGTCGTAAAATTTCCATTGAGCCTGAATCTTGAGATTATCTTCCAGTTCGTGATTGCTTTCTGCGTACTTCATTCCCCTGGCCAGAGCACTTATTCCCATTTCATGGGACATCAGCACGTCGATTCCCTTGCCCTGGAATTCAGGACGCACACCTGCAAGATAAAAGTCAAGCACTTTGCTGTTCTTCATCTCTTTCAGAATATGAATGAATCCAAACGGAAACAGGCGCCCCTTTGCTTTCTGGAACGATCTGGACAGATTCGGCATGGCTATGATGAAACCCACAAGTCTGTCACCATCGGCTGCGAGCTTTATGAACTCGGGATCTACCTGACCAAGATATGATTTTATGTAGTATTCTATCTCCTTTTCATCGAAGAGAGTTGTTCCATACAGATCAGCAAAAGCTTCGTTCAAAACATCGAAGAGCTGGTGCCCCCATTTTCTGGACAGTTCCTTTTTTGATTTTGCATTGAAAACCCGTACCTTGCTCCGTTTTCTGATAAGGTTGGCGATTCTCTCAACTTTCTCAGGCATGGATTCCGGAACGGTTATCCTGTACTCAACGTAGTCAACCTCTTTTGTATATCCTCTGGATTCAATGAAATCGTTATACCAGGGAGGATTATAGCTTCCAGCTATTGGAGGTAATTCCTCGAATCCCTCAACAAGAAAACCGGTCATGTCATTATCCGTGAATCCCATTGGTCCGGAGATTTCATTCATTCCCTGTTCGAAAAGCCATTTCTCAGCTTCGTCCAGGAGAGCGTTTGCGGTTTCACGATTGTCCTCACACTCGAACCATCCGAATCTTCCGCAGTGGCGATTAAGCTTTTCCACATATCTCCTGTTTACAATGGCAACCGTTCTTCCTACCGGTACTCCATCGCGCAGGGCTAGAAAATATCGTACATCACAATATCTGAATGCAGGATTCTTTTCAGAATTGAATTGAGCCTTTTCATGCATGATCAGCTGCGGGATCCAGAGCGGATCTTCTTTGTACAGACTGTAGGGCAGCATGACAAAGGCATTCAGGTCTTTTTTTGATATCGCGGGCTTTATTTCAACGGGCATGTTTTACTCCTTAACAGGTACAGATATCTGATGAATCTACGCGTCAGTATGATTTGGTCAAATACCCTGGAACATATTTTCAACTGAGGACTATTGATATTTACTAGCTGAATTCAGTTATGGAGGTGTTATGAATCATTCTTCCATCAGAAAAAGACATGGTAAATATCTGCCCACTGCGCTCGGAATGCTGATCGCATCCGGGTTTCTTCCTTCTTTCACAGTTTCTTCGCAGACTGTCAATGATGATGACACCGGACAGAATGACTCGACCAAAACAGTCTATTCAGATCTGCGAACGTTATTTACCAGAACATCCGCACTATGGAGTAATCCGCAATGGCAGGCTTTCAAGATGTTATGGAGAAAGCTTGATAGTTTTTCTCCGATCGATGGAGTTTATTCTCATGGCAGTTTCGCAGAGGAGGCGAATAAGTTAAGAAGCAGATTTAGTACTGCGTTCCAGGAACTCAGAGAGGTTTCGGAAGAGGCCGGCATAGATTCCGTAGAACTTGCTCTCCTTGAGACGCTCACTTTTGCCCGACTCGATTATCTATCGTATGGATCACAACTGCTATTGACCAGAATGGTGCCGCCACCTGTCTCGGAACAGACAGATAGTTTGCTTCCTCAGATCGAAGCGAGAATCGATACTGTCATTAAGTTGCGCGAAAGCGGATTAATAAGCAAAGAAGAAATGACAACCGCGTTTGAGAACATGATATCATGTATTGATACTTACTGTGTTCTTGAAGTGATCAGCAGAGGGGTATTCTATTCATCTCCGGCCTGGTCCGTCCGCTGGCCTGAAGAAGTAAGTGAGATCCAGACATCTTTCGACAACATCCGGACTGCTTCGCTCAACCGCATAGAAAATGATGGGGAAATCTACGAGGGGCAGTATCAGACAACCCTGGAAGCATTTGATAGTCTTGAAGACGCAATGCATTTAACTATTGCGGGATTACCCGCTCTGAACGATCTGTTGTTGGACCTGGAGCTGTTCTAAACATTGCTTCCAGCTGACCCTATTATTGTGTTCGAAGTTACTCCCCGCTGTAATCTTGAATGCAGATTCTGCTATAATGTCTGGAAATCCAGGGGTTATTCCAGCCCGACTGAACTTTCAATCCCGGAGATCGCTCTTCTTGCTGACTCAATTGAAGCTGTTCATCCGGTTTCCGTTGCTTTGACAGGAGGAGAACCCCTCCTGCGTGAAGATCTCTCAGAAATCGCAAAGCTGTTCAGATCGAGAGGCATTAAGGTTGGAGTTGTATCCAATGGTATCCTGCTCGACACGGAATCCGCAGAGAAACTTACTGATGCCGGTGTCAGCTGGTTTGATATTTCAATTCCTTCCATATCCGAAGGCGGCTACAGCAGAGTTACAGGGTTCGACGGGTTCGCGAAAGTAAAACGGGCAATGCTTGCTGTAAAGAAAGCAGGAGCCCGATTGATCGTTTCCCACATCATGACTGCGCTGAATGAAGGTGAAGCCGGACAGGTCATCGAGCTTGCTTTTGCTTTCTCCGCGGATGCGGTTGCTCTGAACAGATTTGTTCCGGGTGGGGAGGGGCAGAGGAATCCTGATCTGCTTCCAACATTGCAGCAGCTTGATAATACTCTGAGAATCGCCAGCGATGTTTCTGATTCTCTTAATATTAAAGTATATGCGTCAATTCCTGTTGAGGATTGTCTGTTGAGACATGACAGATACCCCGGAATCAAATTCGGTTCATGTGTATGTGGAGACCGGAAATGGGCTGTTGATCCATCCGGAAACCTCCGGATATGTGAGCAGAGTCCTGAAATTCTGGGAAATCTTCTTGAATTTTCCTTTGAGAATCTTATTGAAAATGACTCTGTCGCGGAATTCCGCAGGAGATCCAGGTTTACAAATTGCCGGGAATGCAGCGCATATGACAAATGCGGAGGAGGATGCAGATTCATTTAGCTTTCAATTCTCAATCCGGATTTCAGTTGTTCAAGATAGAAGGTTGATGAAGCATACGCTGCCGGTCATGGTTTCTGCTTTATTTCTTCCCGCCCCATCCCAGCAAGGTTGCGAGCTTTTTGAACCCGAAAGAGACATAATGCCAGAGCTGACCGGCGGATCGTATCCTGCCCAGAGTTTGGAGGATGAAAACAGGTGAGAGGTAAGTACCCAGAATGGCTCTCTTCCTCAACTCTGCCACCTCCGAGCAGCTGAGTGAATAAGTATTCATTATCGGAGTGAAGTAATCCCCTTTCGACAGATCCTCCTCCCTGAAGAGGCCATCCCTGAGCGCCATCTCGTACATCGGCGTGCCAGGGAAGGGATAGGCGGCGTGAAACTCGTAAAAATCTGCGGGGACTGATCTCGCGAAACGCACAGTTCTTCTGATGGTTTTCCTTGTATCCCAGGGAAGACCGACAACGAAGTAGAGAAGGGACATAATACCATTCCGTCTGCAGGCTTTCACCACTGAACGAACCCCCTCCAGAGTAATGTCTTTGCCTATCTTCGCCAGTATTTCCGGGTCGCCGGACTCAACCCCGAAGGAGACAACATGGCATCCGGCGGATGCCATTTCCGCCGCCATCTCGATGTCAAAGGTGTCTATTCTGGAGTTGGCGCCCCATCTGATATCCAGACCCGCCCTGTGGATCTCTGCGCAGAGTGCAAGCACCCACTTTCTGTCCATTGTGAATGTGTCCGATCTGAACAGGAAGGAGCGAATACTGAAGTCTCTTACACAACTCTCCAGCTCTCTTATGATGCTTCCGACGGAACGCTTACGCAATCGCCTTCCACTTACGAGGAAGACGGGGCAGAAGATGCACCTGCCCGGGCAGCCTCTTGAAGTAAGCACCGGTGTAAGTGGAGCGCCGGTCTCCGGGTCTGAATAGAGTTCGTTCCGTAGCAGATCCCTGGCAGGGAACGGCAGTGAATCCAGATTTTCCGGCGGTAGTCTGTCCGGAGTGCGGACGACTCTGCCGTAGCCCTCCAACCGGGAGACTCCCGAAACCACAGCCGGATCCTTCCCTGATACCAGTTCCGCGATAACCAGCTCCGATTCACCCCGGACAGCAAGGTCAAGCTCCGGGTGTTTTAGGAGAGCTTCCTCATCGTGGTAGGCGAAGTGAGCGCCCTTTCCAATACAGGTTACCGAGTCACCAAGGATTCGGTGAGCCCTCTCAGCTGCCTCCATGTCCAGTTCGAAAGTAGGGGTTGTGGTACTGATCACGAGAACATCTGGTCTGAAGTTCTCCAGTTCAGCCTCCAGAGCGTTCCAGCCTCCGCCTTCAACAGGGAAATCCCTTATTCTGCATTCGGCTCCGGTTGCCTCCCTGCAGGTTGCAGCGATATAGGCTAGATCCATGGGTGGCCTGGCACCCTGGGCTATCATACTCCTGACCGGGGCCTGACACCTGTCCTCCCGAAGGTAGATGCCGGTCGGCGGATTGACTAATAAAATTCTCATTTGGAGCGGATGCTCCTCAAGCAGGTGAACATCTCAAGGAAAGCCCTGGCGATGACACCGAACCTGGCGCCCGACTGCTCGCCAAATACTCTTGGGTAATGCGGCACACCTGTCTCCCGAAGAGTGAATCCTGCTCTGGAACATCTGGACAGAAGCTCCGCAGAGATCATAGCCCCTTCCGAAGTCAGCGGTGGGATAGCTTCAATGGCCTCTCTTGGTATCAGTTTGAAAGCGCAATCGATATCACGGACACCCCTGATACCGAGAATCAGACGCATGGCCATATTGAAAAGCGCTGCGTTCATCCTCCTGAGGAAAGAGTCTTCCCTGTTCACACGATAGCCGAGAGCCAGCAGCTTCTCACTGCCCGAGCCGGTGAGCTCAATGAGCCTGGATATGTCCGATAGCCTGAACTGTCTGTCCCCATCACTGAAGAAGATCCAGGCAAGAGTTGAGGATTCCAGCCCGAATCTTACCGCTGCTCCGTATCCCCTGTTGATCTCATACGAAATTATCCTCAATGTCTCCGGGAAGCGGATTCTTACCGACTCAGCCCTCTCGAAGGTACGATCGGTACTGCCGTCGTTGATTGCGATGATCTCGAGGTTGCCGGTTACTGCAGAACCAGCCTTTAATGCTTCCTCAAGAACGGAAACAACATTGTCCTCCTCGTTGTGAAATGGGAAGAACATGCTAAGGGATTCGAGCCTTCCGGCGGGTTCCATGATCCGGGTCACTCCGTTCTTATAACTTCTTCTTTAATTCAAGTACTCTGAAAGATTATCGCATGCTCTGGAATATTCGACCTGAACACCACTTTCCTTGAGCCGGGACAGCTGTCACAGTTCACTATTCTCGAAAATTCGCTGGGACTGATGGCCGCACCTGCAATCGGAATTCCCCTCACCTTTAAATATAAATAGTACAGCCAGACTCGTCAGGAGCAGCAGAAAGGGAAGACGCATATTCTACAGGCCGGATGATGGCCATGTAAGGGATCTTGTATCAAAGGGTCTTGGCGTGTCAGGGAGTGACATGCCTATTCCGAAATATGGATAACTTCCATCGAAGGGCTGATCCAGATCTCAGAAAGAACGCGGTAACCTCTGATTATATCCGATGTTCTGGATCCCCCCCAGAAATCGGAGACTATCCAGATGGAATCGTGCAGGTTCATGAGACTGTCTACAGCGGAGTGCACACTTCTTGCGGGAACAAGGTGCTCGCTGTAGGGATCTTCACCGCCAAGAGCGGTTCTTGGAAAGCTGCCGGATGAGTAGTAGTCCCATGCGAGGCCTCCCGATTGTCCTCCCAGAACAAGAATGCTTTCATCATCCGCGAATCTCTCTTCAACATATGCAGCAGCGCCCCTCCAGTCAGACCTGTGATAAGGGAAACTGCTGATATTGTAGTACGGAAGCAGCATGATCGCAGTTGCAGCAAGCATGGCGGGGCCGGCAAGCTTCCACCTCTGAGATGCCGCGGCAACTGCAAAACCTAATGGAATCCAGAGGATAGTCAGGTGTCTTACAGTCGGGTCTTCCTTGATGAAGATCAGAAAGGGAACTGCAAAGAGAAGGAACAGCCATATTCTGAATTTTCTGTCAAGCATATTCCTCAGGAATAGATTTAGAAGCAGAAAGAGGTTTCCCGCTCCAAAAGTGAGCCAGAAGATTATCTGCTTCGTATCATGGAGCATTTCGTGGCCAGCTTCCAGTAGCAGTCCACCAGGAATGAGCCTTACAAAGACAGCAGGAATTCGTACCAGGAAACGGTACCTGTAGACGGCAGCCATATCCATGGCGGCCCTGCTCATCCTTTCAGCCCTGAATGCGGCCTGCTTCAGCATCAGTGCAGCGAAGGGAGCGTAGAGTACAATGAAAATGACCGAAACCAGGGCAAACTGCCTGAAAGGAAGCCGCTGATTCCGTGGAACTGTGAAGTACAGCGTAAATCCTGCGGCAATGAATAAACCAAACATGTGTTGGACGAGCATACCAATTAAAGCAATCGGAACGACAAGATACAGTGCCTTCCTGCTGCCGTTCCAAGCTCTGTCAACAACATCGATGAAAAGAAAACCGAGGAAGGATATTACTCCGTACAGCCATGCTTCCTGACCCATCGATACCGCATATGGAGAAACCGACCATATCAGACCCACCCAGAAAGCTGATCTGAAGCTAATCCTTCTTGCAATGAAACACATGAGCGGAATGGCTGCAAGAGCGGAAGCAAAGGCGGGGATCATACGAAGGCCGGCTTCACTCTGCCCGAAAACAACTGTTGAAAGTTGAATGAACAGAAAAGCCAGAGGTGGATGTGGAGAACCTGCTATGGACATCTTAATAAGATCAACAGGGTTCATGTTCATAAGTCCGGCCGCATAGGCTTCGTCAACCCAGAGGCTCTTCGATCCGATCTGAATCAGCCGGAGTGTAATCCCTGCGATGAATACCAGAAGATATGACAACCGGGGGTTTTCAGAGATCAGTTTACTGTACTTCTTCATACATCTCAAATTTCTGCGGTAATTAATATAAGCAGCTATGTTGCTGCAAAATCAGGATAATTCAGTTTCAGCAGAAGCTATCCGATCAAGCCTGCCGACACCCGGGATTGAACCTAATAGATGTATCATCGGATGGGTATATCCTGAAGGAACCATCGGTTCAGATCATCCTTGATCGTAGCGAGTTCATTCATCGCCATACTTGAACCCAAAAGCTGCATTGCCTGCTGGGTCTGTCTTGATCGATGCCAGATGCAGGCTTTCACCGGGGGAGATGATGCTGTTGTTCTGAACAGCGATCGGTGCATCGGTTGCGGTTTGTGCGTTACTACGTGTCCGTCCGGCGCTTTGACTCTGCTTCGTAAACCGGGAAGTAGCGAGATTGAGATCCCCGCTGATATGTATTCTACCTGGCGTTGAATAAGTCGGGATCAGGCAGAAGCGCGATGGATGATCGGAGTTGACACCGCCATAAGTGGCTTCCAGCGTTTGCTGTCCTTTGGATATTCAGCTCTTTGAGTAATTGGTTTCACTTCCGGTGATCCGTATTTTGTGCATACAATTGCTTTCATAAGTAATCTTACTATTTCAATTTAATTCGGTCATATTCAGAATAGTTTACTACAATACATCCTGCCTGCAAGCTTGCGAATGCCTCGCATAACCGGCTGGCTTAAAGCTTGTTGCAGAGCGGCGTAGCTTTGCCAGTCCGTGTTGATGCGATTGATCCTATTTTCTCTCCTTTGCCTTGGTGTATACTAAACCTCGTTCTCTTTTTCCAATGGCAATAACGTAGATAAATATTTCCTCATCATCTACTTCATAAATAAGCCGATAACCTACCGCACGCAATTTTATTTTATATACATTCTTGAAACCGCGTAACTGGCTACTCGGAATACGTGGATGCAATATTCTTTCTTTCAACTTTTTCTTGAACTGTTTTTGAATAGGAGGAGCAAGCTTTTTCCACTCTTTCAGTGCACTTGGTAGAAATTTGACCTTATAAATCATCAATTTCGATTTCTATAGCGTTTTCTTTCTCATGTGTGCGATTTATTACGATCTGAGCTAATTCAGCGTCTTCAAGCCTATCCATGAGCCACTCGTAAGTTTCTGCTGGAATAAGATATGCAGTAGGTATATTATGATTCAGAATGGTAATTGGTGAGCCTTCTGCTTCGTTTAGTAGCGCAGTTGGGTTTTTCTTTAGTTCTGAGATGCTTGCAGAACACCTTGAGAGAACTTGTTCCATAATAACGTCTCCTATTTGGGAATCAATCTTTTTTTCATACTATATATAGATCTATATTATGGTCATGTCAAGAGTTTTTCTGTTGTTCTATTTTTTGTGGATAACACCTCAAATCAGCAGACTGCAAAAGCATTACCATCCGATAAGATTGACCGCAGTTCTGCTGGATTTAGTTGTTAAAATTCCTATCTGCATAGCCTTAAATCATTTCTTTATGAAGCTAATGATAGTCATATTAGGGACGAATCACAAGACTTATTAGGCAATGAGTAATACTCTATTATTCTTCTCAGAGGACATTTAGCTTCATCTTGACGAGTGACGTAAGGCATCATATATCTTGGTATGATAAAATCTTTTAAATGCAGAGATACCGAAAAGCTGTTTAATGATTTGGATATCCGAAAATTCAGGAGTATCAACAGAACAGCCAGAATTAAGCTTGAGGTTTTGAATGCAGCGGTCTCTTTGCAAAGCTTGCGGATTCCACCGGGGAATAGACTTGAGCAACTTAAAGGAAAAAGGAAAGGTCAACACAGCATAAGAATCAATAATCAATGGCGTATCTGCTTTGTTTGGAAGGAAAAAGGAGTCATTGAAGTTGAAATTGTGGATTATCATAAGGGGTAGCGATATGACAGACAAATTATCTCCGATTACGCCAGGCGATGTCCTTTTAGAGGAGTTCCTCAAGCCAATGAGCATTTCCCAGAGCCAGCTTGCTAAAGACATAAGCGTACCGGCCAACCGTATTAGCCAGGTTGTTCATGGGAAAAGGGAAATTACCGCAGACACAGCATTGCGCTTGGGCAAATACTTCGGAATAGAACCTGAATTTTGGCTAAATCTACAGGTTAGATACAATATGAAAATAGCAAGGAGCAGGTTGGGACGTATAATTGAGAAAGAAGTGAAGGTTCATTTTTCTGAATTGCCATTGCACAACCATACAAACGCATGAAAAAGTATGTGATTACAAATTTGTCTGATTAGCAGCGCTACACAATTCTCATCTGAATTAGCGGTATCTGTCATATACTGATGATTATCGTCCGTGAGTATTTTCTGTCCGGGTTTGCTTTGGGTTTCGCATATTTTAACGTTTGCATAACCAGCACAGATATTACTCTGGGTCATAGCTTTGCCAGTCCGTGTTGATGCGATTGTTCTGTAATCCTTATGCGAATACGAGTCGGCGCCCCTTAGGTTCGGGGATGGGATCGCCGAACTCGCATGCCGTGTCTAGCCAGAGTTTTTCAGCTTCCTTCGCGTTGGATAAAGCCTCTTCCTGAGTCGCTCCGTGTGCAACACAGCCTGGAAGTTCCGGAACCTCGGCAACGAATACGTTGTCCTCCTCGCTCCAGAAAATGATGACTTCATATTTATCCATTAGATCTCTTCTCCAAGTTTGTACTTCAATATAATATCACGAACTTGCTTTACCTGGTAGGGCTTAGCCTTGTTTCCGCTCTGCTGCAGGTTTGGTCTTTCTGCAACATCAGTTCTCCTGAACACATTGTGACTTCCGCGGGTTCTCCGTTCGAATCCAAGTCTCTCAAGAAGACCGCATAGATCGTTGAAAGAAATGTTAGCATCGCTTGTCCCTCGAAGAATCCGATCCAGAAGCTTATCCCATTTAGTCATGTGTTGGCTACTCCATCTTGCATGGTGTTTCACATTTCTTCATTTACAGAACGCTCAGAATAACCAACACAGGTATAAACCAGCCATGGATCAGACTCTCTGTGTCTGGTTAATTCTGTTGTTCTGTCGCGGCTTTTCTATAAGTCGGCCAGAAAGAAAACGATGAAGGATGCTGGAGATAAGGGTTTGATATGGAATCCCATCTTCAACAGCAACAAGTTGGAGTTCCTCTAAATCCTTGGAGGATATTCGAATGTTAATTCGCTTATCTTTCCTTAGAGTATTGCGAGCGTATACCTGGTGTTTTTTAACTTCCTTTTCCAAATCTTGGACGGGTTCCCATTCATCACGCTCGAAGGATTCCAGTATTTCCTTTTCTTCCTCTTCGAGTTTAAGCTTTTTCATTTTGGCCTCCTAAATAGCGCTTCGTAGCCTTACGGCTTGGAATTATTGTTTTTAAAAATCTGCCATTCTCATTTTCAACAAAAGGAACAATATAGCAGTAGTTATTGATTTCTATGATAAGTATCTGCTGATCAGGATATTGTATTTGATCAGGGTGAGTATAAATATTGTACACATTGCCATGTTCTATCTGTATAACTACTTGTTCGAAACTAACACCCCGTTCAGCTTTCAGCTTTTCATTTTTTGCGTTATTCCATTTGTAGTGTTCCATAAGATGTATATGCCACAATGTGTGCCTTATGTCAACATGTTGTTATGTTGTAGGATTATGACAGAACGACGAGCTGAGTAGTTTGGCGATTATTGGCGCAGAACGTGCGTAAGCAGGTTCTGTGATAACGCCAAATCTACTTCAGCGCTTTGTTATACGCCCTTGTTATTTTCCAATATTTCCTATGTGATCCCAATTGATCACCCAACCGCCCTTTCTCCCATCCAAAGCCATGCCACAGTTTCGTCGCCATCCGTGAGTTCTTGAATACGCGAATTGAATCCGCAGCGGTCTGCGATAGCCTGTATTTCCTTTGGATTGTGTCTATACAACCGAATCGCCCTGTTCCCGAAGTCCAGCAAAGGTTCACAATTAGCGAATGAGATAACTGCCCGTCCATCTCGAGAAAGCAGACTTCCTATTGTAATCATTGAATTGTATAGATCTTTAATATGCATGAATGTTTGGCTACTATATATTAAGTTGAACACATGCGCCGTTTGCCAATTTGGAAACGTCGCTTTTTCGAGTATTAAGTTCTCGGCGTTTTCGGTATTCTTGCGGCATTTCTCGAGCGCGCTCCCAGATATGTCGATTCCAACCAACAGTTTTGGCCTTAGCTTAAGGACCTTGGTAGCCAGACGGCCGGTACCAATGCCGATTTCCAGAATGCAACGTCCAGTGGTATCTCCAAGTTGCTCGAAGAAAGTTTCTCCATCATATCGATCCATGTATTTCTTCAGTTTCGGCGGATCGTAAATTGGATCATTTCCCTCTTTTACGAGAAGATCATAATGCTGTTCGGCGGTAACGATTATCTTTTTATCGATCATCATCGTTTTCTACATTAAGAGCCTTTCGGCAAATTTGATTTCCTTCTCCCGCAATTTCGCTTGACATGAATTACCCTTCCTCTTGTATTCACTAAGGCCCACTCTTTAAGGGTGTATAACGTCTCGCATAACCGGCTGGCAAAAAACTTAGTTCAGATCGGCATGCTTTGCAAGTCCGCGTTAATGCGATTGTTCGCTCGTCATTTACTGTCCTTGGTATATTTTGCCAGATCCCTGTAGTAATTTTCATGAGGTCCGATCATGATGAGTTCCAGAATCTCGTTTTCTTTGATTCTGTAGGCAAGAAGGTATTGAGTAGCATGTATTTTGAATTTATGTACGAAGACTCCTCGCAGCTCACCACGTTTTTCCTGACCGATTTCCGGATTATTCAAGATAACATGAATTTGCCGATCAAGAACTTGCTTTTCCTGTTTCCGAAATCGCTTGACTCTCTTCGCAAATGACCGGGATTGGACGACCCTCATAGAGTACTATCCGAACTTATACTCAAGGAAATCATCGTGATCCAATTCCTCAAGGCCAATCAGAATGTCCTTAATCAGACTGTAAGTAAGATTTGGATTTTCCTCAGCACATTTCCCAATCCTAGCCCAATGCTCGATCTGACCGGTTGCAGATCGACTGTCGACTGAACTCATCAACTTAGCCTCTCTCATAAGCTTTTCAGAAATCCGTACAGCTGTAGCCATTGTATCGCCTCCTCTTTTGCATTGCAAATATATATCATAGTGCAACATTATGCAACGCCGATGAGTAAATCCTTTAAAAG
>JAUXIK010000184.1 GCA_030620995.1 Candidatus Aegiribacteria sp.
AAGAAATGCTGTAAATGCGATAAGATATACTGGAAGGGAAGTCATTACGAGCCATTGATGGGACTTCTGCAAAGGCTCGGAGTGCAACCGGTAGCTGATGTTTATTGAAAAGAATTACACCGGACTCTATATCCATGTTCCATTCTGCGTAAAGAAGTGTTCTTACTGTTCATTCTACTCCATCGAGTGCGATGAGGTGCTTCTGACAAGGTTCCGTTCCACGCTCCTCGCAGAGCTGGAGCGGAAAACCGCAGGAATCAATATTGGAACCGTATATGCCGGTGGAGGAACACCAACTGTTCTGCCCCCCGAGTTCTGGAGCGAGTTTCTCAGTACTCTTGATGACGTTGCCGATACATCAGATGTTCTTGAAATGACAATTGAAACCAACCCGGGAGCGGTATTGCCGGGAGTTCTTGCAGAATTCAGAAAAGCTGGTTTCAACAGACTGAGCATCGGGATACAGTCCTTCATTTCCGGCGAACTGAAAACGCTGGGCAGAATTCACAGCCCGGATCAGGCAATCATCACATTCAATCAGGCTCGTGATACAGGATTTCAGAATATTGGAATTGATCTCATGTACGGGATTCCGGGACAGATTCCGGATAACTGGCAGAGTAACCTTAAGAAGGCTGTTGAGCTATCGCCTGAGCACATCTCCTGCTACGAGCTGTCGATAGAAAAAGGTACGCCGATTGCTGACCTCATTAATAATGGGGAATTATCGAAGCCATCAGAGGAACATTGCAGGGAGATGTACTTCCTGGCGGATGAATACCTGAAAGAAGCCGGGTACATACATTATGAAGTATCAAATTATGCAAAAGGCGATGAGAACATTTCCAGGCATAACAGTTCGTACTGGAACAGGACCCCGTACATCGGACTTGGCCCCTCAGCTCACAGCTTCGATGGAAAAAGAATCAGAAGCTGGAATGTATGCGAGATTGAAGGATATCTAAGTATGATCGAGCGTGATAGATCCCCTGTTGAGGAAACCGAGGAGCTCGATTCACAGGAGATAGCCCTTGAAATGTTGATGCTCGGTCTTCGCTGGAAAGCTGGAATAGATATAGAGGAGATCGAAATAACAACAGGTTTCCGGATGAACGAACAATATCTTGACCGGATGGTCAGATCGGGAAGGGTGAAAGTTTCAGGCTCACGAATTCTGCCGACAACAGAAAGCATGCTCTTTGCGGATGGTGACGCCGCAAATCTTATAGAGGACTTGCCGAAAGATGTTTGACTAACATGTATTGAAATTACATAATTGCGTTCTCCGGTGCCCCCGTAGCTCAGCAGGATAGAGCGGCGGTTTCCTAAACCGTAGGCCACAGGTTCGAATCCTGT
>JAUXIK010000145.1 GCA_030620995.1 Candidatus Aegiribacteria sp.
TTTCCAGTCCGCTGAGTGTTCCCATGTGATTATTGATAATGTATTGAACCGCTTCTTCTCCCCTTTGCGCAAGCTCTTCTCTGTGGGCAATCACTCTATCTCTGTTCGGTCCCACGCCCCATTCCGAAGCCACCGCAAAAAGGGAATCGAGATCAAGCGATTCCGGATCGCCAACAGGATCTTGAGGATTCAAACCTTCGGGAGTATCGCGTGCAAGATCAATTCCTGTCCCGTACTCATTCACAGTCCATCCTGTGGAATCAGTTCCTTTCCCTGAATAAACATCGCGGTCCGCAAGATCAAGAAAAACGCCTGCACCCGAAGAACCTCTTGCCCATCGAGCCTCTCCCTGTCCTCCTCCCCTGACGCAGTATGTATCGTTTCCGGAAAAATCAATGAAGACCGTGGCTGAATTCGTAAGGGAAAGAGACTGTCCTCCATCTGAGCAGTACCAGTCGTTACCTCCGCCATCTATGAGAAATCCTGTCGAAAGGTCATGGGCGCTGCCCTGTGCAGGCCCGTTCCTGGAGAAATAACTGTCATCTCCGTCTCCGTCCCACAGACATCCTGAAGACAGGTGTATTCCCGATCCCTGGCTGTACTGAGCTGCCGAGTAGGAATCCTGTCCCTCTTCATCATAGAGCAGTCCCAGACCATAAAAATAGGAACTTCCCTGCCCGAAAACCTCCACCCTGTAGGTGTCGTTCCCGGATCCGAAGTCCGCAAGAAGTCCGATTCCGCCCGCAATCAGAGGTCGCAGGCCCATCGCGAAACCCTGTGACATTGACTGGTTGTCGTCAGGAAGCAGGGGTTCGTGAGAGTATCTGAAACCCGCCAGCAGGCAGTCACTGCCGCTCATATCCACCAGTACGCCTTTTCCCCCCGGACCTCCGAATCCCTGGCCGAACATGTCTACCCGTTTGAAATCGTTTCCGGACCCATCGAACAGAATGCCGTACCCGAGGCATCCGGCTCCCTGGCTGAAGGTACCTCCGGTAAAGAAATCATCTCCCTCCAGATCTATCAGAAAACCATAACCCATCAGGCCTGCACCCTGCGAGAAATCTCCCGCTCTGTAGACATCACAGCCTTCCAGGTCTATCACGCCTCCGAGCCCCATCAGACCGCATCCCTGGCTGACAGGAGAATAGCTTGTGTAGTTGTCATCACCTTCGATATCAACTACAACGGAGATTCTTTTTCCGGCAGGCCCCACTGCTCCGCCGATTCCCTCGCCGTAGAAATCATTTCCTCCCAGGTCAATGATCAGCTCGAACGGGCAGTCCTCTGTGTAAATATTAGGACCTCTTCCTCCGATAACCCATCTGACCGGACCGTCAAAACAGAAGGATACCGTAGTTCCAAGTACTCCCGGCAGAGTTACCTGCAGTTCATCCGGCCATTGCGCATCCCGAAGACTGAAGGATGCCGGAACAAGCTCTTCCAGAGGAATGTTCAAAGAGAGATTCCACTTCTCGAAAAGTGACGTCAGTGTATCAGCGTCAATTTCCGTATCCTCAAACTTTGAGAAACCCCATCCCTCAAGCACTGAATCCCATTCCAGCGGACTTTCTTCGTTGAGCCATATGGAAGGAATAGCGGCCATGAGTGTATCCACCGTTGCCGGTCCCAGCTCAAGGAGTTCAGCTGAAATGGTTGAATCAGCCTTCTCCAGTATTTCAATGAAGATCATAAGACCGTCTCTGTTTTCAGACTCCGATGAAAGCAGCCTGTAATCGGTCAGCAGATCGAGCTGTTCCTCCAGTATGACGGGCAGCTCCTCTACGTGTTGAATAGCGCGGAGGACTGTTGAGTCAGGGAGATGAACACTGGTCACCCAGTGCCTGTCAAAATCCAGCTGCTCAGGGATCAGGTCGAGAGTGTCCAGGGCTTCAGCCAGAGCCGAGTCCGCAATTTCAGGCCAGGGATCTCCGGGCTGTAATCCTGAAATTATTACGCCGGCACAAAAGATGATAGTCAATGTCATAACCGCTGCCTTTCAAATGCGTCATGCTTCCTTTTGTATCTGCGTGAAATAACCGGATGAGCCAAATAGAGCAAGACATCGGATTTGACTATCATATTTTCTATTCATAGCTTTATCGCTGGATTAGGGGTGGCCCGGAAGGTCCGGGCCTGAGATATAAACCCGCAAATTTACGGGTTATACCCTTTGTACTTGACCCGAGTAATGTCGGCGTAAGAAAATCCGGAGGTTGGAATGAATCCCGCATTAATCGCCAGTAATGGGCTGGCAGCCATTCGAGAGAATCATCCCATGGTGCATCATATCACAAACAGTGTTGTCATGAATTTTACGGCTAATGTAACTCTCTGCATGGGCGCCGCTCCTGTGATGGCACCCTGTATCGACGAGTCTCCCGAAATGGTTCAGTATGCAGGAGCCCTGCTTCTGAATATAGGCACACTGGACCATACACTGATCGACAGCATGATAGCGGCAGGAAAGAAAGCAAACGAACTTGCTATTCCGGTGGTGCTCGATCCTGTCGGAGTCGGAGCCACAAATCTCAGAACAAATTCCGCGAACAGAATAATCTCGGAACTGGAGATTTCCATAGTCCGCGGAAACGCAGGGGAAATCCTCACTCTGGCAGGAAAGCATGGAAAAGTCCGCGGTGTGGATTCGATGGATACAATCGATGACCGCATTGAGCTGATCTCTTCTCTCGCTCTTGAAACCGGATGGGTTATCGCGGTAACAGGCTCCACAGATATTGTCACTGACGGAACCCGCACGGTCGAGATTAACAACGGTCACCCGATCATGGGCAGAGTTACCGGTACAGGATGTGCCGCTACTACTGCCGCAGCATGTTATGCGGCAGTTGTTGAAGACTGTTTCGAAGCTGCCGCAGGCGCCCTGATTTCCTTCGGCATTGCCGGTGAATGCGCTGCGGAGAAATGCAAGGGGCCGGGAACATTCGTCCCGCAACCCCTTGATGTGCTTGCTGATCTCGATGAAGAAACCATTGGCAGGA
>JAUXIK010000010.1 GCA_030620995.1 Candidatus Aegiribacteria sp.
GAAAGAAACAGATCACTGCCGAACAGTGTATACATCTGCCATCTTGTTTCCGGCAATTCCACGGCCACCTGCAGGCTCATGCTTGTGAAATGAACATCGTGAATTTGTGCTGATTGGAAAATATCTCGGCAGAGAAGGATTAGTCTATTTTGTAACAGACAGTTTTCTGTCCCTGATATTCCATTGAATATTCGTTGTATTGCTTAAGAATACCCTGTCGTGGCTTACCAGGACCAGTGCTCCGGTGTAATCGTTAAGCGCCTTCTCCAGGCATTCCATCGATGGCAGATCCAGGTGATTTGTTGGCTCATCCATTATTACAAGCCAGGGCGTCTTGGAAAGGCCAAGCGCCAGCAGCAGTTTTCTGGATTCTCCGGGACTTGGAACAGCGGAGCTGAGAAGCCTTTCCGGATCGCTTCCCAGCCTTCTTACAATGGTCATTACATGTCCGAGTCCACCGCGGGAGAGTTCTTTTGCCTCTGTCAGGCATTGACTGCACTCCTCCGCTGTGATCTCCTGGGGAATCCAGATGATCTTCTCCTCAGGGCAGTTCAGTTCTGATCTCAAATGGTTCAGAAGTGTAGTTTTTCCCGTTCCATTCCCGCCGGTCAGTGCTATCCTGTCTTCGGACTGAATTACCATCTGTGGATATGACAGGATTGCCTCACCCAGTTGGATATTTCCCCCGGGAAGGTCAAGAAGGTTGTTTCTGGTTGATCCCTCACCTGAGATTTCAACACCGGTGCCGTGTATCTTTCTGTAAGTGATTGATTCTATTTTTTCCTTTGCTCTTTCCGCTCTTGCTGTTGCCGTCCTGCTTCTCTGTCCGGCGTTCTGGACTCTACTGGTATATTGGGATGGACCATCATAATTGTACTTGCAGATATCCTTGAAGGATATCCGCTTCCCGGAGAGGTGAGCCTGTACTGTCCTGGCCTGTATCATCTTTTTCCTGGCGTCCCGTTTCAGTTGCTTGTATTTGACTTCAGCCAGTTTTCTTCTTTTGGCGAGATTATTCTGTCTCAGGCGATCCGCGATAATGGCTGAGGTGTAGTTCGAGCGGTAAAGTTGTATACAATCAGGAAAGAACAGGGCGCAGGATGTACACAGTTCGTCCATGGCGTGTCTGTCATGACTTACCAGCAGACCACAGCCCTGATACTCTCTCATTGAACTTATCAGAAGGGATCTACCCTCTGTATCAAGATGGTTGAAGGGCTCGTCCAGGGCCAGAACAGCCGGACGGGTCCATATTGCCGCTGTGATCTGAAGGCGCTTTCGCTCACCATGTGATAATGTATTCCACCTGTTTCCCCAGTCATCTCCGATCTTATGAGTGTCCCTCAATCGTATGGATTCTTTGGACCAGTCAAGGAGGAATTCATCGAGGTACGGAGGGGGATGATCCGTTCTCTGCGGACAGTAGAAGGCGGTTCCGGAAGAGACAACAGTGCCTGTGTCCGGAGCAATGAGGCCAGTTGCGAGTTTCAGTACTGTCGTTTTACCGCATCCGTTGGCTCCCGCGAATGCTGTCCAGCCTGAGTTGAGATTCATGGAGACAGCAGTAACCGCCTGTTGAGTGGAACCGGGATATGTGTATGAGACATTGCTGAAACGCAGATATATATGATACATGAAAATCCTTTCTGAAAAACTGCCTTGCGCTGCTGTTTCAGAAAGAAATGCTCATGCTCCACCATCCTGTTTTGGTTAAATGTTTGAATTAGTAATATATCAGTATCCTTCGCGCGGTGCCTACGCAGCTCCGGATGATATAATTGGTCTACCCGGATCGGGATTCGTTATGTATTTTTTCATCAGGCTTGCAGGGAATACTGAAAGTTATCTGAAAGGGGAAACCATGAGCAGAATAGTCGGATCTTGCGGTATCGTCTGCACTGAATGCCCTGCATTCATTGCCTACAGAACCAATGACCAGGCATTGAGGGAAAAAACCTCGGAGGAGTGGTCGGAAATGTATGGAGTTCCTATTAAAGCAGCCGATATCAACTGTGTGGGCTGTCTGGCCACAGAAGGTGTGCAGATCAGCCACTGCGCGGAGTGTGATATCCGGAATGATAATTGTCGCTGGAACTGAAATGATTAGATATTCTATAACCGATTGAAGATAATATTACCTGGAAGGAAAGATGTATGAGAAAGAGAATTCTGATTTCGATTGCTGTTTTAAGTGTTTTTACTTTTTCTCTTATAGTGGCTTGCAGTCCTGATGATCTATTCACATTGCTTCGGTGCCAGTTCAGGATTGAAAACACCGAGGACTTTTTCGTGACCGGGATTCAGCTGGACAGTCTGGAGAATCTTTCCGCTTCACAGATTGTAGATGTACTTTCAACATGGGCGTCGGGAAGCTGTCCGGTGGATTTTACATTGAATGTTGGAATTTACAATCCGAATGATGGATCGACTGGATCGGACATCATACCGGCAACACTTTCATCTCTTGTGTGGGATCTCTACCTTGATGGAGATTCCGGAGATTCATTCGACACCACCTGGGTTGCCTCCGGTGTCATGAGCGAAGCCCTGGAAGTTCCCGGATCGGGCGAGACTGTGATCCTGCCCCTGGATATCAGCTTTGACGCGTTTGCAGTCATGGGCGAGATGGGGCCACTGGATTTCATAGATCTGGCACTTGCGATCGGTGGAATCGATTCGGGTCTGAGAGATTCAGATCATCTTGGAAAGGTGCTTCTCATGGCGGTGCCGACCGTGACAACGCCATTCGGGCCGATGACATATTCCGGTTCGCTCTGTATTAATCTGGACTGGGTTGATTGATAAATTACATCTTGTTCTCTTTGTTGTAGATTTGTATTATTGATGCCCGATAAAAGGCGGCGTAGCCAAGTGGAAAGGCAGTGGACTGCAAATCCACCATTCATCGGTTCAAATCCGATCGCCGCCTCCAATTATTTCCGGTTGGTAAATATGAATAGAATCCCTTTAGCGATCCGACTGTCTTTGCTTGTGGTTGCCATACTGATGTTCGTTTCCGGCTACATATGGGGCAATCCGATAGTTATCTGGCAGAAGGCTGCAACTATCTGTCTTGAATGTATCGGAATTGGCTGATGGTGCGAGAGAGGATGCGCCGGCTTGTTCAGGCGGCTTCACTGGTATTTTCCAACCTCTATTTACAGGGTTGGATCAGCGGAACGATCTTCACAGGCAAGTCGAAGATGTTCTGCGTTCCAGGTCTGCACTGTTACTCCTGTCCATCAAGTGTACTGGCCTGTCCTGTCGGATCAGTTCAGAACATTCTGTCTTCAGAGGGTTTTCTGGGAGGGATTGTCACCGGAAGACCTGATTCAATTATCCTGCTGGGTGTAATAGGTTTTCTCCTGACATTCGGGTTCCTTGCCGGCAGGATTGCCTGTGGCTGGGTCTGTCCATTTGGATTTCTTCAGGAACTCCTTTACAGGATACCTTCTCCTAAACTGACCATACCTTCTTCATGGAGAGACGCGAAATACGCTGTCCTTCTTATCTTCGTGATTCTTTTTCCGCTGTTACTGAGAACCGTTCCCGGCGCGGGAGGAGATCCATGGTTCTGCAAGGTTATCTGTCCTTCAGGTACGCTTTTTGCCGGATGGCCTCTGGTTCTGTCTGACGGGGGCGAGACTCTACAGACCGGATTTCTGTTCTCATGGAAAACCGTTGTTCTTGTGTTAGTGCTTCTCTGGTCGATTACCTCGAAACGACCTTTCTGCAGAGCGTTATGTCCGCTTGGCGCTATCTGGGGAATTGCCGGAAAGGTTTCCGTTTTCAGGATGAGGGTTGATTCCTCCTGTATCTCATGCGACAGGTGCAGAACTGTCTGTCCTGTTGATATTGCGATCTACAAAGAGCCGAATTCCGCTGAATGCGTCAGATGCGGTAAGTGTATCACTGTCTGTCCGGTCAGCGCTATCCACCATGATGTTCAAAGGCCGGAGAATAATTGATGATGTTATACTCGAGATTAAGGTCATATCTCTGGATTCCACTGGTTCTTGTTTTTCTGATTCCGGTGTTGAAATATGCGGGGACTCATGGAAAAGGAAGTGAATCCGTTACGCAGGGGTTGCTTCTGGTTGGAAGGGATGCACTGGACAGCCTTCTTTTATCATCTGAAGGCAAACCTGTGATTGTGAATTTCTGGGCGATATGGTGCACACCCTGTGTTGGAGAACTCCCGCATATTGATGAAGTGTACCGCTCGATGGAAGGTGAAATCGCCGCGGTGGCTGTTGATATAGGTGATCCTGAGCTGGAAACCCTGCTGAGGTTCCGGGAAGTGTTCAAGCTTTCCATGCCGGTTGTCTGGCTTAGTGAGAATGATGCTCTGATCCTGAAAAGAGAATGGAATCTTGCCGATGTGCTTCCGATAACTCTGATTTATGATGCCGATGGTATCGAGATACGGAGAGTTGCCGGAGTACGCGACAGGGAGTTTTTCCGGAGCGCTGTATCCGGGGCGATCATTGAGGATACAATATTGATCGAAGATCCACCCGATCTTGTGCTTCATATTAATGTTGTCGGATTCTCAACTGACAGTCTCACTGAAGTACTGCTTCAGACAGCGATAGAACTCGCCGGTTACGAAGGTGTTGATTACTTCGACCCATCAGTTCCTTCGGACAGTATGGAGATTAAAGCTCTTTTCCTGCCGGAGACAGGATATCCCTATGCTCAGCTATGTATCGGGGGAGCGTGCGGCCGTCCGGCTCATACACCTGATGAACTTCTTCAGGCGGTTGAGAACCTCTCCAATTGAGTTATCCGGCTGTATCAGTCGTACTTCCTTTTCGCAATGCGGACCGTTTTCTGAACGAGGCTCTTGCTTCAGTTGCCGCTCAGACATTTCAGAAATTCGAAGCGGTTCTTGTCAACGACGATTCTGATGATACATCTTTGAGTATTGCACAGAACTGGTGCAGACGGGATCTGAGATTTCGTCTTATCCAGTCAGACGGAAGAGGATTGGTCGACGCGTTGAATTCGGGACTGGCCCATTCGCGTGGAGAATGGATTGCCCGTATGGATGCCGATGATATTTCCCTGCCGGAGAGACTTGAGAAGCAGTTGAACCTTGCTCTTTCAATGGGTCCCGAAACGGTAGTATCCTGTCAGGTTGAGAGTTTTCCGCATAGTATTGTAACCGATGGCTATAGGAAATACGAGGAATGGCTGAACCAGTTGATAGAGCCCGTTGAGATAGAAAGAAATCTGTTTGTCGAAAGTCCTGTTCCGCACCCCACCGCATTCTATCATAGAGAGAGCGTTCTTGCCGCGGGCGGATATCTGGAAAGGGAACTTCCT
Organism: Candidatus Aegiribacteria sp.; assembly: GCA_030620995.1. Lineage (GTDB taxonomy): Bacteria > Fermentibacterota > Fermentibacteria > Fermentibacterales > JCC-6 > Aegiribacteria. The sequence continues at coordinate 5,329 of JAUXIK010000010.1, forward strand.
GAGGATTACGAATTATGGCTGCGGTTATGGAATCGAGGTTTCAGGTTCAGTCGAGTGCCTGAAGTACTTCTCAGATGGAGAGATCGCCCTGACCGGCTCTCCAGAACCAGCAGTTCGTATTCGCTGACTTCGTTCTACAGACTCAAAGCAAAGTATCTCGCATGTGTGCCATGCATGTCCGCAAAGCGGGTTCTTATCGCCGGGAGCGGGCAGACCGCGCGGAGACTGGGAAAATGCCTGCAGGACGAGGGGTTTGAGATAGAAGCTTTTATAGACCCTGATGCGGAAAGGCAGGGGCAAACGTTGAGAAACAGGCCTGTGACCGGAACTTTCATTCTATCTGAATTTCCAAACATTCCTGCGGTGATTGCCACCAGAGTCCCGGGCGCAAGAGATACGGCTCGAGAGTTTATGGAAGATATTGGTCGGATTGAGTGGAAAGATTTTGTAATCTGCTCATAATCTAGTGCTGAATGATGTTTTCTGGTAAAACTCCAGTTGCAGACAATATTTAATTAGCGGAAAATACTTCTATTGCGAATATGAGTGCATAATCATGCCGTTATATTTTATATGATATTGACATGAACCTCATAATTGACGATTACATTGAATTACATGCCTGTATATCGAATCAGTTCACTCGGACAGGTTGGAAAAGTTATGAAGACACAGAACAATAGTAATAAAGGATATTTTCTGGAGAAGCTGTATCAGGATAAAAGCACTTCATATAAAGTTATAGTTTCAATTGTTTTCGGGTTGCTTGGATTTGCTCTTAATTTTTTCCCGGTTGATTTCGTTTTCTACGCTTCGTATCGCATGAGTTTCCTTTTCGGTCTTATTTTCCCGATGCTGATAACACTGTCCTGGGGATGGAAGTACGGGCTTCTGTCCGCGCTTTGCGGCGGCTGCCAGACGATGTGGTTTCTCTGGGTACCGCAGAGCGGATACGGTACGCTGGCTTCAGTGACTCCTTTTACTCTGTGGATCGTCTGGCTCGGGTGGTTCTCACGCACCAGGCGAAACATATATCTGGGCGAGGCAATCTTTCGCGTATTCAATACATTAATATTGTATGTGGTATTCAGATGGGCATTCAAATTCAATTCACCGCCCGCTAATCTGGTAATGCCTCTTACCGTTGTGAATTCCATTGTTTTCAAGGAAATGGTGAATGGATTCCTCATTCTCTCTCTGGCGCGGGGACTTCTGTATTCAAAAACGATAAGGGAATTCTTCGGATTGCGGGAGACAAGAACTGATCCGAGAGTGTATTATGTGTTTTTGAATATTCTCATTCTGGCGTCAATGCTGACACTCATTCTGCTGGGTGAGAGATTTCTGTGGAATAACTGGTTAGAAGAATTCAGAAATCCTGCTCGTCTGCTCGGTTCTCTTCTGCTGCTTATCGCAGGAGCTTTCTGCCTGTACGGCGCTGCCGGTGAGTTCGTAAGGAGGAAGATCGAAAGGGTAGTAGAACGGGAAAGAAAACAGCGGGAATTCAACCAGAGATATCTCGATACGATTTTCAGAACCTCGCAGGACGGAATATTCACACTTGACAGCGATGGGAACTTTGAACTCAGCAATGAAGCGACGTTCAGAACGTTCGGATGGCCGAGGGAAGAACTCATAGGCAGCCACTTCATGAAAGTAATGCCCCCTGATGTCCATGAATTCATGTATGAGAAGTGGGCGGAGGTTCAGCGGGGCGAGGGAACCTCTTACGAAGTTGATATTCTCACGAAAGATAGCGATCGCAGATCAATGATGATCAGCTATAAGGATATGGATATCGGTGGAAAAAGAAAGTACTGCGTTCTGATCAAGGACATCACGGAGCTTAAGCTTACAGAGAGAGAACTGACAAGGCATCGTAATCAGCTCGAAGAAATAGTCAGAGAGCGAACGGGTGAGCTTCGGGAGAACCAGAAAAGGCTTGAACAGATTGTGCAGGGATGCTCCATACCGATGATCGTCATCGACAGGGATCATACCGTAACACACTGGAACAGCGCATGTGAAAGTATGACGAAAATTTCCGCGGATGAAATCATAGGAACATCAAAGCAATGGTCCGTTTTCTATACGGAAGAGAGGCCCACTCTGGCGGATATAGTAATTGGAGATACACCTGAACTTGAAATCTCCAGGTATTACGGTGACAGCTGCCGGAAATCAGTCCTTATTGACAATTCGTACGAGGCCGAGAGCTTTTTCCCTGAACTGGGTGATAACGGCAAATGGCTTAATTTCAGCGCGGCTGTGCTTCACGATTCTCAGGGTAACATCGCCGGAGCAATAGAAACCTTCCAGGATATTACCTGGAGAAAGCAGGCAGAGGAAGAACTCAGAAATTCACGCGATGAACTTGAGGTTCGAGTCGCGGAAAGAACAGCGGATCTTCATGCCAGCAACAGAGAGCTGGAAGCATTCTCATATTCGGTTTCACACGATCTCAGAGCGCCGCTCAGATCAATTGACGGTTTTTCAAAGCTTCTTCTTGAAGAGTGCAGTGATAATCAGACTGAACAGGGAATTCATTATCTGGAGAGGGTGCGGGTCGGAGCACAGAATATGGGTGCTCTGATTGATGATATGCTGATTCTTTCCCGGCTGGGGCGCGAATCGCTGAAAATAAGAACAATTAATGTAACGGCCATTGCCGAAGAAGCTAAAGAGCTGCTGAGAGATGAATGGAAAGACCGCAAAGTGGATTTTACCTTTCATGATTGTCCGGAGGTCAGCGCCGATCATGATCTTATGCGGATAGTTCTTGTTAATCTGCTGTCAAACGCGCTGAAGTTCTCCAGAAACATTGATACAGCTATGATTGAATTCGGCCACAGAATTACAGATGATCAATCGGTCTTTTTTCTGAGGGACAATGGTATCGGCTTCGACATGAAGTACGCGAATAAGATTTTCGCTCCTTTTCAGAGGCTGCACAGGTCTGAAGAGTACGAGGGTTCGGGAATTGGTCTGGCGAGTGTTCAGAGGATAATCGACAGGCACGGAGGGCGAATATGGATTGAATCAGGTTCCGATTCAGGAACAACAGTCTTTTTTACCGTGGCAGGGAAGTGAAATATGAAAGAGAGAGAGGTACGGATACTGTTGGTCGAGGATAACCCGGACGATGTGGAACTTACTCTGAAGGCTTTCGAGAAACACAGATTTGTCAACGAGATAATCGTCGCGAGGGATGGAGAGGAAGCTCTCAACCTCTTGTTTCCGGAAGATGATAGTATTTCTGAACCATGTATCCCTGATCTGGTTCTTCTCGACCTGAAGCTGCCTAAAGTTGACGGTCTGGAAGTGCTCCGCCGGATTAAAAGCAATCCCCGCGCAAAACTCATTCCCGTAGTAGTTCTTACCTCATCGAAGGAAGAGAAGGATCTTACGGAAAGCTACCGTCTTGGAGTAAACAGCTATATCCGGAAGCCTGTCGACTTCGAAAAGTTCACTGAAGCCATAATTCAGCTTGGTTTGTACTGGCTTCTGCTGAATGAATCGCCGGTGAAATAGGTGTAGTATCATGAATGAGAAAACATTGAGACTGCTGGTACTTGAAGACAACAGAGACGACGCCGAGATGGCTATTAAGCAGCTTGAACGGGAAGGGTTTGAAATTGAACACAGCATTGTGGATAAGGAGAACTCATTCAGAGAGGCTCTCGACACTGACCCCGATCTTATCCTTGCCGATTACAGCCTGCCCGGTTTCAACTGTGTTGATGCTCTACTTATACAACAGAAAGTCTCACCTGATATACCATTGATACTCCTTTCAGGTACCATAGGTGAGGAAAAAGCGGCCGACTGCATAAAACTCGGCGCAGTCGACTATGTTCTGAAAGACAATCTCGTCAGGCTTGGCCCCGCCGTACAAAGGGCGCTGGATGAAGCTGAATTACGCAGGGAAAGAATGAATACCGAGAGGAAGCTGAGGGAAAGCGAGGCTCAGAAACAGGCTCTTCTCGACGGTTCCCCCGATATGATAATCCTGCTGGATACAGAACTGAAAGTAGTCTGGGCCAACAGAACTGCTCTGAACATGAATCCTGATTCGGTCGGCCAGTTCTGCTACAGGGCATTCCCCGGGTTTGAAGAGCCCTGCAAGGACTGTCCTATTGAAAAATCCATAAAAACTGGAAAGAACGAAATTGGTGTAATGTGCATACCGGCTATTGAAGGAATAAAGGGTAAAAGCTACTGGGAAGACATCGGGGTTCCGGTGAAGAATGGGAACGGAAATGTTATCGAGGTCATCAAGATAGCCAGGAACATCACGGACCGCGTGAAAAGGGAAAAAGAACTCAAGAGAAAGAACGAGGAACTCGAGAGATTCAATTCACTCGCGGTCGGCAGAGAAGTGAAAATGGTGGAGTTGAAGCGGGAGATAAATTCTCTGCTTGAGGAACTTGGCAGAGAACACAGGTTCAGTCTGCCGGAAGGATCTGAAACAGAGGTTTCGCGGTGAGAATACGTTCAAAGGTTCTCCTTGCAGCATTCTTGATGATAATGGCTACGGGACTGTCTGTTATTCTTGTAGTGAGAAGCATCTCGAAGGGTATTCTGGAAGAACAGATGATCAGCCATCTCGCCTCTATCGCGGAGATCAGAGCGCGATACGTCAATTCGATTCTGAACGAGTATAAAGAGATAGCTTTGCTCACATCAACAGGAAATGTATTCATCGATCTTGTTTCAGAAACAGAAGACACTGAAGAAGCAATTGAAGCCTTGAACAGAAGAATAAGTTCCATGCTTTCTTCTTACGGTGCGATATCCCGGTTCAGAGTACTTGACAGGAACGGCACAGTGATAGCTTCGTCTCACCCGGACATTGGAGATGATCTCAGTACGGATTCATTATTTCTGAATATTACCGATGGAGGCGTCTATTCAGGTGAATTGCACTATTCGCTGTTCACGGGCAATCCGGTACTCAGTATTTCAGCTCCGATTTATAAGTCAGGTGAATTCCGCGGAGCGGTTGTGGTCAATTTTGATGCCGACTGGGAATTGTTCTCTTCAGTAATGGACAGGACCGGGCTGGGAGAAACAGGAGAGGTTTACGTTATTGACAGAAACGGTCTTATGCTTACCCCTTCAATATATATAGAAGACGCTGTTCTGCATGTAAATGTCGACCTGGAGACAGCGGGGGGAATCGCGGAAACCTTTGAGTTCGGAAGCGATGAACATGAACCTGTAGCTGTTTCCACCAGGAATTATATGGGGAAGGATGTTATCAGCATTCATTCATATATTCCTGATATTAACTGCATCCTTATTGCTGAAATCAGCGTTGACGAAGCCTTTGCCCCGGTTGAAAAGCTGACGCGAAGTATGCTCATGGTTATAACCAGCGTACTTGCTCTGGGTTTGGTACTTTCAATAGTTGTCTCGTCCAATCTCGCAAAACCTGTCGAAAAACTGAAAAACGGTGTGGAAGAGATAATGAAAGGAAATCTCGAATACCAGATAAAAACAGGAGCAAAGGACGAAACGGGAGAACTCTCCAGAGCATTCGGTGATATGACCTCGAAGCTCAGGAAATCAAGAAACAGCCTTAAAGAATATACCGCTGATCTGGAAAGAACCATATCGGATAGAACAGCTGAACTGAGAAAGCGGTACGAGAGAAGTGAACTGCAGAGAATTGCGACACTCAACATACTGCAGGATCTCGACGAATCCAGCGGTAAACTGAAAGACGAAATCAGTGAGAGGAAGCGAACGGAGAAGGCGCTTGAGGCGGAAAAGGAAAGACTTGCTGTAACACTGAGGTCTATAGGCGATGCTGTCATTGCGACTGATACTACCGGTAAAATAATTATGATTAACAGGGTTGCCGAAGAGCTGACAGGATGGTTGCAGAATGAAGCTGCGGGAAAGATACTGGCTGATGTTCTCCGTATCATTGATGAAAATACAAGAGAATCCTGCCGCGATCCTGTTGATGAGGTGCTGGAATCAATGGACGTCATCAGTTACTCCAATCATACGATTCTTGTGGATAAAAGTGAATCGGAAAAACCGATCGCTTACAGTTGCGCTCCTATTAAGGACAGAGAAAGTAAACTGGTTGGAGCTGTTGTTGTTTTCCGCGATGTCACAGAGCATCTCAAGACAGAGGAAGAGCTGAGGAAGACTGCCCGGCTCGAATCGATTGGAATTCTGGCGGGCGGTCTGGCACATGACTTCAACAACATGCTTTCAGCGATACTCGGGAACATCTCTCTCGCGAAGATGTCACTTGAACCCGAAGACAGCGTGTACAAAACACTGACAAAATCGGAGAACGCGTCCATGCGGGCCAGAGATCTGACTCAGCAGCTTCTTACGTTCTCAAAGGGCGGCGCGCCTGTAAGAGAAACAACATCCATCGCGGACCTGATAAGTGAAACGGCGGATTTCGCGCTTGGAGGATCGAAATCACGGGGAGAGATCTCCATTCCCGAAAACCTCCGGGTTGTGGATATTGATAGAGGACAGATCAGCGAAGTACTCAGCAATCTGATCATCAACGCGGACCAGGCTATGCCGGAAGGCGGTGTGATCAGAATCACAGCGGAAAATGCTGTAATCAATATGGATGAGATTCCTTCATTACCGGAAGGGAGTTATATAGTTGTAACGATTTCGGATCAGGGTATCGGAATTCCCGCAAAACAGCTGGAGAAGATCTTCGATCCATACTTCACAACCAAGCAGAAGGGAAGCGGTCTTGGACTTTCCATTGCTTACTCCATTCTCAGAAAACATGACGGGTTCATTACCGTTGACTCTGAGATCGGGGTTGGAACCGAATTCCACCTGTACCTTCCTGCTTCAGACGGAGATGTATCTGCCGGAACGGAACTCGAACAGGAAGCAATTTCCGGTGAAGGAAAAATTCTTGTCATGGATGACGATAAAATGGTGTGTGACGTTGCAGGAGGGATACTCCGGCATCTGGGCTATAAGGTTGATTTCGCGGAGAACGGCGAAGAGGCTCTGAATAAATACAGAAAAGCTATGGAGATCGGAAAACCGTTTGATGTTGTTATCATGGATCTGACAATACCTGGAGGCATGGGAGGAAGAAGCGCGATAGCCCTGCTTCTGGAAATGGATCCCGGAGCAAAAGCGATTGTATCAAGCGGCTATTCAGAAGATCCGGTAATGGGTAACTATGAGAAATTCGGATTCTATGGGTGCATCAAAAAACCCTATCGCGTTGCTGAACTGGGAAGAATACTATTAGAAGTCATAAAAAAGTGATAACAGATAATAAGGATACAGCTCCTGTTTCTGCACAATAACGAATCACTTACATATGCGTATTATTCTACGGAATAGTATATTCAACATAATAAATATACTGATTCAGCTTTCATGATTTGGACATCGACAATTTGCGGCTATATTCAGGAGAAGAAAGTTGAAAGTGTTCTTAACCGGGAAATGATTCAAAGGAGGTCTGAGTTGAAGATCAAGGAAGAGATGAAGGGTGATGTGCTTGTTGTTTCTCTTTCCGGCAAAGTAATAGGCGGTCCTGAACTTATGGACGTGAAAACAGTATTTCAGAATGCTGTTAATCAGAACATTTTAAAAGTGTTGCTTGACCTTGGAAAAGTCACCTGGATGGACAGTTCAGGACTTGGAGTGATTGTCTCCGGCCATACAACTCTCTCCAGAGCAGATGGATCTCTCAGGATACTCAATGCCACCAGGAAAATTCATGAACTGTTTATCATTACGAAATTGATCACTATCTTCGAGACTTATAATGATATGCAGGAAGCGCTGAACAGCTTCGGAGAATAGTTGTGCGAACAATAGAGATTCGGCTGCCAAGCGAATTATCCGTTCTGGAACCTCTTCAGCTTTTTGTCGAGAGTATCGGGAAATATGTCGGGGTAGAGGAAGATGAACTATCCTCCCTGTCAGTTGCGGTTATCGAACTTGTTAAAAACGGAATGGAGCACGGGAACGGTAATGATCCTGAGAAAATTGTCACAATCAGCATTGATACTTTCCAGAGCAGAATTCGTTTCTTTATTGATGATGAGGGTATCTGGGAACCCGACATGGCTCCAGGATTTGATCCGGGAGAAGGAGAAGAGCTTCTTTCCTGCAGAGGACGCGGAGTCCTGATTGCAAGAAATCTGGCAAAATGGGTGGAATTAGGCCTTACGCCCGAGGGAAAAACAAGGGTTACTCTTATCTGGCCTCTGACCTGAAAGCAGCTCGGATTCGGTGAACAGTTTTAAACTTGCAGCAGTATTCGAGAAAAGGGGATTTCCCGGAGGGATTCAGGACCTTCTCAGAAGAGATGCAGAGCTGCTGATTCCACCAAGATGGGCTGACAATACTGTACTTGTCGATCCTGATGTTCTGCTTCCCGATGCACTGCTTCTGATAATTGATGGTCCTCTTTCTGCTCAAATGAGGAACACTTACTTTAACTGCTACAGACGCGGGATTCCGATAGCAGGCATATGTCACCTGACTGAACCTGAAGATGATCCTGTAGTACTCAAGCTTTCCGATCAGAACCTCTGCTGGTCGTTTTCCTCGGCCAGCTTCGGAAGGAAACTCCTTCGAAATCAGGTTCAGGATTGGCTTCGTGGATTGAATCGAGAGTCTTTTCCCTTTCCTGAAGGCAGGGAATTGATTCAATCGTACGGAGATATCGATGTTTCACCTGTTGATCAGGATTCATATGAGAATGCGCGGGAAGTCTTCGCAAAACGTGGTTTTGTATGTCTGAGCGGTTCTCTGGGGGCAGGGAAAACCACTATTGCCCGCAGACTTCTGATTGAAGCTGCTCAGGAGGGTTTGAATCCTGTTGAGTTCATAACTCGCGACCTTTACTTCGCAGAGGTAGTGCAGCTTCTTACCGGGCCTGAGGACTGTGCCGTATTTCTGGATATTGATACACTTAGAAGAATCGTGGACGTCTATCCGCTTCGTCTATGGTCAATGGTTCTCTCACTGATGATCAGAGCGACCGAAACAAGACACAGGCTGATTCTTGCGACATCTTCACCGGAAATAGCCGTGGTTTTTGATACCTATCACGATGCGCACATCAAACTTCCCGAACCTTCAACAAGCAGAAAATGGCGATTGAAGCAGGGTCAGGATGCTCTCAAGTGGTTCCGATCTCAGGATTCTCTGAAGAAAGCCGAACTTCTCCTGCTTGCAGCTTTCGACCCGGTCGTTCCAGAGGCGGTTTTCAAGCGAACACTGTTCAAGTTCCTGGATCGGCTGATTGTGCAGGAAGAAAAGAGATTTCCATCCACGGAAGAGCTTGAATCACTTTACAGCAGTTCTCTTGCAGCTCAGGGCATAGCACCTTTCCGAAGGATTTCGGGAAGTGGTGAAGCCTATATAGCGGTCAGCGATACTATGAAAATGTGGGCAATCGATGAAGGAATCCGTGAGCTTCTGAAGGAAGATGCTCCTATCATCCGGGCGTTTGCGGATACTCTGATTGGAAGCTCTGAATCCAGCGTAAGGCGGGCAGGATATTTCCTGGCCGGATTTTACAGCAGTCTGTCTGACGAAGTGAGGGCTAAACTTCTTCTGCACATTGTTGCTGAAGAGTCCGGGACTGTTCTCATCGATGTTCTCAATATACTGCTGAGTTCTATGAAGAGTGCTGATGAATCGATTATCAGCATGTACAGGATAATGATGGAAAAGGGAAGCTCCGAAGTCAGGGGATCAGTTGCTGGAACGCTCTGCAGGCCATGGGTAATGGAATCAGATGAGACAGCGGATCTGGTTAATGCAGCGACAGGAGACCCCGATTCGGCGGTCAGAGGACAGTTCCTTCAGGGCCTGACATTCTGGGGAATCTCTGAACGGGGCTCCAGAATATACAATAAACTTCTTGAGGACGGTTCAAGGGAAGTTCGGCGGAGTGTGCTTTTTTATGTAGGCAGCAAATTTCCTGATCTCTCCAGCAGAGAATATGAACTGCTTAATGATATCCTTGAAAGTGGCGATTCCGGATTACTGCCTCCTCTGATCACAGGGTTGCTTGACAGAGAACTTGAAGAGTTCAACCAGGAATTCAGTGATCTCCTGTGGGTTTTGATGGACAGGCTTCCCGATGGCGGCAGGGGAAAACTTGCCTGGAGAATCGGAGCGAGGTTGAGGTATTTCAGCAGAGAAGTAAGGAAAACCCTTCTATCCGACCTTTCCGAAGAAGATATTCTTCCTGTAACACGCTGCATGCTGATGAATTATTCCTCACTTGATGAGGATGAAAGGAAAAACCTCTGGGATATAATTCACGAACGCATAAGCGACAGCAGGGCATTTGCGTATATGGTTCTTCGATATTACAGCATTATGGGTGAAACAGACAGAAACAACATAATCAAGACTGTACTTATGTCAGAACGCTATGACGGAAGGGAAGCACTGAGCCAGCTGATATGCAGAGGACGAACCGATCTGACAGAGGCTTCCATTGCTTTGATTGAAGAGATTCTTACCGATGGTGAATTTGAGAAACGGGCGTTGCTTCCATTTTTTGTGTTATGGAATGGCAATGATCTGGGTGAAATTCAGGAAGAATTCATTTCAGTATTTTTAACTGATAAATCTCCTCTTGTGCGTAAGTCTCTGGTCAGGGCAGTACGCCGTCTCGGAGAACGTACTGAGATATCATTAAGGATTCTTGTTCAGCTTTCGACTGATGATAAAAGAGCTGTCCGGGTAGCAGCCGGAGCAGCATTGGGAGAATTTGAGAGCGATGACACTGATAATCTCAGCAGTGTCCTGATCACCCTTCTTGATGATGAAGATCCATTTGTCAGGTTGAGTACGCTTTCCGGTCTCCTGCAGAATGTTCTTCTTTCAGCTGAAAAATTGCTGCCAGTTGTATTTGTTGCTCTTGATGATCCCGCTTCGGAAGTGAGGCTGGAAGCAATTCAAGGTCTAAGAAGATATCCGGCAATGAGTTCAAAGGGAGATGTTCCCGGGAAATTGGCAGAAAGGCTTGTTGACTCTGACAGAAACGTCCGTATGGAGGTAATAAAGTTTGTCACTGAAACTCCTGAACTTCTTGCTTCAAAAGAAGTCAGAAAAAGAATGCCTGATATTCTGCTGGACAGATTATCCGCCGGTCATGCGATAGCAGAAGAACTGAGCATGGCCAGAAAAATCCAGCTTGATCTGCTGCCGGACAAACCACCAAGTCCTGAAAGATACGATATCGAGAGTTTTTACAGACCCGCGAGAGAGGTTGGCGGAGATTACTTTGATTTCTTTCAGCTTCCGGGCCGCAACCTCGGGATAGCCATTGCTGATGTTGCGGGGAAGGGGATTCCAGCTGCGCTGACCATGGCAGGTCTGAAAGGCAATCTTGAAGCCAATGTTCAGAACATCTATTCAATAAGTGAAATTATGAAGAAGGTAAACGAATCTTCCGTTCTTGGTGAGGGTGATCTGATTATGACAGGCCTTTTCTACAGTGTACTTGATCTTGATTCAGGCAAGCTCACCTATGTGAATGCCGGACATAATCCACCTCTTCTTGTCAGGAGGGAGGGAAGTTCAACCTGGCTTGACAAAGGAGGACTCATACTCGGATTTTCTGACAAGGCAGAATATGAGCATGGAACCGATGAACTTGAACCTGGAGATGTTCTTGTTCTTTATACTGATGGAATCACAGAAGCTATGGATAAATTCAATACTGAATTAGGTGCCGAAAGACTGAAAAATGTAGTACTGGAGAACAGAGATCTTTCAGCTCAGCAGATTGCGGGAGGAATTCTTGAAGCCGTGAATTCCCATTCGGAGGGAATGCCGCAGGGAGATGACCAAACTCTTGTAGTTGTAAAACACAGGTAATTATCAATATGCAGGCTGGACAAATTTTTCTCCTTACTGATTTTGGAACATCTGATACATACGTTGCTCAGATGAAAGCAGCTGTTCTGTGCAATGCTCCTGTCGGGACATCCATTGTAGATCTGACACATGATATTAAAGCCGGCTCAGTGAAGGAGGGGGCTTTCCATCTTTATGCATCCCGGCAGGCAATTTCTCCCGGTTCAGTTGTGGTAGCCGTTGTTGACCCCGGTGTTGGAACGGAACGTCACGGAGTCGTCTGTGAGGTTGATGGGATCTATTACGTTGGACCGGATAATGGTCTTTTCGGTCTGCTTCGAATTAAGAGGGCATGGAAACTTCATCGACCTCCGGCTGAATCCAGCATAACATTTCACGGCAGAGATCTGTTTGCGCCTGCTGGAGCAAGGCTGCTTGTAAATCCGGGATGGGTGAACAGCCTGGAAAGTATTGATCCTGGAATACTGGTTTCATCGGAGATCAGACCGCCGGAAGAGAATGAAGAAGGTTGTCATGCCACTGTCGCTCATATAGATCGATTCGGGAATGTTGTTCTATGGCTGTCTCCCGCAGATGCTGATGGATTCTACCCATCTGAAATCAGACTCCCAGCAGGTGGAATTGTACCTGTCACCAGGACAAGAACTTATGGAAACAGGCAGGGATTACTCTTTCTCGCAGGCAGCCAGGGTTGCATGGAACTTGCTGTCAGCTGCGGGAGAGCATCAGAAATACTCGGAGTTGTTGCCGGAGACAGAATATTACTGAAAAGGAGTGTCCGTTGAAATACATCAGCCTTCTGCTTCATCTCTACCAGCCGCCCACACAGGAGGAAGCTGTTGTTACCAGGATTGATGATGAATGCTATAGACCCTTGTCAAAGCTTCTTTTTGAATCCGGGGCAAAGATAGCTGTGAATATCAACTTTTCTCTTACTGAACAGCTTGATAAACATAGTTCTGAATCTCTCCGGAATCTTGCTGCTGCAGATGGAATAGAATTCACTGATTCCGGTGCTTACCATCCCATATTTCCGCTTATAAATGAATATGATATCAGAAGACAGCTTCAGCTGAACAGGGAAGGTAATTCGCGGGTGATCGGCTCGAATTACAGTCCCGAAGGAGTGTTTCCTCCCGAAATGGCGTATTCGCCATCAATTGTTCCTGTTCTTCTTGATTTGGGATATACCTGGACTGTAACTGACGATGTTCCGTGGGTCTGGACAGAACGAGCGGTTCCCTGCAGGACAATCCCGGTTGTTGACGGCCTGGCAGTTTTGCTCAGAAGCAATTTCTGGAGCAACAGGATTTCCTTTCATGGAAATAATGGCAGCGAAATGGCAGATGAGATTATTGAAGGCATGCGTGACTGGTCGGGTGACGATGATTCCTATCTCCTCATTTCGATGGATGGAGAAACTTTCGGCCATCATAGAAAAGGTACTATTGAAACATTTCTCTCGCCTTTTTTATCGAGCATTGAATCATTCGACGAAGTCTTACTGGTAACACCTTCAGAACTTATTCGGAAGTTTCCTTCAGAAGATGCTTCCGTTCCTTCAGGCAGCTGGTCAACCACTGCTGAGGATATGAACGCTGGAAAACCATGGCCACTATGGGATGATCCGGATAACATGATTCATGTAACCCTTAGAGGACTTCTTGATCATGTGAGGGATCTGGCGCTCCGATGCAATTCCGATAGGGTTGCCTCTTTGGCAGATAAAATGTTATACTCGTGCCCGTTCTGGTGGGCTTCTGCAGATAGATTTGATGCTGTTCAGGTCCGCCGGGGCTTGCTTACAATTCTGGAAACAGCTCAGGCGATATTCACAGAAACAGGTGATCGGGAAATGATGGATGACATCATGTCCAGAGCTTGCAGTATACCGGTTATAACCGGAGAGGAATGAATTAATGCCCAAGAAGGAAAGAACTTTTGCCGCTAAACTTGCTCACGAAGCCCGAACACTTCATAAGGACGAATGTCCTGTATGCGGGAAAGAACGAGCAGCAGTTGTTCTATACGCTGCCAGATACAATGACGCCGGCAATTGGCGGCCACAAAGACGCAGAATCAGAATCTGTGACTGCAACAGAAAAGAGATATACGGATAAACCGGTCTTGTATGGAAATTGAAGGGGTTCTCTTCCTTGCTGCTGGATACGGTACCAGGATTGAACCTCTTTCTCTGTTGCGGCCTAAAGCACTCCTCCCTTTCGGAAACAGTACTGTTCTTGCTGAACTTGCCCGCCTGATATACGCTTTGTGTCCTCGAAGAGTAAGAATAAACGCATCAAGGTGTCCTGAAGTATTACTGAATGAACTGATATCGGTATGGCCAATCGAGATGTGTTCAGTATATTTCGAGGAAAGGCCGCTTGGAGTGTGCGCAACCCTGGCCAGACATGCAACTGCGATGACAGAAGGAACCTGGATGATTGTAAATACTGATATGATCATCGAAGGTTTCGACGCGGTAAAGATGATGAAGTTTCATAAGGAGACCGAATCATCCTGGACTGTTCTAACAGGTTGTTTTCCATCTGAAGGCAGTTATTCTCCACTTCTTATGGATGAAAACAGATGTTTTGGAACTGGCAGAGGAGACCCGGTTCATTACTGGGGAATCAGTCTTGTTGAACCTGTTATTCCGCTTCTTTCTCGAAGGTGTCAATCTTCAGGTCTGTTTTGCGAACTGGCTCCTGCAGCACATGATAATGGATATAAGCTCTTCTCATGCAATATGGAAGGTAACTGGCTGGATATGGGCAGAATTGCTATAGCACGAGAGAATATTCTTTCCGGAGGATCATTTATTCACCCAAATGCATGTGTTTCCAGTGACGTTGTTCTTGAAGGTAACTGGAATATTGGACCAGGATGCATTCTGGCCGGTGGAACAGTCTTGAGAAACAGTGTCATGCTTGAAGGCTCAACACTGGAAAAGGGTTGTATTGATGAAACCATCCTTCCATGGTTCTGCAGCAGTCTTGATGGAAGCATCGTATGAAAAGAATGAGTGCTGAACTTTCCGACTGGCTTCGAAGCAGAATGGGTGACAATGTTGTAGTAGATAGACTGCATGGTGCTGTATCAGGCAGGCTTTTCTGGAGAGTATTTTCCGGCCAGGACACTTTGATTCTCATGGACAGCGGCACAATCCCGATATGGCCCTGGCTTGATATTCATGAACTTCTTGCAACCAGGGGGTTTCCAGTTCCATCAGTAATGGACTGTAATACAAAAAAAGGCTGGGTTCTGCAGGAAGATCTTGGCGATTTGCGTCTGCTTGATGTTAATGACGATGAGTATGGAGAATACATAGATAATGCTCTTGATCTTCTTTTCCGCATGCAGCGGGAGCTTGACAGCAAATTATGCTCCGGTTCAATTGCCGGCAGGAGAAGTTTTACACCTGCATTCTTTATGGCGGAACTGGAGAACACACTTGAAAGTCTGTTTTTCAGATTGCTGAATGTGCCAATGGATGATCTTCTTTCACTGCAGGCAGAAATGAGGAACCTGTGCGGTATGATTGATGAAGCTACAGTATTCACTCACAGGGACTTTCATTCCGCTAATCTTATTATCCATAAAAAAAGACTGATAATGGTAGACTGGCAGGATGCTAGATTCGGCCCGTCAGCATACGATCTGGTCAGTCTTCTTCGAGACAGCTACAGAGATATAGGATTATCGTGGGAAGACAGGGCCAAGAAGTATGTTCATGCTCAGGGGAAACTCAATATATTCCAGGTTGCGCTTACGGCATGCCAGAGGAGTCTTAAAGCTGCAGGCACCTTCAGTCATCAGTACAGGAAAACAGGTGACAGTTCGTTCCTGGGTTACCTTCCCAGAACTTTCAGATACCTTGGAGATTACGCGAGAATCTGTCCTCAGATCGAGAATCTTGTAAACAGTATTTACAATGCTCTTGATACCTGTTCCGGAGAGATTGATCTAAGGGATTTTAGATATTCAAATATACCGGGAATACTGGAGAAATGATATAAATGAAAAGAAGAGAGAAATGAAAAGGATTCTTACAGGTGACAGACCGACAGGTCCTCTGCATCTCGGGCATTATGTCGGTTCGCTGGAGAACAGAGTAAGGCTTCAGCACGAATATGATACATTCATAATTATTGCGGATGTTCAGACGCTGTCAACGAATTTTGATCACCCTGAGCATCTTCCGAAGGATGTCAGGCAGGTTGCGCTTGATAACCTCTCCGTTGGGCTTGATCCTGACATGGTGAATATTTTCGTGCAGAGCATGGTTCCCCAGATTGCGGAATTAACTGTATTCTTTTCGATGTTCATAACAGTCAATCGATTAAGGCATAACCCTACGATAAAGACTGAAGCAAAGCAGCATGGATTTGAAGAAAACATGACCTACGGCTTTCTTGGATACCCTGTCAGCCAGGCAGCGGACATACTCTTCTGCAGGGCAGATGTTGTTCCGGTAGGTGAAGATCAGCTTCCGGTTGTCGAGGTATCCAGATTCATCGCGAGAAGATTCAATGAACTTTACGAAAGGGTTTTTCCGGAACCTAAAGGTCTGGAGGGTGAAATCCCGAGACTTGTCGGACTGGATGGACAGGCGAAGATGTCAAAATCTCTGGGCAATTGCATATATCTGAATGATAGATCAGAGGATATCAGGAAGAAACTCATGTCCGCCGTAACCGATCCGGCAAGAATTCATAAAGATGATCCCGGTCATCCGGAAATATGTACGATCTTCTCTTACCAGAAGGCATTCAACGGTATTGAGTCAAAGAATATTGAAGAACGCTGCAGAGCGGGAACGATTGGTTGCGTTGGGTGCAAGAATCGGATGTTTGAAGTAATCGAGGCTCTTCTTGAGCCAGTCCGCGAGCGAAGAATCAGGTTTGAGAAACCGGGTATGGTCGAAGAAATACTCATGTCCGGAACGGAAGCCGCTCGCACTGAGGGCGGGAAAACATTGGAACTCGTCCGAAAAGCCATGCACATCAACTACTTCGACTGAAAGGCAGGATTGAATGAAGTTTTACAACAGTCTTTCGCGAAAGAAGGAGGAGTTCTCTCCTCTCAATCCGCCTCATGTCGGAGTCTATGTCTGTGGTCCAACGGTATATGGGCACAGTCATCTCGGACATGGGAAAAGCTATGTCTCTTTTGACATTCTTATCCGCTATCTTCGTCATCTCGGTTACAAAGTACGTTATGTACAGAATATCACGGATGTGGGTCATCTTACCGATGATGCCGATGCAGGTTTCGACAAAATCGAGATACAGGCCAGAATTGAAAAACTTGAACCGATGGAAATGACCGAGAAGTACACGAAATCATACTTTGACGACATGGACGCTCTTGGAGTGCTCAGACCTGATGTGTCCCCCAGGGCTTCAGGGCATATCCCCGAGCAGATAGAACTGATAAAAAAACTGATTGAGAACGGGCATGCTTACGTAGAAGATGGTTATGTCTACTATTCTGTGGCCAGCTTCCCCGGGTATGGAAAACTTTCCGGCAGAAAAATCGATAAGCTTTTAGCGGGAGCCAGAGTAACAGTAGACAGCAGAAAGAGAGACCCAAGGGATTTCGCTCTCTGGAAGAAAGCCGGGAAGGATCACATTCTTAAATGGAATTCCCCTTGGGGTTGGGGATATCCCGGATGGCATATCGAATGTTCCGCGATGTCCATGCGCTACATAGGAGAAACGCTGGATATACATGGCGGAGGTCTTGAAAATATCTTTCCACATCATGAATCGGAAATTGCCCAGAGTGAGGGAGCTAATGGAAAACAATTCGCACGGATGTGGCTCCACAATAACATGGTTACGGTAGACGGGCAGAAGATGGGTAAAAGTCTGGGTAACTTCACTCTGTTGAAGGATATCTTTAAAAAGTTCGATCCCATGGTTGTCCGGCTGTACATTCTCAGAAGTCACTATCGGAGTCCGCTCGATTTCTCTGATCAGGGTCTTGAATCAGCACAAAGCGGACTTGAACGGCTGACAGGATTCAGAGCGCGGTTGGGAAGTACTCCTGCAGTTATCGACGGTAAACCATCACCTGAAGCAGTGTCTCTTGTTGAAAAAACAGTGGCTGATTTCACCAGGGCGATGGACGATGACATGAATACACCAGGTGCTCTGGCGGTGGTTTTCGATATGGTCCGTTCCGGAAATACCCTGCTTGACTTGGAGGATACTCCTGCAGACAGAGCTCTCTTCAGGGAAACTCTGGATGAGCTTTCGAGTGACATTCTGGGGCTTGACCTGAAAGGTATTGATTCCGGTTCACATCTTGAAGAGCTTTGCGGTATTCTCGCGGAAACACGTGGTGTATTGAGAGATAATAAACTTTTCCAGGCCGCGGACCTCATGCGTGAGCAACTGAGCAAGATAGGCTACATCGCAAAGGATCTTCCGGATGGAAAAAGCGAAATCAGAAAACGCTGATCATAGGGTCGCCCATAACATCGTACACTTATTAATGAATAAACGATGTGTGATGCTTAAAAATAAGACCTGATTCTAATGTGACTAATAATTCTAATAAATAATCAGTACATAATGCTTAAATGCAAGACCTGACCCCAATGCTTTACGAAAGTGAATCAAGAACGTGCTGAAGAAGAGTCTTTTCATCACTGATATTGTTGATGTCTATAGGCAGTACTGAAAGAGCGTCAATGTATGCCCTTATTATAGTTGCTTTCGTTATTCTCTGTAATCTGTGTTCATTATCTCGATTTTGAGTTATAGTGCGTGCAATTCTTGTCAGCAGCTCCTCCTGGTCGGGTCTGACCGGAACGGTCAGCCTGACCGAAGGGGCTGAATGCTCCTGTATATCTGAGATATTTGAAATGAAACCCGTTGTTTTCTTCACTTTCATACAAACCTCCGAACGGGAAGATATTCCATTTGACATTACGAGTCAAGCTAAGTATGAATTTCCATAGTTCCATAGTTATGAAGTTAGGGTATTGACGCAGGGATTGAAAGGTGGTAAAGTTCTGATAGTTAAAAAATACAGGGACTTGCAGAGATTAGACAGATGAATAATATTAAATTTGTGAATATTTGTAACATAAGAAGAAAGATTAGATCAGTTGAAGTATTATATTAAACAGGCGGACAGCTACCTGAGGAAGGGAAGATAATGTTCATCTTCGGAAGATCAGGCGGAGGAACTGTTGGTCTTGATATTGGCAGCCATTCGATCAAAGTAGTACAACTGACAGGATCAAGCAAATCTGTAACCCTGTCGAGTTATGCTATCCAGGAACTATCTCCTGGTACGATTGTCGATGGTGAGGTTGTAAACCGTGAACATCTGATAGATACAGTTCACGATGTCGTACGACAGGCTGGTATTAAAACCAGTAGTAAGAATATCCATAGCGCGGTATCCGGAAGAAGTGTAATAGTCCGAAGGATACCAATGGAAAAGATGTCAGAACAGGAAGCCCGGCAGGCTATCCAGTGGGAAGCTGAACAGCATATCCCATTCAGGATAGATGAAGTCAGCCTTGATTTCAAGATAATCAATCCAGAGATCTCTCCGGGACAGATGGAGGTGCTTCTGGTCGCGGCCAAGAAAGAAGTAGTTAACCTTCATCGTGGCATATTGCAGGGCGCCGGACTTAAACCATCAACAATAGAACTCGAGCAGTTTTCTCTGCAGAGGGTCTACCAGCACGCCTACAGGCCAACCGGTGATGAGTGCGTCACAATCCTGAACATTGGTGCCGAGGTTACGAACATGGTTGTCGTTCGCGAGGGTCTTCCCAGTTTCAACCGCGATCTTTCGATAGGCGGATCAAGATTTATTGAAGCGTTACAGAGATCACTTGGTCTTGAATACGATGTTGCCCTGGGTGTTCTCAAGGGTAATGTACCGGATGGGGTTTCTTCAGATGAAGTACATACCGCGATCGGAAGGGTTATCGAGGAACTGTCTACAAGTATCAGAAGATCCTTCATTACATACCAGGCTTCGGGAGAGAACACCAGAATAGATAAAATGTACATCAGTGGTGGATGCTCGCTTATGCCGGGGCTCGCGACAATACTCAGTGAGCAGCACGGACTTCCTGTCGAGCACTTCCAGCCGTTCAGGAACATTACGGTTCCCGAAACAGTCATCAGTGATGAAAACCTGGATTCCATGGGCGCGGTGCTTGCAGTATGCACAGGACTTGCGCTGCGGGGATATGAAACCAGTATGGTTGACATCAACATACTTGAACAGCCTGAAGGCAAGAGAAAAGCTGCTGCAGGAACCCCTTCAGCTGCAGAACCATCTTCCATACTGACAATTCTGTGTATAATTCCATATCTGGGTCTTATTGCCGGTGGAGTAATAGCATATATGGATTATCAGGATCTGAAGACGCAGGAAACGGAACTGAATCAGGAGATCGTTCAGGTCACAGAACAGATATCTCAGCTGGGTTTACGGCTTGATCAGCAGGTCGAAGCTGATAGATTGAGAAGTCTGGTTGATAGAAAACATCAGCAGATACTTGATCTTTCCCTCAATCAGAAGTATACGGTTTATATAGTTGAATACCTTTGCAGGGCAGTCTATCCCGAAATGGTCACTCCGGGCGCTGAGAGTGAAAAGGGTATTTATATTACAAGCCTGATCATTGGTCCCCGGGAAATCGGTATCTCCGGTGTAGCTAAAACATGGGGAGACATTATTGAATTTCAGCGAAATATTGTTGAAATAATGCCGGATGGTCATACATCACTATTCTCACTTGAAGATTATGGACAGACTTATACACTTGCTTCAGAGGCAAATAGAACTGGAAGCCGAAGATATAATTTCGAGATGACGATTGGAGTAAATCCTTTAGCACTATCATCTCTGGTTGGTGAATTTGCTGGAACTTCAAGAGATTTAACCAGCATTTTTGCAGATGTGGATGATGAGGAAGAATCAGAGGATCATCCCGGAAACACAGGGGAGGAATCATGAGGAAACAGATAATATCTGCATCAGGTTTACTGCTTGCTATTGCGGTTGCCGGGTGTAATCCTGTCGGTATGGAGGATACAAGAGTATGGGTGACAGGCACTATCTATGTTGATTCGTTATTCACTCAGCCTGCCGAGGGTATTGGCGTGATGACTATAGGAACTCAGGAAACCTATGTTGCAATAACTGATGTACTGGGTGAGTTTGTAATAGAAATTCAGTTATACAATGAACCGGAAGAGGAAGGATCCTCCGGAGGAAAATCAGCCAATGATGCCACTCCAGGCAGTGTCTCATTCAGTGTCAAAGCGATCAATGGAAACATGGAATACGAATATGCCGGCGGCGAGATCTTTACCGTTTTCGGCGGTGATACACTGTCACTGTATACCATTGATCTGACAGATTTCAAAGAAGCAAGTGGTGGGTCCTGATAATGACTGCTTACAATAAAGGAAGACAGGTAAGGGGGGCGAAATGAATAGATACCTTCGAGACCCCAGGTTTTATATTCTCATACTCGGTGTTTTTCTGATTGTGGCTCTAATCTATCTCTACCCTCGATCGATATCCGCTGATCTTGTTGACAGGATAGGAATCGCCGAACAGAATCTTGAAATGAAGCAGGCTGAGCTGCTCTCTCTTCAGTCAGGTACATCATCTGACATGGCGATAACCGAACAGGAAATCAATCTCCTTACTCAGCAGCTTTCGGAACTCGATAGATACCTTCCACGAAGCTATGATCAGGAAGAAGTGTTCAATATGCTGACAGAGAAGGCGGAAAACAGCGGGCTTCATATTAAGGTACTTACTCCGCTACCTCCAGTTACACAGGGAGATTACCTTATTTACGCCTGGCAGGTGCAGCTTTCAGGGCGTTTTCACAGGCTCGGAGTTTTCCTTGATCAACTTACTCAGCAGATGATGATTACTTCCGTATCCAACCTGTCAGTTATCCAGAAGAAAGCTTCCGATGGAAATTACGACAATATGGAGGCGACTTTTACAGTATCAGCCTTCGTGCAGCCCTAGGAAGGGAGCAGAAGTTATGAGTTTTTCAAAAGGAACACTCACAGCCCTTCTGGTGACTGCGGGGGTGTTCATATTTTCTGGTTGTAATAACGCTGATGATTCAGCAAACGTGACGGATCAGACAGATACTTCTGTCACGGTCATATCTCACCCGGATGTTCATGGCTGGATTGAACTGACGCTGTCACAGTCTCCACCTTTGTTTACAGATGCGGGAGTCTCTTCAACCTGGCTGCTGTTCGAAGGTGGGAACCTTCTGGAGTTCAGCATTTCTGACGCTGAATGGAAAGCATACTTCATCGAGGGGATCACAGATGTCATCGATCTCGATATTCTGGGTGAAAACCCGGTATTTCTGACAGAGAATGAATTACTTGAATTCAGCGTTTTCGATTGTGAAATCATACCTGAAGCGTTCCCCGAAGAATTCAAACCTGTAGAAGTCGAGATCCGGAGTGGAAACGTGGCCATACTTGATGAAACAGGTGCTGTAGCAATAAGGAGTGAAAGTGGATTTGAGATCTTTTCTCCGGAACAGCAACTGGAGCCGGCAGGAGATCTGCAACTGATCGGACAGGACTGGATCTTCAGGCTTCAGGGTAGCGGAATTGCTCTGCTTGATCCATCGGCAGATCTCTGGCAATTCGAGGATACTCCTGATGGATATGTCCTTACAGCTTCACAGAACATACTCTATATGGGTTCAAGTGACGGTATATTCGTTAGAACAGCTGCCGATGAATGGAGTTTTCATTCAAGCGGTCATCTGTATTCAGATGGACTTGTACTGACAGAGCAAGGTATTTCTTCGGTGACAGCACCAGATGAAATCCTGGCTGAATCTCCATCATTCACTCCTTCAGAACTTATTTGTCTTGATAATTTCAGGGAGCCGTTCTGGGCAATTGATAATCAGGGAATGACGGTATTTACCGAGCTGGGATCAGTTGAAATAAATCTGCCGTATTATGAAACCGAAAGAGTGTTCTGTTCACTGGCCGGTCAGGATACTGAAGGCATGCAGGGCTCGGCTGAATCGGTTGGAGATATGATCCTGGCGGGAAGCGGGACTTTCAGAATATATGAATCCGTTTCCGTCAGACCTGATCCCTTCACTGAATTCTCAGATGAAGGAAGAGATGCAAGACGAGATCTCAAGAGTATTTCGATTGAGGAATTCAGACTGGTTGGTATCACACTGGATCCGATAGGTGGAGACCAGGCACTCGTTGAGGACGGAAATGGCGTTCCGTACATACTCTACGAGGGGACAGATCTTGCATACAATTCACATGTGGCTGAGATTACCAGTAATGAAGTTATTGTAATTCAGGATGTTATTATTAATTATAGCGCGAGAGGTGGAGGGGAGACCACAATTCCCACCATCTACTCTTTGCGTCTACACGAAGAAGGTGGTTTGTGATGCGTCTGTTTACCGTAAGTAGTCTTCTGCTGCTTCTGGCTATGCCGGTTGTAGCGTACAGGGTTACCGATATATCGGTGGTGCCCGGCGGCAACGTGACCCTTGTCACAATTACTGCTGATGAATCCATCTCCTACGAAAGATTCCTGCTGACAGATCCCATGAGGATCGTTCTGGATATTGGAAATGCGGTTCATGCACTTCCCTCTACGGACTTTTCAGTCGGCAGAGGTGGTGTAGCATCAATCAGAACCAGTCAGTACAAAGCTCCACCCGAAGGAATCGTTAGAATCATCATCGATGTCAACGGTGAGCTGCTTAATTACAGTGCTTCTCTCAACGACAATCAACTTATCCTTGAAATGAGTACAGATCCTTCAGGGATCCCCTTTGCTTCCTGGTCAGCTACTTCGGAATATGTTGAACCGGTTATCACGGGCGGAGATGTCGCGCCGCTGTCTTCACCAGGCTCGGCAGGCTTATCCGGACAGATGGTATCCAGTGTTTCCAGAGGTGTAAGGATAAGTGAAGGTCATCGTGAGGTTAGTGATGGGTTTCCTGTGGAATGGGCCGGAGCCGGGGGAAGAAACATTACGATAGATGTGGTTGACGCAAGTCTTCGAACTGTTCTCAGGTCCATATCCGATGTAAGCGGATTTAATATCATGCTTCCGGAGAATTATACTGCATCTGTAACAGCCAGACTGAAGAATGTCGGCTGGAGGGATGCCTTGACCGCGATCCTCAATTCTCAGGGTCTTATAGCGAGTATGCAGGGAAATGTACTTCGGGTAATGCCGCGAGAAAATTTTTATGATGAAATCAGTCAGATGGCTACCACTCGCAATGAAAGAGAGAACCTTCAGGATCTTCAGACCGAAGTATTTGTGATAAGGTATGCCACTGCGGAAAGTATCAACAACGCGCTTGCCACCGCCTTATCCGAGAGGGGACTGATATCTGTCGATGACAGGACCAATTCCATCATAATCACGGATATTCCATACAAGCTTCAGGAAATCGGGAGACTGCTGCCAATACTTGACAGTCCCACAGCTCAGGTGATGATCGAAGCAAAACTGGTTGAGATCGATGTCTCATACGCGAATGAGATGGGTATCGACTGGTCAGTAGGTAATCTGAACAGGTCAAATGATCTCATCCATGGCGGTATTAGCACGGCCGGGCTTGCTGTCGGAGCTGGAACCGGTTCAATATCTTTTGGCACGATTGCGAACATGCTTGATATTAGCGCGGTTCTGTCATTCCTCGAATCTCAGAATCATGCTCAAATTCTGTCTGAACCCAGGATCGCGATAATTGACAACATGACTGGTACGGTTATTTCAGGAAAAGAAATTCCGCTTACTCTTAAGGATGAAAGTGGAAATGTTTATATCACCATGTACCAGATCGGCGTTGAGCTTACGGTCACTCCACATATCAATGCGGACAATAATGTTACACTTGAACTGCAGCCCAGTGTAAGCGAACTTGCCGGTGAATCTACAACTGACCTGCCTATCATTCTCACGCAGAGCGCGAATACGACATTGATGATAGACGATGGCGCCACAGCGGTCATTGGTGGAATAATAAGGAGCAAGCATACTACCGTCAGAAAAGCCATTCCATTGCTCGGTCATATTCCGCTTCTTGGAGACCTGCTTTTCTCCTACAACTCTGACCGTATGGAACAGACAGAACTGGTAATATTCGTGACTCCTCACATTATCAGACCGTATTAATAACGGGTCAGATTGATCAGACTGGGGCGGGGAAAGTGGAAAGGACACATTCTCCGCCCTTCTTCCCGTTTATGCAGACCTACATCATCTCTCGTTAGAGAAGCGTTTCTTGATATAGCGGGATTTTCTCTCGTTAACCATGCAACTGTATGGGATCTTTGCTCCGGCACCGGAGCCGTGGGACTTGAAGCGTTAAGCTGGGGCGCATCGGAATGTGTATTCGTAGACAATAATCCTCTTGCTGCATCGTTTATCCGCTCTACCCTTTGCGGGTTGGGCGCTGCCGCTGATGCTTCAGTCCTTACCGGTGATGTCAGGAAGCTGGTTCCAAAACTGGATTCGAAGCCGGACATAGTATTCATTGATCCGCCATACGAACATCAGGGACTCTACGAATGGATTGACGGTATCGACTGGAAAGGGATTCTTTCAGAAAATGGAATGGTATTTGCTGAATGCGGAACTGAGGTAATATTACAGCAGGACTGGAAAATGAGAAAGTACGGAGGAACTCATCTCATGTGGAAAGTAATGAAAGAAACAGAATGAATATTATTTATCCAGGTACATTTGATCCTGTCACATTCGGTCATATTGACATTATCAGAAGAGCACTGAAAATATTTGAACATATTGAAATAGCAGTAGTAGCGCGATCTTCGAAAGAACTCTGTTTCCCGGTCGAGGAAAGGGTTAATCTGATGAAGATGTCAATGCTTGAAACGGGGATAAACAGAGTCAGCGTAACTTCATTTGATTCTCTTCTTGTCGATTACATGAAAAAGACCGATTGCAGGACATTTATCAGAGGATTAAGAGCTAATTCCGATTTTGAGTATGAGTTCCAGATGCAGCTGTTGAACAGACGGCTGGCACCGGAGATATCAGGTTTATATCTTATGCCCTCTGAAGAGAACATGTATCTGTCTTCGACAATTGTCAGAGAAATAGCCAGATTCGGTGGTGATCTTTCAACTATTGTTACGGTAGGTGTAAGAGAAGCTCTTGAAAAACGATTTGCCACTTCAGATGAAAGCAAAGCCGACGATTGGAAGTACTGATGGACTATTCCAGAACAGCAATGTCACTTACTCCTTCTGCGACTCTGCAACTCAGCGCGAAAGCCAGGGAACTCCACCGCGCAGGAAGGGACATTATTTCTCTTTCCGCCGGACAACCGGATTTTCCAACACCGATTCCAATCGCAGAAGCAGGTATTGATGCCATCAGAGAGGGGAAAACAGGATATACCGCAAGTACAGGAATCCCTGAACTGAAAGAAGCTGTTGCCTTACAGTATTCCAGAAGAAGAAACGTGCACTGGTTGCCATCAAATGTACTTGTGGGGTGTGGAGCGAAGCACAATCTGGCCAACCTTGTACGGGCAGCGATTAATCCTGGAGATAAAGTTCTCCTTCCAAGGCCATTCTGGGTAAGCTACCCCGAAATGGTCAAAGCTTCAGGCGGAATACCGATATTTCCCGAGGAGCGCATAAACGGTTCAGAAATCAGGAAAGCAGCCGGAGAGGGTGCTGTGGGAGTATTTCTTAATTATCCCTCCAATCCCACCGGTTTCGTTCCCTCCGTCTCCTTCATGAGGGAGATCGCAGATGCGATTGCTGAAACGGACATGTGGGTGATTTCAGATGATATCTATGAAGATCTGGCATATATTGATTCCGGTGTGCCGCATATTCTTGATTTTCACCCTTTTCTCCAGGAGAGAACAGCCGTTGTCTCAGGAGTATCCAAAACTTTTGCCATGACCGGGTGGAGAATAGGATACTCTCTTGCATGCAGCGAATGGACCAGACTTGCAGGCATTCTTCAGGCTCACTCAACTTCAAATCCCTGTTCCATATCCCAGTGGGCAGCTCTTGCCGCGCTTGAGGGAAAGGCGAACAGTGAAAAAGAGGAAATGCATAAGTCCTTCCACATGAGAAGGGATATGGTCTGTGAGCTTCTCTCAGGGATTGACGGCCTGGAATTCAAAAAGCCGGAAGGCGCGTTTTACGTTTTTCCGCGATTGCTTACTGATCCTCAAAAGGTTAACACGAACAGATTCTGCAGCGAACTTCTGGAACAGGAGGGAGTAGCTGTAATACCAGGATCGGCATTTGGCGCTGAAGGGTATATTCGAATTTCCTTTGCTGCTTCTGCGGATGATATCCGGAGAGGTATACAAAGGTTAAGGGAATTTCTGCACAGGAGGTTGAATACATGATTGTAAATTGTCCGGGATGTAATTGCAAGTACAACATTCCATCAGAGAAAATTGGCGACTCCCCCAAACGGTTTCGTTGCAGGAAATGTTCTGAAATATTCATGATTCATCCTCCCAAACCGGAGATGCCTGAGATTCCGCCAATACCGGTTGAGATAGATGAGAATCTCAAACACGCAATGAGATTCGCGCGGGTTCTGGCCAGTGATATGCTTGTCTACAATCGCGAGATCATTGAAAAAGCAAGAGATGAGGGAAATCTTCCAGAGGTGATGGAGCGGGAGATCCGCAAATCATGGGAACTATGGGAGAGCAGATTCCCGAAGGAGAGTAAGACTGATCCGGGAATTTTCAGTAACGCTTTGAATTACTACCTTGCCGAAGGTGAAGAAGTTTTCAGAAATCAGACATATTCCTGATTTTTCCCTTTTCTTATTTTTTTTCGAACAATTCTGAAAATTATGTGGCAAAGCATGAGATGAACATCTTCAATCTGCTGCATATCTTCACTGGGCACAATGATTGATTCTGAAGCAACTTTGACAGCTTCTCCGCCTTTGAAACCCGAAAGCAGAACTGAAACAGCGCCTTCGTTGTTCGCGATACGGAAAGCGTTTATCACGTTCGGACTCATACCGCTTCCGGACAGTCCGATGACCGTATCACCCCGTTCAACCAGATTTTTCAGCTGTTCTCCAAATGTATTCGTGTAATCCGTATCGTTCGCCCATGCGGTTATCAGTGGCATATTGTCGGAAAGGCAGATTGCCTTGAGTCTTGGTCTGTCAGGCGTGACGGTTCCCTTTGCGAGATCACAGGTGAAATGACTGGCAGTAGATGCTCCGCCACCATTTCCAAAAATAAAAATCTTTCCTTCAGCGTAATATGTATTAAGCAGAATTTTAATGATCTTTTCAATATTCTCTGAGGATATTTTAAGAGCAAGTGCGCTCACCTGATCAAGGTAGGTTCCAATATCTTTCAGCATGATGTCTCCAATCAGAATATTGACAGGTATTTGTCGGTTGCTCTGGTTCCTTCATCAACATCGGAGTCCGGCAGAACCAGAGTGTTTTTCAAAGTGCTGTTGTGGCGAACTTTTGCTCCGGAAAGCACAACACAGTTTTCAAGGGAGCATCCACTTTCGATGGTTGCTCCATCCTGCACCCATAACGTGCCCATGATCTCGATCTCCTCATATGACTGGCTGTTTTCGATTAGAATCCCATTGTTTATGCCGGAAGGTTTCACATTCAGCTTCACCCGGCCTGAAAGAACGTCATGGCAGGCAATAAGGTAGTTCTCCAGAGAACCTATATCCTTTGTATACCCGCCCGGAGTATCAGCCGCAAGCGTTCTTCCCTCCGCGAGTAATCCGGGAAATACATCCAGCCCGAAATCACTGAAGCTGCCATCCTCGATATGCGATACAGCTGAACTCCTGCAAATATATATTCCGGAATTAGCCATATTCGATTCAGCAAGTTCCGGCGGAGGTTTTTCACGGAAACGGATAATTCTGCCGTCAGGCCCGGTAATGACAATACCCTTGCTTGAAGGATCTCCAGTCGGAGAAAGCGCGATTGTAATTTCAGAATTCAATCTGGAATGAACCTCAAAAAGAGGGCTCACGGGCTGTCTTGTCAGATTGTCACCATAAACTACAAGAAATTCGTCCCCCAGAAGCGGAAGAGCCCTTCGAACCGCTCCCGCAGTGCCAAGCGGCTGTTCTTCAAACTGGAAAACCGTTTCCAGCGGAAGATCAGAGCCTGCCAGGAAGTCTCTGATCATTTCCGCCTTCCAGGACCCGTTAACAACTGCTTCGGTAATTCCCAGCGAAGCCAGATGAAGCAGAATATCGTGCAGCAGAACGAATCCTGTGATTTCTATCAGAGGTTTTGGAATTACATCCGTCAGAGGTCTGAGTCTGGTTCCCATTCCTGCGCACAGGATAATTGCCTTCATATGTCGGAACACTTCTCAGATGGAACAGCGTATCTGATGATACCGTTTCCGAAACCTGTCAATCTTGCGATCAGGTACAGAAGACGCTGAAGCCCCATGCGGAAGTAAACATAACGCAAGATCTTTTCAATAGTGCTTCCTTTTCCGATGCGCGGCGGATCAACCAGTCTTCTTATCGCCCCATAATTGCCTGATTGTCTTCCGATGATTTTGAATCCCGCCTTTCTCAGAATACCTTCCAGCGATGAGGGCTGGAAGAAATAAAGATGAGCAGGAACCGCGTCCGGTTTTACTGTACCCGGTTTCATCCATTTCAAACGGGCTTCGGCAACTTTTTCCCAGTGAAAGAGTTCCCATGGGCACTGGACAACAAGTATTCCGCCGGGAGCAAGAAGGGAGCGAATGTGCCGGAGAGTATCGAATGGGCGGTGTAGATGTTCGAGTACATCAAGAAGGAGTATTACATCAAAAGACTCTGCCGGCAGATTCATCGATTCAACACTTCCGGTATGGACGTTCAGATGTAATTGATCTCTCGCATATGCCGAAGATATGGGGCTGATTTCAATGCCGGTAACTTCCCAGTCCTTCGAGCGGAGAAAGTCAAGCAGAAATCCATATGCGCACCCGACCTCAAGCAGTCTTCTGCCGCTTGCGCGTTTGATCAGATCACGGTGGCGGCGCAGGAAAATTCGCATGAATGTGTCATGATACTTTTCAAAAATACTGACATATCCCCTGTAACCCACGTCTCCATCTTCATAATAGGATTTGCTGTACATTCCGGCAAGTTCGTCCTCTGAAGGACGTTCAGCTAAATAGACGAATCCGCAGTTTCCGCATCTGACAACAGGCCATGTCATCTGAGTGCTCAGAAGAGAAAAGGAGTTTGAACCGCAGAGTTTGCAGTCAGTCTTTTCTCTCGGGAAAGTGCTCCAATCCAAGATTATTCCTCTTTCAAGATACGAAGGCCATCAGAATTCAATAAAACGCACTGGATACAGATCCGGCATTCCTGCGGACTTGACATGTCAACCCCTTTTATACTTGACAGAGCTGGGGCAATGTCGAATATCCAGCGGATCGTAATGATTAACAACATGCATGATAGTGAGTAACAATATCCTGCATGAGAAGGGGTTGACAATTCTCAGCCCCTTGACAGATTACGTTCCTACGCAAAATTTCTGAACCGGTACGGGAACCATAAAACTTGTTCTTGATTATAACATATGAGTCTATTCATTTGAAAGGCGGATGTTTTGGCGACCAAGCGTACAGAAGGCAGGTCACTTGAGCTGTATCTTAGAGAAATCGGAAGTAAAGAAACACTATCATCCGCGGAGGAAGCATCGCTTGCCAAACGGATTCGTAAAGGTGAGCAGGAAGCCCTGAACGAACTGACGGAGGCTAATCTCAGATTCGTTGTAAGCATTGCAAAACAGTACGCAAATCAGGGTGTTGCGCTTGAAGATCTGATAAACGAGGGAAATGTTGGGCTTATCAGGGCCGCCAAGGGATTCGATGAGAGTAAGGGCTGCCGCTTTATTACATATGCTGTCTGGTGGATCAGGCAGGCAATCCTTCAGGCACTTGCGGAACAATCGAGAATTGTCCGTCTCCCATTGAATCGAGTAGGAGAGCTGTACAAGATGGGGCGTGCTGCGCGCGAACTGGGGCATTCGCTTGGAAGAAATCCATCAACAAACGAGATAGCGGATGAGCTGGATGTATCCAGAGATGACGTCGAATGTATGATGTCCATTCACAGCACACACTTATCACTTGACAGTCCTGTGTATGAAGGAAGCGATAAAACTTTCCAGGAAATGATCTCTAACGATGATGATGTCCCGCCTGATGAAGCAGTAGTGCTTTCCGCAATGAGGCGAAGTGTTGCCGGGATGCTTGATATCCTTGACCAGCGTGAAAGAACCATCATACAGTTGTTCTTTGGAATCAATACAGACCGAAGACATACTCTTGCTGAAATTGGCAGAACCATGGGTATCAGCAGGGAGAGGGTTCGTCAGCTCAAGAACAGAGCCATCTCAAAGCTCAATGACAAATCAGACAATAAAAACCTTCTTCTTTATCTGAAGTAGCGACTAAGGTTAAGAAGATGCCGTTAGGCACGATACACTGGATACCCCACAAGTCCGGCAAAAGAGGTAAACCATATAACCTGACGAGCGGCAGATTCAGGCTGTTTATTCTTATATTCGCTTTATTCTTTACCGGACTGGCGACGCTGTTTTTCCAGATTGGCCGCGAAAACGGCAGTAGGAAGGTTTCTGCTGACGGCAAAAGGGAACTGATCCTGCTTCGGGGAGAAGTGTATCAGCTGTCAATACGGGTAAGAGATCTCACGATGGATCTTGAGAAAATATCAATACGTGAGGAACAGATCCTGGTAGCCGGAGCCGGGCTGAATCTGGACTTCTCCGACCTTCTGCACAAAGACGACACACCTGTAGAACCTATAGGAACTGACATTTTCAGATACATTGACGATCTGGAAATGGAGGTATTACTGGCTGAACGTCTGGCTTCCGCGGAATTGATGGCATACGATTCACTGGTGAACTTCTTCATTGAAAGAAAGAGCGAACTGGCTCAGATTCCGACTATCTGGCCAGTTGACGGTATATTTGTGAGTGATTTCGGTCCCAGGATTGATCCGTTTACTGGTGCGGTTCGATATCATAAGGGAATTGATCTGGCATGTGTCAGCGGTACTCCCATTTATACTCCAGCGGATGGAGTAGTCGTTTTCGGAGGATGGACAGGCGGCTGGGGACTTAATATTGTGGTCAGGCATACGGAGCATGTTTCAACAAGATATGCTCATTGTTCATCATTGTGTTCAGTTGTCGGTCAGCGTGTCATGCGTGGTGATCTTATTGCCAGGGTTGGTTCTACAGGCAGATCTGTCGCACCGCATCTGCATTACGAAGTACTGATAGACGGTGTCCAGGTCGATCCTGAGGACTATATAATAAGGGAAGGGCCTCATGCGGCTGTCTTCTGATTCAAAAAATACCGGACCTGTTCTTGTCAGCGCATGTCTTTGCGGAATTCCCTGCAGATACGATGGAGAATCCAAACCTGTTGAAAAATATGTACATATGCTCAGAGACGGAAAATGCCTTCCATTCTGCCCTGAAAAACTTGGCGGTCTCACGACCCCTCGAGAACCCGCGGAGATCATAGGGTTTGATGGCTTTGCAGTCCTTGACGGCAAGGCAGAAGTACTTCTGCGGGATCTTCCTGGAGATGTCACATCTTTCTTCCTCAAGGGCGCCTGCCTTTCCGTCTCACTCGCGAACGCAGTCAGACCATCTATTATCTATCTGAAGGAAAGAAGCCCCTCCTGTGGTCTGCGAAGCGGGATATCCATGCCGGGAGTTGCTGCGGCTGCATTGATCAGGGCAGGCTTCAGGGTGGAACCGGCGGATTGAAACCTGAAGTAGAAATATGGGAAAGATACGGTCCTTTATTCTCAATTGAAGAGAAACTGATATTTCCTCCCGATCATCGTGAACTGCAATTCTATAGTGAGCTTCGAAAACGCCATCCGGGAAGCTGCATGGAAATCGGAGCAGGTGACGGAAGACTGGCCGGAGTTCTGGGAAATGATTCACTTACAATCGGACTCGAGCCATCAGCGGCAATGTTCAAACTCTGGACTCCTGATGACCGCGAAAGTGTCCCATGTGTACGGGGGCTGGGACAGCAGCTGCCACTGCTGGAATCCAGTCTTGATTTCATTCTCTTTCCATACAATGGAATTCACTGCATTCTGGATAGAGATGGCCGGAAAACCCTTCTTCGGGAAGTAGCACGTGTACTCCATCCCCGGGGAAAGTTTTTTGCCGAGGCATGCCACAGATTCGACGACAGGGAAGATGAAGAGAATATTGAGCGGTATCACTACCGGAAAGAAGATGTTTCACTTCGTCTTATGGAGACTGTAAGCCACGACAGAGAGAAGGAAATCATCTCCTTTGATATGAAATACTCCGGCAGTGCGGTCTCTGAAGGTACTCTTTCCATAGTTCTTGAACTTGCGTTGATATCTGCGGGAGAACTGCTGCATGACATAAGGGAAGCAGGATTGAATATAGTATCGATCTGGGGGGATTACGATTTATCCCCGTGGGATAAACGGTATTCACCAAGACTTCTGGTTCTGGCTGAGAGGAAAGAATCATAACTCTCACTGTTAACCTGCATATTTCAGCAGCATTTTGTGGATTTCCCCAGGAAAGCTGGTTAAATTTGCGAGCCAGGGGTTTTCGGGATCGGATATTCAGAGTATTGTTGCCGCACGTTGAACTGGAAACCAATTTTGCTCAATTGATAACCGAGAGGAGAGTTGAATGAAAAGGACTGTTGTGACCATGCCGGGAGACGGCATTGGAGGCGCAGTACTTGATGAAGCTCTGAAAGTGTTGGATGCTGTCGGATTTGAAGCTGAGTACGTTCATGCCGATATAGGTTGGGAATTCTGGAAGAAGGAAGGCAATCCTCTTCCGGACAGGACGATAGACCTGCTTGAGAAGCACAGGATAGCTCTTTTCGGAGCGATTACATCAAAACCGAAGGATAAAGCTGATGCCGACCTTGATCCTGCACTCAGGGGGAAAGGTCTGGTTTACTACAGTCCTATCGTGGCAATGCGTCAGCACTTCGATCTGGATATCTGCACACGTCCATGCAAGGCTTTCAAGGGCAATCCGCTCAATTTCATCCGAAAAGGACCCGGAGGAACGATTGAGGAACCTCTCGTTGACGCGGTGATATTCCGTCAGAACACCGAAGGACTTTACGGTGGTGTAGAGTGGACAAATCCACCTGATGATGTATACGAAGCGCTTATGACCCACCCCAAGTTCAGAAAGAATTTCGCGGATGTCCCAAGGGAAGACCTTGCTGTTTCAACAAGAATATTCTCAAGGAACGCATGTAGAAGGATTCTAAAAAGCGCTTTCGAGTACGCTGACAAATTCGGGTATAAGAGCGTCACAATCTGCGAGAAACCGAACGTCATCCGCGAAACCAGCGGAATGATGCGTGAAGAGGGAAGAAAAATCTCGAAGGATTTCCCGAATATCGACCTCTGGGAGACCAACATTGACGCGCAGATGATGTGGCTCACGAAGAACCCCGAGAATTACGGTGTTCTCGTTTCAGGCAACATGTTCGGTGACATCGTTTCCGACGGCTTCGCAGGGCTGGTGGGCGGACTCGGCTTCGCCTGCAGCGCGAATATCGGTGATGAAGTCGCAGTATTCGAACCCACTCATGGTTCAGCTCCCAAATACGCCGATTATGAAGTATCGATCGTCAACCCGATAGCAATGATTCTTTCATCATGCATGATGCTCGATCACATAGGAGAGACCGAAAAGGCTTCTTCGATTAGAAAAGCCGTTGAAACGGTTATCGCGGAAGGCAAAGTAAGCAGTTACGATATGCTGAAGCTCAGGGGCTCTCAGGACGTGCTTGAGCAGGGGGCTGCCAGTACAGCGCAGATGGGCGACGCCATTATTGAAGTCATGGAGAGGAACTGACCATCGTGCGAAATCGTATTGAGAAGCTTTTCAGAAAACAGCTCGAGAAAATTGACAATCCCGAACTCAGACGAAAAACAGTCGATATCTGGGTAACCGCGGCGGAGGAGGGGGGATGGGAGCCTGATGATCTGGAGAAAATTCCATTCACACTCCTTACGGAAACCCATGGCATAAACCTTATGCAGCATACGATAGCAGTTACCGAGGGAGCTCTGGGGCTGGCGGATGCGATACAGTCCGCATGCGATACACCATATGAGATTGACAGGGATTTTCTTGTTGCGGGTGGATTGCTTCATGATGTAGGGAAATTGCTGGAAATCGAAAGAACTGATGATGGATATATCAAGAGCCACCACGGAAAGCATGCCAGACATCCGATCTCAGGTGCCATTCTGGCGGCGAAATTCGATATGCCCCTTGAGATAATCAACATTATAGGGTGCCACGCAAAGGAGGGAGAAGGCCGTCCCCAGAGGGTTGAAACAGTACTTATTCACCAGGCGGACTTCGCCACTTTCAACCCCATGGTCATGCTCCAGAAAGGCCTTCTCATAACCTAGCATATGGGGACATCTAACGAGGCAAGTTTGTGGGGGACACGCAGCAGAGCCTGCATGTCCCCGGGCATGAGTTCTGCTGCGTGTCCCCCCAGATCATCAGTGAATCAGAAGGCTATTTCGAACTCTACTTATTTGTAAGTGCCGCAAGTGGCGTCCGACCCCATATTGACAGGAACTAATTCAATTCGTAGAGTGTTCTACTACCATGGGTTGAAATATCTTACATACATATTATTAATATTCTGTGTTAAATAAGCTGAATTATTAAATGGAGGTTCAAATGTTGCGAATAATGCTGGTGTCGATGTTGATGATTTCATTTGCTGTAAATGCAGATGTTCTTTACCGCTCGGAAGAATACTCCGAAACAGCCGAGTATCTTGGTTTGGACAGTGAAGGTATTCTGGTTGAGTTCACTCTTCCCGCCCTGACAGAGGAAAGCCTGTCTCTGCCGGGTTTTCCCGATGGGTCTCTTCTTCGGGTTCCAGGTGAAGGTATCGGTATGCCCTATGGCGCTCCCGACCTTCCCGTTATTCGCAGAATGGTGATGGTGCCGAATACCGGCGATATCAGTGCGGAAATTGTATCCTCCGAATCCTCTCCTCTCGGTATCTACAGTATTCCTCCTGCTCAGCCTTCACCCATGAGAAGCGGTGAAGTGATTCCCTTCAGGATCGATGAGGAACTCTATTCTGTTTCCGAATTCTATCCTGCCATGTCCGTTGAGGTTGAGAGCGTAATAATTCTCAGGGATATCAGGGTTGCATGGGTTCGATTCTGTCCTGTTCAGTACAATCCTGTTACAGGTGAGACAGTTATTACAACGAATGTTACGGTTCGTCTCATTGCGGATGGAATTGGTGAAAACGAGCTTCAAAGAGCAAGTTCCGGAATTACCCGCAGTTTTCTTCCATTTTACGAAAAAGTTCTCGGATTCGAGACTGATGACAGTGATGCTGTAGACGGATCGTACCTTGTAATAGGTACCGTGGAGAGCATCGGATATGCCCAGGATCTGATTGACTGGAAGCGTCAGAGGGGTTACAGGATCATGTACGGCGTTGTACCGGATATCGGAAGTACAGCCTCAGAGATTGACAGCTGGATAGAAAACGCTTTCTACAGCCCGAACCCGCCCGAGTGGCTTCTTATCATGGGTGATCATAACATAGTTCCCACGCCCTATTACAGCGGTCATGCTGCTGACAATCTTTATGGTGTCATTGGTACAGGAACCAGTATTCCCTCCATTCACTATGGAAGGATTACCGGTGCCGATATGGATGATCTTCCATACATTATTTCGAAGCTATTCAACTACGAGAGCGACCCGTATCAGCCGCTGCAGAGCTGGTTCCAGAAAGCCATCAGCATTGGAGACACAGGATCGCTCGATCCGGAACATTCCTGGGACTACGTAGAGATATTCATGGCTGCCGGAATGACTGTTGATTACTTCTGTTACACCGGGGGTATGGATCCTACCACCACGAATGTTTTCAACTCGATCGAAGAGGGAAAATCACTGGTCAGTTTTATCGGCCATGGAAGCATGACCGGATGGAGTTCTCCTTCTTGCGGAAACATCAGCGATGTCCAGGGTATGACCAACGGGAGAATGATTCCGTGGATCAATTCAATAGCGTGCTCAAATGGCCAGTTTGATGCGGGCTACTGCTTTGCTGAAGCCTGGATGGGCGAGGGTGAGATTGGCAGCCCGAAAGGCGCTTCGGGAATAATGGCTGCGACAACTGGCAGCCCTTTCGGACAAACCGATTCCCTGGCCATAAACACATTCCGAGGTTACTTTGAGGAAAACCTCTGGCACATGGGAGCTGCTGTTGATTACGGCAAGATGAAGGTTGAAGAACACTACGGCGCAGGAGCCTTTAACAGCAACCATATGCATATGATCTTCGGCTGTCCCGAATTTGATATCTTCACTGAGACATCACCGCTTATCTATCTTGACGCTGACCACTGGGAGAACATACAGACCGGTCCCTTCAACGTGACCGTAACAGCGGCTGGTTCTCCCGTCGAAGGTGCGCTGGTCGGTATAGTACAGGATACTGTTCTGCTTCAAAGCGGTTACACCGATGCTTCAGGTCTCGCAACGCTTGAAATACCGACAATCCCGACTTCTGAGGATGTCACGATCACATGTACATTCCATAACCGTTATCCCTGCGTGAGTTCCGCGTATGTCGCTACGGGAATAGGCGATGGACCGGGTGCTGTGTATGACTTCTCGCTTTCCGCTCCAAGTCCTAACCCGTTTGCCGTATCCTCGATATTTACATACACTCTTGCTTCTTCCGGGACAGCATCTCTTGATGTTTACGATGTTTCAGGAAGAATCGTGCGGAATCTGGTTTCCGGGGAACATCTCTCCGGTACGCATTCCGTTACATGGGCTGGTGATAATTCAAACGGATCACCCATTCCAGGCGGGATCTACCTTCTGAGGCTTACTTCAGGAGGAGAAACCGCGGTTCGATCCTGCGTGGTCATCAGATAGCAGCATACGTCAAAAGGGGACACGCAGCAGAGCCTGCATGTCCCCGGGCGATGTTTGCTGTATGTCCCCCTCAAGCGGCACGTGGTTCGATTTAGATAGAAAACACGATGCTCACCGATCTGATGAAGGGCGAAACTTATATTCAGAACCTGAAGTTCTGACTGTTAGAGTATTGTTATCATCTTTAAATTTATACATTTTTATTTTTATATTCAACTCGTAAAGAGCACTCAATTCTTTAAGGATTTTGTCTATTCTTTTCATTCCTGTTGTCTTCCAATCTCTTGATGTCTACCCGGTCCTGATCAGAATCTCTCTGGCGTTTCATCCATATTAAATCTTCCTTTGCAGCCACTCGCACTGTTCCATATATTGACTCTGCCCGCAATGAATTGATGATTATTTGTTGAGTTCTATTCTCGTTTGCTGTCAGTATATCTAATAGCAAATGGTCATTCCCCACAATCTTTATAAATCTATGCAAGGTCATATTGGTTTCTTTGAAAGTCCAGGGAGTGGCAGATTCAGAATATCCAATTTCAGAAAGAACTTTAATTAAAATATCCATATCGCCAGGGAGTAATAAAATGTCGATGTCTTCAGTGAACCGGGCTTCGTCATGAAAAGCCATTGCTACTCCACCGACTAAAGCATATTCCAGATTATTCTCATCCATCACAGTTACTATTTTATGAAATTCTTCAAATATATTCACTTGTCTCCAAACTTATCCTGATTCTCTACCTGAACTGATCATAAATGCGATGCTCCAGCCCGGTCAATGTCACGGATGAATTATATTTGCCGGTAACCACTCGCCAGGGCCTGCATATCCCCGACTCCTTGACGCATCATAGTCTGCGGCACTAGATTTCAGCGTTATTATAAATTGTGCCATAGTACTGATAATGGCTGTCCGAGTACAGTTCACCGGTGAGTGCCGGTGAGATTATCATGCCGCGATAAGTTCGTGAGGCGCAGAGACACGGAGGTTGCTCAATGTCAAGATACCGCGGTCCAAAACTCCGCAAGATCAGATCCCTGGGACCACTGCCGGGACTTACACGTAAAGAGCCCGCAAACCAGAATCCCCCCGGAGAACATGGCGGAAGATGGCACAGAAGACGGGAATCCACTTACAGGCTTCAGTTGATCGAGAAACAGAAGATTCGATTCAACTACGGTCTTTCTGAGAAACAGCTGCGCAGGTATTTCGCAAAAGCCGCGACCATGAAGGGTGAGACAGGTCATAATCTGCTTCAGCTCATCGAGCGAAGGCTGGACAATGTCGTAGCCAGATCCGGTTTTGTGAGATCAATACCCGCTGCGCGTCAGCTTGTTGCCCACGGTCATATTACTGTGAACGGTAGAAAAGTTGATATCCCTTCATTTTCAGTAAAGGTCGGAGATAAGATTTCTCTCAAGGAGAAAAGCAAGAAACTCAAGGTAATAGAAAATAATATTACAGAGGGGGCTGGAATCGGTATTCCGGCTTTTATGGATGTTGATCCTGCCGCCAGAAAGATCATCATGAAGATGCTTCCGTCAAGAGAAGATGTACCGCTGGAAGTTGATGAAAGAATGGTTGTGGAGTTCTACTCCAAATAGAAGATATGTAATTAGCCCGTGGAATGCTTCTGCACTCCACGGGCTATCTTTTTTTATTCCATGTCCATGTCATCAAGGGTGACAAACCAGTAATATCCGTCGACATCGACCTCAACATCCCAGAGGGTGTATGTGTCGCCGTCTACATCTGCTGCACGGAGGTCGTAGGTTCCGGGATCAACCCATACTGTGATTTCATCGTCCTGCCCAAGGATCTCAATACCGAGACAGTCATCGCCCCATTCATCACTTTCCGATGGGTCAACATAAACAAAATAGATATCCCAGTCGCCGAGATTGTTGGTTATTATTACAGGTGCGCTTCCCTCACCTGTTTCAAGTATGAGCTGCTCACCGAATTCCTCTGTATCCCATCCGGTATCGATATCTTCAAGGGTTACATTCCAGACGTAACCTTCAGGTCCTATCTCTACCTGCCAGAGAGTGTAAGTATCCAGGTCTTCATCGGTAACCATTATATCCCATGAGCCCTCGGTAATCTCAAGTGTAAATGATTCACCCGGGGCAAGTATTTCGTCTTCACCAAGTCTGTCTTCACCCCATGGAGAATCCGAAGGGTCAATCAGTATGGCATAGATATTCCATGCTTCAAGACCATTAATAATTGTAATCTCCGGTGATGCTTCCTGCTCCGGAGCCTGAACTTCCGTTTCCTGTTCCTGCTGACCGCAACCCGAAATCATTACGAGCGCGAAGATTCCCAGCAGAACTGCTGCTTTCCTCATCCGGTATTTCCTCCTGTCATATATTCCGGTTTTCCGAACCGGTACGGTACTCAATCATGAAAATTACTTAAACACTTCTACATGAATTACTGAATATGTCCGGGTGCTGAAAATTGGATATAAGACCCTTTAAAGGCTCTGTCCAGACTATTTCTGCACAACTGCTCAAGTTCCAGCTTCCAGATTCCATCCTCCAGAAGCATGGAATACTCCATTGATGAAACTGTGACAGTTGCTTTGCTTCCCTGCACAAAAATAATAGTTACATCTCCATTGAAGTCAATATATTCATTATACATTACGGAAAGGAGGTCAGATCCTGAAGTGTATTCAGTTAATCCCTGTTGTGACAGATTCTCAGCAACCGTGTCAAGGAAATTCATTGTAGAGCAACTCACCATATTGACCGCGCTATCCCAGTCCCCATCCTCGAAGCACTGAACTGTCGAATTGTAGGCATTCAGAACCTCTTTCTGTTTCGATGACCATCCGCAGGCAGCAGCGGCACATAACAGTGAAATGAATATCAGCCGGAGAAAGAATGCTTTCCTCATGTTATCCTTTCAATAGATTAATACCTACATTATAGTCTGTCAGGTGAAGCTGCGCACGTCAATTGTCTCTGCTGTTTCTCATGTGATATCGTATTATTATTCAAGAAAGCCTTCAGGGAGGTTTACTCGATGGCGGAAATTATCGAAAAGGAATCGCAGTTGAAATTTCCATGGACTGGAGAGCTTGACTCAGTTACCGGAATTCCACCAAGAAATGCTCTGGATCACCATCTTCCTCTGCTGCTTCGGTTAATGGGGAAAGAGGCCATGCCGATGTCGGTAATTATGATTGATATAGATCATTTCAAGAATTTCAATGATCGATGGGGGCATGATACCGGAGATCGAGTTCTCAGACATGTATGCGGCATTATCAGAAAAACCGTCAAGTACCGTGGAGAAGCTTACAGATACGGCGGCGAAGAGATAACAATTCTTCTCCCGAACACATCTAATGATGAAGCTATGGCAACCGCGGAGCACATTCGCGAACTTATATACAGGAACCCGCTCGAATCAACTGATGGTTCTTCCACCGAATCTTCAACGCTGCCTCTTGCTGTGACAGTCTCTCTTGGGGTTAGCACTTTTCCGGATGTTGCAGGCAGTGAACTTCTCGTTGCTGCTGACCAGGCCCTGTATGTCGCGAAAAGGGAGGGGAGGAACAAAGCGGTATTCTATGACAGCATTGAGAGGAATGACAGTTCTTCCGTTACTCTGAATGTAAGATTTCCAGCACCTTCATCCATCAGCGAGGGAAGTTACATAATCCTGGCCAGATGGTTCAGGCATAGAGGTGAACTTACCGAGATTGAAGCCAGAGAGATATCAGATCCCGGCAGAGGAGTCAGGGAATTCGCTGAAGGTCCAGTTCCGCCCGGCGGTCCTGTAACCGCGGAGATCCGTGGCAGGGTAATTGCCGTGGAGCGCCGCGGAAACTGTACATTCTTCAGTTTCGAAGTAGAGGCAGAAGTTCTCAATCTGATGTTTCATCATCTGAGAGATCGGAAGTAATGAGTTCCATTATCTGCGGTGCGGCATGGACAGGACCGAATGATCGACTTCTTCCTGCATCCCTGATCGAGTTTTCCGAAGGGAGGATCACCGGCATTTCTCCTGCTCCTGATTCAGAATCGGATCTGTTCATCATCCCCTCATTTGTTGACGCTCACTGCCACTTCACATGGTCGGGACTCCAGAGTCTTTACCTTGATCTGGAATCTGCCGGATCTTCCGGTGATTTTCTGGAGATGCTTGCTTCCGAGGTAAAGAATGAAAAGACCGGAGGAATTCTTAGAGGATGTAACTTTGATGAAAGCCTGTGGTCGGATTCCAGACTTCCCTCACTTGCGGAACTCGACGCTGCAACTGGAGAACGGCCGGTTTTCATCAGACGGGTCTGCTGTCACAAAGCTCTTGTAAATACTGCAATGTTAAAGATGCTGCCGCCCGGCTGCGAGGGTGTTGACTGGAGTTCAGGTATTATCCGTGAAGGAATTATTGTTGGATTTGAGAATTTGTACCAGCCTGAACCACACATTCTCAAAGATGCAGTCCTCCTTGCTACAGAACTTTGCTATTCATCCGGTGTCACCGCTGTTTATAGTTTTGAGCATTTATTCTCGCTGGAAGCTCTTGCCGGGAACAATCCCCCTGTGAGAATATCAGTTTCTGTGTTCGGAGAGGACGCTGCACTCCTTGAAAGAGCTCTGAAGGACGATACAATTGACCTTTCCCGTTTGCGCGGGCTGAAGTTCTTTCTTGATGGATCACTCGGAGCAGAGACAGCTGCCGTAAGCGGTACATATCTTGATGGAACGGTCATGAATCCGCTTATGAATGATGAGCAGGTACTTAACTGTCTTCTGATTTCAGACAGGCTCGGGCTCATACCTTCATTCCATGCTATCGGCGCGAGAGCGCTGATGCAGATTGACAGAGCGGGTACGCTCTATTTTGAGAAGACCGGGCTGAATGGAATTTCAAAGATAAGAGTGGAACACGCGGAGGAACTCCTTCCCGCATGGCCCGGAAACTGGGACACATCCGTGCACTCATTCGTTATGCAGCCGAATTTTGTGAAAAGGTGGCAGCATCAGGGCGGAATGTACGAGAAAAAACTCGGGAGAGAACGAGCCATGAAATTGAACCCGTTCGGACTTCTCGAGAGATCGGGGTTCTCTCCTGGTTTCAGCAGTGACGGCATGCCGTTCGGACCGCTCAGAGGTATTCAGGGAGCAACGGATCATCCTTCTGATGAATTCAGACTTGACATTGATACAGCTCTTAATGCTTATACTCTTGGAGCAGCAGCAATATGTGGTTTTGATGACCTGTCCCTGCGCCTTGGCGAGGGAAGAAAAGCTGATATGACCGTACTGTCCGGTAACCCGTTCAGGACATCATGGGATAAAATTGAAATTGTGGCTACCATTCACAACGGAGAGCTTGTATATGGACCATCCGATATTCTGGAGGAGAAATGACCGAATCAGTAGACTGGTCAGATCACGTATCAGCCGGTGAATTCATTGTGCGGAATGCACTTCTGGAAGATGCTGTACAGAGTGATATTACAACCGATGCTCTGGAATCTGACAGAAATGACCTGCAGCAGACATGCATGGTAGTCTCCCGCGAGGGCGAGGGACTTATCGTGGCAGGCTGGTTTCTGGTTAATCTGGTTTTCGATTCAATTGCCTTGATGTTTCGATGCAACCCGGTGGAGTGCGTACAGTATGTCAGGGATGGATCACCTGCCTTCTCCGGGGAATCTCTGGGATACCTGAAAGGCTCTGCGGGGGTTCTTCTGAGAGGAGAGAGAGTTGCCCTGAACCTGCTCTCCCATCTCTCAGGGATTGCTACCCTTACGTCGAAGTATGTTCTTGCGGTAAAGGGAACCGGTGTAGAGATCCTTGACACAAGGAAAACTACCCCATGTCTCAGAGCACTGGAGAAATACGCTGTAAGAGTTGGAGGAGGGGTAAATCATCGATTTGACCTGTCAGAACTGGCAATGATAAAGGATAATCACATTGCTGTTGCCGGCGGCGCGGGAAACCTTCACACCATAATTATGAAACTGCGGAAAAAAGGTCTGCCGGTCGAGGTTGAAGTTGATTCGCTTGATCAGCTCAAGTGTGTGCTTCTCGAACGACCGGAAAGAATCCTTCTGGACAACATGACACCGGATATACTGAGGGACGCAGTCAGAATTGCATCCGGAAGCGGTTGCTATCTTGAGGCATCAGGAAGAATTACATTGAAGAACATTCGCGAAATTGCTGAAACAGGAGTCGATGGAATATCCTCCGGAACTCTGACGCATTCAGCGGAATCCTCGGATATAGGATTTGATTGGAAGACTAAATGAAAAGGCTGGTACTTGATATAGGGAATACGCGGACATCGGTCGGTGTGTTTGTAGATCGAACTCTTGATGTCCAGTGGAGAATAACAACCATGCACTGGACCGCTGATGACCTCTGGGTCATACTGAGGTCGCTTCTCAGGGCGGATGACTGCGGTCTGCCTGATAGAGTGGCTTTTGCCTGTGTGGTGCCGCAGGTGACACATTCCGTCCGCATCCTATCCAGGCGTTACCTTGGTGTTGAATCTCTTGAAGTAACTAAGGATTCATCCGGAATCGCGATCGATTACAGATATCCCCATGAAATTGGCGCTGACAGACTTGCCAACGCGGCTGGAGCAATAGCGCTCGGGTCACTACCAGCAATAATCGCGGATTTCGGTACTGCTACGACATTCGATGTAATCAGCGGAGACGGCACCTACCTTGGTGGATCTATCGCACCGGGGGTCGGCACTGCTGCGGGAGAGCTTTTCAAGAAGGCTGAGAAGCTCAACCCTGTTGATCTTGAGTTTCCTGAATCCCCGCTTGGTCAAAGCACATCCGAGGCTGTCTGTTCCGGG
Source organism: Candidatus Aegiribacteria sp. (assembly GCA_030620995.1). Classification (GTDB taxonomy): domain Bacteria; phylum Fermentibacterota; class Fermentibacteria; order Fermentibacterales; family JCC-6; genus Aegiribacteria. The sequence goes on from JAUXIK010000010.1 coordinate 50,096, forward strand.
GTTCTTCTGGGAGCTGTCGGCGCCGCGGATTACATTGTTGATAAACTGAAGAGTACGGTTGAGGGTACTCCGGAATTATGGGCAACCGGAGGATGGGCACCTGGAATTGCCGGGAAATGCAGGAATAATTTCAGAATATATCCTGAGCTTACTCTTGTGGGAATTGACCGTATAGGTGAAAGGGCATAAAATGAATGAAAGAATACTACTCGGAATCACAGCGAGTGCGGCTGCTTTTAAAGGACTTGCTCTGGCCTCTCTGCTGCGGGAGGAGGGTTACGAAGTTGACGGAATTCTTTCAACTAACGCACTGAGATTTGTTTCAGATACACAGCTTGCATGTGTTACCGGAAGACCTGTATTCAGCTCTCTCTTTACCGACCAGCCGGGTGATTCTGTACCGCACATATCTCTTACCGATGAATGCTCGCTTCTGGTTGTGGCACCGGCTACGGCAGATTATATCGCGAAAACCGCAAATGGTATTGCTGATGATCTTCTTACCTCGGTTTTCCTGGCGAATGAAGCGCCGGTCGTAATGGCCCCCTCAATGAACAGCAGAATGTGGGCGAACCCCGCCACAGATGAGAATGTATCTAAACTGAAGAATCGTGGCATTACTTTCGCCGGTCCCGCATCGGGGCATCTTGCGTGCGGGACAATGGGAGAGGGCAGAATGATGGAACCAGCTTCAATACTATCGATCTGCCTTAGGATACTTTCCGGGAAAAACTGACATGGATCCATTACCTACGCTCAGGTGGACGGGTGATTCGCTGCGGCTGCTTGACCAGCGTGAACTGCCCGGCAATGAAGTGTATATTGACTGCAGGGATGTAGATTCTCTTGCTTCCGCTATCAGAACACTTGCGGTCAGAGGAGCGCCTGCAATCGGAATAGCTGCCGCTTATGGAGCAGTGCTTGCAGCGATAACAACGGATTCCGGTCCGGATTTCAAAGAGGGATTCCTGGCGAAGCTTGATGAACTGGCGGAAACAAGACCGACCGCTGTGAATCTGTTCTACTGCATAGAGATACAAAAGGAAGTCTTCCATAAAACAGGCACCAGAGAAGACGCAATTAAGGCTCTTCTGAAATCGGCTGATGACCTCCTTGGAAAAGACCTGAACGCCAGCCGGAGTATAGGGTGCTTTGGAGCAGAACTTCTGGAACCAGATTCAACAGTATTAACCCATTGTAATGCTGGCGGACTGGCAACAGCCGGGCTGGGTACTGCTCTTGCAGTCATTTATGAAGCGTGGGATCGCGGTCTCATCAGGAAGGTTTACGCTGATGAGACACGACCGCTTCTGCAGGGTGCCAGATTGACATCATGGGAACTGATTCGTACAGGGATTCCCGTTGATGTTCTTCCGGATTCTGCTGCCGCTTCACTTATCCGGGATGGCAGGATTGACGCGGTGATAGTCGGGAGTGACCGGATTGCCGCGAATGGAGACATCGCGAATAAGATCGGCACATATCCGCTGGCACTTGCAGCTTCAAAACATGGTGTTCCTTTCTATGTAGCTGCTCCTCTTTCGACCTTTGATCCGAAAACGAATACAGGTGCGGAAATTATCATTGAACAAAGAAGCAGGGCAGAGCTTTCATCATTTGGAGAACGTCAACTGCTTCCGAAGGAAGCGGGATACTGGAATCCTGCATTTGATGTCACTCCGGCAACGCTGATAACCGCAATTATCTGTGAGAAAGGCGTTCTTTCTCCTCCATGCGGGAAGACCGTGGGGAATATGCTGGCTGGAGTTGACATGTTTATGTGAGTAAGGTACACTAACCTTGTCAAGTTTGTGGAATAAAACTGTAAGATGGAACTTGTCTGATCAGATGTGATAAAGAATATTACCGGATGCGAATTTTCATCAGGTATTATCAGAAAATCAATGAAAACGTACGAGAGGGTTCTTTGTAAGGAGGCTCTTTTGGGAAGCACGATTGGTATTGACCTGGGAACGACAAATTCCTGTATGGCAATATATGAGGCTGGAAATGCGGTTGTTATACAAACCGGTGAAGGACCCAGGGTTATGCCTTCAGTTGTCGCATTTACACCGGCGGGAGACAGGCTTGTTGGAATTGTCGCCAAAAGGCAGGCAATTACCAATCCAAAGGATACAATAACAAGTGTTAAAAGGCTTATAGGAAGGAAGTATGACGAACTGTCTACTGAAACCTTCAATGTATCCTACGATATTGTACCGAATGAAAAAGGTGATGCGGTTATTAAAGTCAGTGACGGTAAAACGTACACTCCCCAGGAAATATCATCCATGATTCTTCAGAAAATGAAATATCGAGCTGAGGAATATCTTGGAGAAGAAGTTACGGATATTGTTGTCACAGTCCCCGCTCATTTCAATGAAATTCAGAGAAAGGCAACAAAAGCTGCCTGCAACATTGCCGGATTAAATGTAAAGCGAGTATTGAACGAGCCCACCGCAGCTGCTCTCGCGTTCACTGACGCTGTAGAACGCAAGAAAATAGCTGTCTTCGATTTTGGTGGAGGAACTTTCGATATCAGTATTCTTCAGGTCGTTAACGGCATATTTGAAGTTAAGGCAACCACAGGTAATACTCAGCTTGGCGGTGACGATTTCGATGCTCGACTCGTTGAATGGATCATGAGCGAATTCAAGCGTGAGAAAGGTATTGATCTCCGTAAGGATCCGGTTGCTCCTCAGAGAGTTCGTGAAGCCGCGGAGCGGGCAAAATGCGAGTTGTCAGCCGCGCTTGAAACATCACTGAATCTACCTTTCATAGCTTCGAGTGAATCCGGTCCGATTCATCTGGAGATGTCGATAACCAGAGGCTTGTTCGAGAGTCTTATCAAAGATCTTGTAGAAACCACCAGACCTTTATGCAAACAGGTCTTGAAGGATGCCGGAATTTCTCCTGATGATCTTGAAGTTGTTGTTCTGGTTGGAGGTTCAACCAGAATTCCTCTTGTCAGACAGATCGTACGGGAATCATTTGAGCAGGAACCGGTTCACAGTGTAAATCCTGATGAAGTTGTTGCGATGGGCGCAGCCATAGCCGGTTCAGTCGTATCAGGTCAAAGGAAGGATCTTGTCCTTCTTGATGTAACCTCTCTGACTCTCGGCGTGGAGACTCTTGGAGGAGTAATGGCTCCGATCATAACCAAGAACAGCCCACTGCCGATAAAGAGAAGCAAGATGTTTACGACTGCTGTTGACAACCAGCAGATTGTCGGGATTCATGTTCTTCAGGGTGAGAGAGATCTTGCTGAAGATAACAGAAGTCTGTCAAGATTCGAGCTGGTTGGTATCAATCCGGCTCCCAGGGGGGTTCCCAGAATAGAAGTATCCTTTTCCATTGACGCAAACGGAATACTCTTCGTCAACGCGAAAGATGCCGTAACAGGCAAACAGCAGGAGATTAAGGTAAATCCCAGCGGCGGGCTTTCTGATGAGGATATTCGAAAACTCATGCGCGAAGCCAAACACAATCAGGAAGCTGATCGAGATAGGATGAAACTTATTGAAGAAAGGAATTTTGCCGATCAGCTCATATATGAGTCAAACCGGATCCTCAGAACCAGAGTCGACACTATCGATGTATCTTTATTTGAAGAACTCGAAGTTTCCCTGGAAAATCTGCGGAATGAACGAGACGGTACGAATATAACCGGAATTGAGCAGGCAATGAAAAACCTGAACTCAACCTTAACAGTAATTAAGAATATGCTTAAAATGGTTGAATCTCTTGAGGATAAAGATGCTTCAGACGATTTTAAAACACTTGATAACAAACCCGAGGATGGGTTGACAGATATACAGGGCCAATAGAACCTCTTCAGGAATTCTCTCCGGGATGAATGTTATTACGTATATTCCCGTTTGAACAGTGATCCATGGATCCATGCATCATCTGAATCCTGATAAGATCAACGCTCAGATCTGAACAGGAACTTTTGAATTTGAAAAATAGAAAACATTATGGATGTGAAAAATATGAGTAGCAGTCCCTATGAAATTCTGGGTGTTTCAGGGAACGCTGATCAGGATACAATAAAAAGCGCCTATAGAAAACTGGCTCTGAAGTATCATCCTGATAGAAATCCCGGAGATCTGAGAGCAGAAGACAAATTCAAAGAGATAACCAAGGCTTATGAGATTCTCAGTGATCCGCAGAAACGACAGATTTTCGACAGAACGGGATCCTGGGACGGCACACCGAATATGTCGGATTTCTTCAGCGGATTCGGTATGGATGATGCTCTGAGAGCATTTCAGGATATTTTCGGTTTCAGCAGATCCAGAGGCCCCTCTCCAGGAGCAGATATTACTTTCGATGTTGATCTTGATTTGAAAGATGTTGTGAACGGAACCGACCGGGAAATCAGTATCTGGCGCAAGGAGCATTGCAGAATATGTGATGGAACAGGTGCTGATCCATCGGAGGGCCTGGAAACCTGCAGCAATTGCGGAGGACAGGGAAGGGTAAGAACTGTTAGAAGAACTCTTCTTGGAGCTATGCAGTCGGTGGTTATCTGTCCATCCTGTAATGGGCGTGGAAGAATCCCGAAGAAGGTTTGTTCCGCCTGCCTGGGATCCAGACTTGAATCCAGAGAAAGAAAAATAGTTGTAGATATTCCTGCCGGGATATCGACAGGGCATTTCATCCGGCTTCGAGGGCAGGGACATTTTCCCGAGAACGATGGTCCTCCTGGAGATCTGATCCTGAGGATAAGGAAAATTGACTATGCCGAATTCATCAGAGAAGGTGATAATCTTGTTTACAGAACACGGATTTCGTTTCCGGACGCCGCACTGGGAACGGAAATAACGATACCCGCCATTGAAGACAAAGCAAGAAAGATCAGCATTCCCGCCGGTGTTCAGCCCGGTGAGAAGTTGATTATCAGGAAGAAGGGCATCAGAAAACTGAAAGGATTCGGCAGAGGAGACCTGATAATAATTGCTGACGTATATGTACCTGAGCAGCTATCCCGGAAGGAGAAAAAAACTCTCGAGGAGCTGAGTAATTCAAAACACTTCCTTCCATCAAAATGAATAATTCTCTCCTCCGTCTTGAATATCATCTTGTGCTCAAGGAGATCGCCAATCGAGCGATCAGCAGTATGGGTCAGGAAAAAGCAGAAGCGCTGCAGCCAGGGTGGGATTCTGATACATCCATAAGACTTCAGGCTGAGACTGAATCTGCAGCTTTCATTCTTGAACAGGGCATACATTCTCCATCTGGAAACCTTGATGAGTTGAAAGAAATTACTGATTCAATCGATTCCGGGATTATCATCTTCAGTCCGCTTCAACTGAGGAATACTGGCAATGTTCTCAGAGAAATGGATCAGTTCGTCCGGTCTTTTGAGAAAATTGCGGTTGAGGGCTCCCGATTGCTCGCTCTTCAGAGCTATTGTGACCGTATCCCCCGCCTTTTGAAACTATCCGGAAGATTGCTTGGAATGACCACTCCGGAAGGGGATATTTCCCCCGATGCTTCCCCGGAACTTACCCGTCTGACTAAAAAAGCTGACAGGCTCGAGCGAAATCTGTCAAAGCGGATAAACAAAATTTCGGCTTCTCTCTCGCAGGAGAATGTCATTCGAGATTTTCCTCCAACTCTGAGGGATGGACGGTATGTGCTTCCGGTGATCTCATCAAGAAAACGTGAGGTTAAAGGAATCGTTCATGATCGTTCTGAATCGGGTGAGACAGTATTTATTGAGCCATCCCAACTTGTTGATGATGGAAACTCGCTGAGAGAAGCTCTGCTTGATCTGGACTTCGAGAGAAGAAAAATACTCAGAGAGATTTCACTCGCTGTCAGAGAGCATTCAGATGAACTGAGAGCAGGAACAGAGGCCGTTTCCACTCTTGATGCCATTTTTGCGCGGGCTTCGTATCACAAAGAGCTGAAAACAGTGTTCCCATCCGAAGGAGCACTTTCATTACTCGATCTGAGGCATCCTCTCATCCCTTCTGAGGAAGTAATTAAGAATGATGTAAGGCTGCCGGAAGACTGGAAGGTTCTCATAATCAGTGGTCCCAATGCAGGTGGGAAAAGCGTTCTGCTGAAAGCAATCGGCCTTGCGGTTATCTGTACTCAATCGGGTATTGGAGCATGCGTATCCACAGGTTCTACAATACCGTTTTTCAACAGGATTCACGTTTCTATCGGAGACCAGCAATCCATTGCGAATCATCAGAGTACGTATTCCGCACGATTGAGGGAACAGCTGGAGATGCTGAACGATCACGGGGCTGGCGGATTTGTACTTATAGACGAACCCGCGGCCGGAACTGATCCACTTACCGGCTCCGCTCTGGCTGCTTCTCTGCTTGACTATCTTGCTGACGAGGACAACAGGCTCGTTGTCACAACACATCAGGGGCAGCTTAAAAGTCTTGCTCAGGGGAAACCGGGATTTTACAATGGCTGCATGAATTTTCACGAGGACACTCTTGAGCCTGACTACACTTTTACCTATGGAATTCCCGGCTCTTCTTTTACGCTGGAGATCGCCAGGAAAATGAACTTTCCAGCCGATGTCCTTGAAAGAGCGGAGACACTTTCCGGGGATTCGTTCAAACTCGACAGGATGCTTGAAGAGATTGCATCGATAAGGAGTGAGATTAAGCAGAGATTAAAGAAACTCGACCGCGAGCAGGAGAAAGACAAACTTGTCAGAGAACGTCTGAATATGGAACTGGAATCCTCCAGGATGGATCTCTTCCGCACCAGGAAAATAATTGAAGAACAATCTAGAGAGTGGGAGAGGAAAGTCAATTCACGGGCTGATGCTCTGCTGGCCAGACTGGCAAAGACCGAAACTGCAAAGGAAAGGCGGAGTATCAGATCGGAAATCCGGGAGATTGCCGGGACAGCATCAGGGTTCTCTTTGAAGGATGAAGGAAAAAAATCTCCGGATAAGCATATAGTACCCGGTGTATGGGTGACGGTGAAAGGATGGAGCGGAAAGGGCATGGTCGAGGAGCTTGGAAAAGATCACGCGGTCGTGGTAATGGGTAATCTCCGGTTGAAGAAACCTTTGAACGATCTTGAAGCTACTGTTCCGCCCGAGGAGAAACCGGTATCCTCAGAGTGGAGTGTACCTGTTCAGAGCAGGATAGAACTCAATCTGCGGGGTATGTCCGCTGATGAAGCCCTTGCTGAGCTTGACTCGGCTCTTGACGACAGCATCGTTGCAGGTATTCCGCAAATTCGCGTGATTCACGGCAAGGGAAAAGGTATTCTAATGAGAGCGGTTGTTGACATCGCGAAAAGTGACCGGAGAGTTGCGTCGTTCAGACAGGGAAGACCGTCAGAAGGCGGAACAGGTGTTACTATTATTGTTCTTAACGCCCCGGGAGAATCATAATGTCCAGCGCAGGCTCTGCCAGAGGCTACTTCTCAAATGAATCTATTGAAAGAGTAAGAACAACTGTAGATATAGTCTCAGTAGTGGGAAGATATGTAAACCTGAAACGTTCAGGAAGGAATATGAAAGGACTCTGTCCTTTTCACAGGGAAAAGACCCCCTCGTTTTTCGTATCTCAGGAAAGACAGATGTACCATTGTTTTGGATGCGGAGCAGGCGGAGACGCCTTCTCATTCCTGATGAATTATCTCGGATTTACTTTTCGTGAAGCCGTGGAGGAGCTTGCGACCGAGGCTGGCGTTGAACTGGAGACATCGGGAAGGGATACTTCAAGAACGGATATATTCATGGAGATACTCGCAGAATCAAAGCGATTCTATCGAGATCAGATCAGAGGAAGCTCCGGAGTTCAGGCAAGGGAATATCTAAAAAAAAGGAACCTTTCAGAGCAGACAATCGAAAAACTCGGTATCGGCTGGGCACCGAGTGGTAATCAGCTTTCCACATACCTTCGCGGGAAAGGTTACTCGGAAAGCCAGCTCGTGGAATCGGGAATTGCTCTCAGATCCAGGAACAGCGACGGGATATACGACCGCTTCAGAGATAGGATACTCTTTCCAATCAGTGATCGAAGAGGAAGGATCATCAGTTTTGGTGGAAGGTACATCTCTAAACCATCTTCCGATACACCGAAGTACATAAATGGTCCTGAATCACCGGTATACAGGAAGGGTGACTACCTTTACGGTTACCGCGAAGCTCTCAGAGCAGCGCGGGATCTTGATATGATTATCCTTGTGGAAGGATACTTTGACCATTCGCGATTTATGGAGGCCGGCTTTGATTGTGTTGTAGCAACATGCGGCACTGCTATCACTTCGTCACAGGCCAGGCAGATATGTGCCGTGTCATCCGATATCCTTATCTGTTATGATGGTGATAAAGCCGGTCAGAGGGCGGCTGTACGAGCTGCTGAAGTAATTCTTGAACAGGGGCATCTGCCGGGGATCATATCGATTCCTGATGGCAAAGACCCTGATGACTACATCAGTGAGAATGGAGCCGGTACAGTTCCGGAATTGACTGCAGGAGCTCTGGATCCGATTCGTTTCGCTCTTGGACTGCTTGGCTCCTGGTCCGGGATAAAGGGTTCCGCGAAAAAGGTAAAAGTTGTCAGGAGACTTGTGGGGATTGCTTCAAGCACAACAGATCCGATAATCATGGAAACACTGTTGAAAGTAATTTCAGAAGAGACCGGATATTCTGTCGGAACACTTGAGTCGCAGGTTGCAGAGGAAGAACGGAAACGTCAGAGATATTCCAACAGATTCATTCAAAATAGCGAAATAAACAGATGGGATAAAGCCATTCTTGGATCGATTCTCCTGGATCCGGAGGGCTTCAATAGTTCACTGCTTGAATTTCTTGAAGAGGGGGACTTCAGAACGGAGAGAGGGTCCAGAATATTCCTGGAGATCAGAAAACAGGCCGGGGAAGGAGTTCGAGGATTCCAACTTTCAGGACTTGATGCCGAAGATGCATCTGCCTGCAGTGAAATCATGTCATCGTTTCCGGATCAGAAGGATCAATCAGGCAGAGACAGTATTGAGAATGCTGTGAATCGTTACAGACTGGAACAAGAGTTAGACCGGCTTAAAACCAGATTGAAATCCGCCGGTGACAGCGATATTGATGAATTAAAACAACAGATATCAGAAATTGGCAAAAAGCTGATAAGAATGTAGGTGGTAATTTATTTCCCTGTATCAGCGGCAAAAGAACAGTATCAGGCGTCCTCGAAGGATAGATCTTAATTCAGGAACTCTTTTCTTTCGGGAAATTGATGTTGTCCCGCCAATGTCTCCAGAGGAAGAAAAAGAACTGTCTGAAAGCCAGGAGAATGTCAGATTTATCATGCTGGAATCCATTCTTTCGATACCACTTGGCAGAAGGGAATTCTTCGAGCCATTCAACAGACTGCTTTCGGGAGAGATAGTGGAGGAGCGAGTTGTTGACAGGTCATTCTGGGGAATAAAACATGATCGATTACCTCCTTCACGGCGAAAAGGAATGAAACTGATTCTCAGCAGAATGAACCATCGATACCAGAATCGTGAAGCGGTACGAAGGCTTCATCTGTCGTGGTTCAGAGTAGAGTGTATAGGGAAGGAACTGTTCAGTGAAATAGAAACATGCAGACTGCTTGTCAATCGGATGAAGAAACTTATTGATCTGCTGGGGGAGGATGTTACAGTTGCGAGATCAAGAGCTTTGAAGTTCTATTCAGCAGCAGACTCATTTGAAATTGATAACTATAGAGCATGGAGCATCTATCCACGGTTAACAGCAATACGTAATGAACTTGATCTGATAGAGGTGAATATCGGAGCTGGTATTCATGACCATATCAAATTCTCTCAGCATTTCTATAGAGCATTTGAAAGACATAATGAAATACTTGAGAGATTTGTAGAAGCAAATCTCAAACTGGTTGTTACAAAAGTACGGAAATACTATCCATGCGACGCAATGGAAGAGATGGATCTCGTTCAGGAGGGTTGCCAGGGTCTCATGGATGCTGTAAGGCGTTTCGAATATCATCGAGGATATAAATTTTCCACTTTTGCGGTGTGGTGGATAAGACAGGCAATCCTTAAGGCGATACTCCGCCAATCCAGGCTTATCAGGCTTCCTGTAACCGTTCTGAAAGCGAATTCGTTCCTCCGGGAATATATAGATGATTTTACTTCGGACAGCGGCCATCTTCCTACAATCGATGAACTGGCGGAATTCACAGAGGTTGACCGTGACGAAATTGAACAGACATATCTTTCCATAGCGCGGCCACTATCCCTGGATCACACTACCGGTGAACAGGATGCGACTATCGCGAATTATCTTGAAAGCAAATTACTGACTCCTGATGAGGAAGTTATCAAGGACGATCTCAGAGAAAGAATTGATGTCGCTCTGGCCTCACTGTCCGACAGAGAAAAAACGATAATTACATTTCGATTCGGATTATTTGATGGCGAATCCTTTACTTTGCAGGATCTGGGACACATCTTCAGGATCAGCAGAGAAAGGGTGAGACAACTGGAATCCAGAGCTCTCGACAAATTGCGGAAACACGGACTGATAATTTCCATATCACCTGGATACACCAGATGAAAGTCATTTTTCTAACCCTGATTCTGTTACTGTCTGTATACTGCCGGATCGCTGATGAGGCTGATGATGATACAAGATTTATTGTTCTTGGGCCTTCTCTTGTTGAGATCATGTTTGTTACCGGACTGGGAGACAGAATCGTAGCAGTTGACAGGTACTCGGAATGGCCACCGATTGTACAGGAACTGCCTTCGGCCGGAGGATATGTTGATCCTTCACTGGAGCGGATATCCTCTCTTTCACCCACCTCTATCCATGTTAGCGGTAATAGTCCCGTACTTCATGAACTTGCGGAAGTCCTTGGTATTCCCTGCTACTCTTATCGTTTTGACACACTTGAGGATGTATTTGCAGTGCTTGATTCTCTTGATGTAAGGTATGGAGCGGATGCAAAGAAGTATAAGAATGAGCTTGAGATTCAGCTGGATTCCCTCCAGTACCTGATGGGAAACACCTTCCCTGTTTCCTGCATGATCGTTGTTTATCATGAACGCGGATCTTCCAGTATGACAATTGCCGGCAGAAACACGTTTTTCGCGGATCTGCTTTCCGCAATGAACTGTGAAATTGCAGCACCTGCCGCCGGAGCCTGGCCAATGATATCCGCTGAGGGAGTGCTGGAAATGGCACCCGATCACATAATCTGTCTGTATCCGGGACGAACAGATACAATGGCTGTTATTATCTCGGAGCACGATTTCTG
>JAUXIK010000055.1 GCA_030620995.1 Candidatus Aegiribacteria sp.
GAGATCAACTATAACAGCTACAGGACTCTTCTATAATCAGCCGGCAAGAAGGCGATTCCTCAGAAGACAGTCTACTGAACTGTCCTGGGCGGAGAAATACATTACGGGTTGCTCACTGGCGAGAACAGATGTCTCATTCAGATTTATCCATAATGGAAGGGAACTGTTTTTTCTTGATGCAGGGCAATCTGTTCCGGAAAGATTGCGTTCCAGGTACGGTATTCCCGGCGAGAACCGTTACGTTGAATCAAAGGGCAGTTCCGGAAAAACCGATGTCAGACTGATCTGGTTTCCCGATAACCGATGGAACAGAAAAACGCACCAGTACATTCTTGTAAATGGAAGGCTTGTTTATGCAGGTCTTATTTCCGGACCACTTGATTCCGCGCTTGCCGGGCCTGCCGGTTATCCGCTGTTGTTCTGCAGCGTTGTGATTCCACCGTCTGAAGTGGATGTGAATGTGCATCCCGCAAAAAGGGAAGTCAGGTTCAGAGAACCTTCTTCGGTCAGATCAGCTGTTGAATCAGCTCTTGGTGATCTGCTGGATTCTAGAAAGAACGCGATGCTGTCACCGGCAGCCTCAGGATATAGTATAGCGTCCATTAGATCTGAGAAGAATGACAAACTCTCTGAGGATCTGTTCAGAACGGCTATGGAGGTTCAGGCGCCATTGCCGATTGGAGCATATGACAGATCCGAATCAACCTTTCCAATCGTACAGATAGGCAGGTCATACCTGGTCACATCGACTGAAACCGGCATTGCCCTCATCGATCAGCATGCAGCACACGAAAGAATACTCTTTGAGACAGTGATGAATTCAATCAGAAATGGCTCTGAATCCGGTCAGCAGAAATTGCTGCTGCCTGAGAATGTGAAGCTTGACGGAGAGGAACTTGACCATCTGGAAGACTATAGAGTGGTTTTAAACAGAGCCGGTTTCGAATACCATATTGAAGATGATACACTCATTCTAACCGCAGTTCCTCCAGGTACGTTTCACGGGATCAGTGCCCTTCGGGAAATTCTCAAATCTCTCCAGGATCCTGAAAATGAAGATATGCCCCTGCAGGAGCGTGTTGCAGCAGCTGCGGCCTGTGCAGGAGCTGTCAAATTCGGCGATTCCCTTTCTCCTGTTGAGACAAGACATCTTGTAGATCAGCTGTTTTCAACATCCGATCCCTTTCACTGTCCACACGGCAGACCTACACTTATTGAGATTTCCTTTGAAGACCTGGAGGAAAGATTTGGCAGATAGTCGTCCTTTAATTCCCGTTCTGACCGGATGCACTGCTTCCGGAAAGACCAGGATACTGCTGGAACTGTCGAGCCGGCACAGCATTGAGATCATAAACGCGGATTCCAGACAGGTTTACAGGGGAATGGATATCGGGACTGCTAAACCATCGCTTAAGGAGCAATCTCAGCTTGCGCATCATTTGCTGGATCAGATCGATCCTGATGAGGCCTTTTCAGCAGGGATGTTTCTAGATAAAGCCAGAGAACTTATCGTTCAGATAGGCATGAGAGGATCAATTCCGGTAATCGCAGGCGGAACTGCGTTGTATATACTTGCTCTGACCGGCTCTCTCGACGAAATGCCACCCAGATGTGATGAGATCAGAGAAGGTTTGAAGTTATTTGAAAATGAGAGACCAGGCATTCTCAGTAAAATGCTTCATCGAGTTGATCCCGAACTTGCGGATAAGATCGGAGAAAGCGATAAAAGAAGGCAGGAGAGAGCCCTGGAGATATATTTTCAGAGTGGAAAACCTCCATCATCCTTCAGAAAGGGCGGAAATCCCTCCGAGAGGAAGAAGTATCTAATAGCAGGGATCTCCATTCCGCGCGATGAACACAGGCTGAGAATCCGGAGGAGAGCGATAACAATGCTGGATGCCGGACTGATCGATGAAGTGGAAACCTTATTGAGTAGAGGATGGGGAAGGAACAGCGCTCTTGGCCGTACAATCGGATACAGTGAAGTGCTCGCATTTCTGGATGGCAGTATTTCCACAGAAGATGAGATTATTGAGGCTGTTTCCATCAATACATGGCGCCTGGTACGAAGACAGAAGAACATGTTCAGAAGAATTGAAGGAATAAACTGGATGGAAGATGATCCGGATCTGATTGATGAATTCCTGTTTGCTGAAGGAGGATTATGATGGAAAAGAAGAGGGAATCCGGTGAAGTACTGGAGCATATGCTGCTTGAGGAGATAAAACTGGAACAGATTGATTTCATGGATCCTCCTGTCGAATGGGATCTGGAATCCCATCAGAAGGAACCGTATGTTCCTCCAATTCTGATAGAGGAGCGGGATTCCGAGATAGTTGATGGAGAAAATGCTTCCGTGAGATACACTCTTCTCGCCCATCATAGAAGCTTCTGGCGGATGCTCGCAAAGAGACCTCTTTCAATCAGAGCGCTTGTCGTACGAAGTAATGTGCACATTCCACTGGCTCATGAATCCATAGTTAATTGCACCGAAGAAGCTCTCCTGTTCGATGGACTGCTCCGAAACAGATTATGTGAGAACAGGAGCCGGCTTTCAGAACTGCTGGGCTATTCAAGAGCTCGAATAACACAGATTCTCAATCTGCTGAAGCTTCCATCCGGAATGCGTAGGAAACTCCTTCTCACTGACGAAATAAGTGAATTTCAGCTGCGGCCTCTTGTAAGAATTATCGATACCAAAAAGCAGATGACGATGTTCTCTCATTTAATCGGAAGCAAGTTGACCGGAAGGCAGATGGCTCTTTTCATAGATGGAAAGAAGGAGAAAAAAAAGAATACGAAACCCGGCATTGAGGAACTGATGTCTGAAGATCATAGTTCAAATGGAAGTGCGGTGCATGATCAAAGGGATAAACCCGAACCTGATTCACAGGATAAGGATGATCCCGGCATCCGAACGGCACACATAAGGGAACTCATACATAGAGTGAGTTCGCTGAAGATAAATGAGTGGGAGGCAAACGCAAGAGAAGCCGGTGCAACAGAAACAGACATAATGCTTCTGCAAGGAGTATTCATGCTTCGAAGAGGTTTGTACGAGCGCGCAATCGATATTCTTGAGATAGTCGTGGAAAACAATCCCGATTATGCTCCGGCTTACTTTTACCTTGGCAGATGCGGTAATCTGACAGGGGATCTGGTAAGTGCCGAGAACTATCTTAAGACTGCTCTTGAACTTGTGCCGGATGATCCGGATTATCTTATTGAATTTGCGATTGTGCTTGAAAAGCTAAAAAGGAATACGGAAGCATCCACTTTCTACAAAAAGTCAGGTTTACTTCGGAAACGATTCAGTGAGGACTAAATATTGAAATCATACATCCTGGTGTCATTTCTTCTTATTCTTGCGGTCCTTATAGCCTGCGCGAGGATGGCAGCTCCCGGTGGCGGTCCGGAGGATGAAACATCACCTGAGATTATTTCCATAGAACCTCTCCCGGGAGCGGGATATCCTGATCTTGAGAGGATAACCATCGAATGGAGTGAGAGACTCGATGCTGCTTCCGTTACGGTATTTCTGTATCCACAGATGAATTACAGCCTGGAAATTCATGGTTCCAGAATTGAGATAGAGCTTGAATCACCTCCGGGAGAAATGCCCCTGGTAATCCATCTGCCGCTGGAAATACAGGATAGACAGGGTAACCGAATGGGAATTCCCGTAGATCTTGCGTATAGCGGAGCTGATTCGCTTCCCACAGGAGTGATTGATATATCAATGATCAGGCAGGGTGGAGGTAATATTGCCGGAAGGACTCTGATTGAGCTGTACAGGTACCTGTCCGATTCAACCGGTGACTCTTTGCTTGTGCGAAGAACCGTTGCTGACTCGCTGGGGACGGCTGATGTACAATGGCTTGAACAGGGATATTATAGGATTCTCTGTTATGAAGATCCTGACAGGTCGTTTGAGTGGAATTCTGAACAGGAAGCAGGAATAGACACTCTGGTTAACCTGTCAGAAGGTGAGATTCTCAATATTGAAGCAATACTGACCGTTATTGATACAGTGGGTCCCATCATCACTGAAGTTGAAGCTATTGATCGATATCATCTGCAGATCTCTTTTAACGAGGAAATATCCCTGGCGTCCTTCAGTAGAGGGCAGGTGACACTGCAGGACACATCAGGCAGTGTCATAGACCTGCATGGTTTCTGGCTGCAGGGCGGCTTTTCCGGGAAAAATATCACTCTCGAAACTGATGCGCTCCCAACGGAAGAAATCACTGTTTATGCCTCCGGTATTTTTGATCTGATGCTTAACCCTTCAGAACCGGACTCCATGACTTTCTTCGGGATTGATTCACTTCCCGCAGACAGTCTGAGATTGCGATCCTATTATCCTGCTCCGGGAAGCGAAAATGTGAATCCTGCAGGGCCGTACAGCATATCCTTCAATTTCTGGGTGGATATTGATACTCTGAAGAGCAGACTTTCTCTGAGCAAAGTATCAGACAGTACTATGATACAGGGTATATTAAATAGAATTGATGGAAGAACTTTCGAATTCATTCCCGACCATCAGCTCATAGGTGAACAGCAGTATCGATTTATGCTCCTTCCAGGAATTTCAACCGCATGGGGTGATACTCTGTTCTCATCTTTCCCATGGTCATTCTCAACTGCGTGGGGAGATGAGCCGGGTTCAATCGGGGGTAATATCTGCGGTACCAAAGCTCCAGCACTTATGATTCAGATAAGCAGAACCGGTGGAGGCAGTGATTCCAGCAAAATTAACGCGATTGTACAACCGGGGCAGTACATAGTTGATGAAATACCAGCCGGACGCTATACGGTAGCCGCATTTGTCGATACCAATAGCGATGGAACGTGGAGTTCCATGGAACCTTATGGCACATATCCGGGAGTGGTTCTTGTCCGGCCCGGTCTGATAACTCAGGAGGTTGATATTGAGATTCTCCCCTGAAAGATCCTTCAATAAATCTGATTGTACCGGATGTGGAATCTGTGAGAAAGTATGCCCTTCGGGCGTAATAGAAATTCAGAATGGATATCCATTCTTTAGAATCGATAAATGTATAGCCTGCGGGCATTGCGGTGTGTACTGTCCTGCAAACTGTTTCGGATTTGACCGAGTTCCGGAAACGGAAGATATCTGCTCATCAGAGAAATATCTGAAGTTGCTTGAAGCAAGACGTTCAATCAGATATTTCTCGACTATAATTCCATCGGAAGAAGAGATATGTAATGTACTTTCCGTGCTGTCTCAATCTCCCACCGGCGTAAACAAGCAGGGGATCACAGTCCGGGTTGTTCGTGGAGCCGAAGCTGTAGAAGAACTCCTCAGACCGGTGAAAAAGCTATTGAGAATACTTGACTGCACCGGAATATCGTTCCTGATAGGAAAGCTGACCGGAATGTCGGCATACCTGAGAAAACTGAGAGAGGGAAGGGATATCATATTCCGGGGAGCTCCTGTCGTGTTCTTTTTTCATGTTCCCAGAAGCAATATCACAGGGCGTACGGACGGTATTATTGCTGCTGCAACAGTCATGCACCACGCGGTTACGCTGGGTTATGGCACATTATGGAACGGTATAGCTGAAAAACTCTTTCAATTAATACCCTCATGGCATTCCAGCGATACAAAGGGAACGAGACTTACAGCAGTTCTGTGTATGGGGTATCCCGAAATGGCTCCTGAATGGAAAGTTCCCCCAAGGGATTACATGGTTAAATGGTGTTGAAGTTCAAAATTTGACGCAGGCGGGGCAGGAGCGGGTCGTGAAGATTGTCTCTTGGTCCCACAGTCATGAGATTTCTCCATTCGAGTACTCGATGTACGCTGTACTGGCTCATATCAAGCCTGCCTATACGGAATATTCCTTCAGGTGAATCAAGCAGGCGATTCATGGAAGATATACTTCCGTTGGCAAGAAACCCCATTCTCACTGCCTGTCTGTTCTGAAATTGAAAGTGCGAGAGATACTCCTCTGCTCCCTGATCCTTTGGGAATCTGCCTCCGGGATACGATATCGAGAAGATTTCGGAAGTTCTCAGTCCGAGCCTTCTGTGAAATTTTTCCATGGGCAGCAGAACTGCCCGATCCCACTTCGAGCGGGGAAGAGTAATGAAATCCGCATGCATATTCGTATGATTACCAATAGAATAACCCATATCTAACAGAAGATTGAATTTCTCGGCAATATACTCCTCCTGACCGAAAGGAATCTTGTCCCAGGAGATAAAAAATGTAACGCCTCGGCCGAATTCCGGATTCTGATCACAGAATTGTTCAAGAATGCCAACAACGCACAGTGGATCGATCTCGGTTGAACCATGAGATTCAAGGAAAGTGAAATTGTCCTGCCAGCCATCATCGAAAGTAAGCATCAGCGGTCGGCGATCCGACGGAACCTGCATGAGTCCGTTTTCAATATCTGAAGGAGTGATAAGATAGAATCCAGCTGCACAGAGCTTTTCAAGATCTGATCGGAACCTGTTGGTGGATACACCGTAGTATCCGTCAATCGGATCGCTGACATGGTGGTACATGAGTACAGGTATCCCGCTTGTTGAATTGCTCAGAGGTTCTTCCGGATCAGAATGCTCAAGGATAGCGGTCGCGCCAATTTCAGGTGTCCAGAGAAACAGCAGAGACAGAATAAGACAGGTCATTGTGATGGAATTACGGTGAATCTGTCAAGGGATGCGTAGACATATCCATCAACAAAGACACCAACCTGACCAAGAGCCGGTAGTGTAGTTCGTACAACCTGAATCAGCTGACCGTTTACTCTCAAATCGATGTAGTTGCCGTGAACAAGGGCGGATATTTGAATGCCGGGCAGACTGTAAGGCAGAAGTCTGCTTGATTCGAAAGCTTCCATTCCCATAACGGGAAGCCAGAGTCCATTGATACATTTCTGAATGGTATACTGTCCTCTGGAGTTTGTTCCGAGCAGGATTAAATCTCCGGTTGATTCGGCTCCAAGAACCAGACCCACGATGCAATGAGATGCGGCTTCCACAAGATCGAACTGTGCTTCGACAAGGCCGTCATCGAGAAGACCCGCTGTTGACAGAAGTACAACAGGATCTCGAAACACGGAGTTGTCGATATGCATGGATCCATGGTAGACTTCATATCGACAGGAAGAACCGAAAGGTTTCGTGAGAACATTGTCAAAAGTGCAGTTGAGCAGCGTGTCATCGGGCTGTGGTGATGTTGTATATACTGTCTGGGTACTCAGTACGGTTGTATCACGTGGAGTGGTTTGAGTTGTTACATGACCTGCGTAGAATCCAGAAGTTCTGGTTTCTCCGCAACCCTGCACTGAAAGCATGACAATTGCCGCTGCCAATATGATGATACTAAGGAGCCAGGATTTCATATTTCTTCTTTCCTGAATGAGTTTATCGAAGGGGAATAGATAGAACCAGTGAAAAGTACTAATCATTCTTCTGATTGTCCAGTGCAACTGATAATAATGACGTTATTTCTGATCATGATCGCGGGTTGCGGAGGTCAGGAGGAGTCAGCAGAGCCGGCTGATCCGGGTATAAGTGAACCGGTTTATACTGAAGCATATACTGTTACCGGATTTACTGTGAAGACTGCTCCTCCTGATACTTTGCCTCTTCGCTGGTTCGGGGAGGGATCTGCAGTTATCTCAGACATTCGTGTGAGTGAAGAACAGGAAGTTGCTGCAGGTGACACACTGCTGTTCCTCATTGAGAGTCTTCATGTTGTGGAGAGAGAAAGACTTTCCATGGAGCTTGATGTTGCAGTCGCACTTTCATACTCCACTCCTTTGGATACAATGCTTCTGAATAGAGTGGACAGCCTTTCATTCCTGCTCGACTCCATTTCATCGTTTGAAAACAGTGCATTCCTGTCAGCGCTTGATGGAATATTGACAAATATCAATGTCATCGAGGATCAGAATATCAGATCGGGTGATGTTCTGGCGGAAATATCCGTTGAGAGCAGTTCTGTTTTTCTTGTATACCCTCCGGATGGCTGTATTATTGACAGGTGGCCGCTGACCGCCGGGGAGATGAGCTTTGTTGAACAGCATGATTGCCTGGCTGTATATTCGGGTGTACTGTCGGGAAATGAAGATGAGTTTTCAATGTATGCCGCTGTTCCAAGAGAAGCTGTATTTGAAAACGATCTTGACAGCTATCTTATAACTGCTGACGATGATACGATTTTAGTAATGCGGTCTGGAATTATGCCGAACGGACTGATTATTATCCAGGTGGACGAACCTGTTTACTCGAAACTTGTCACCTGGGCAGAGAGATGAATGGAGATATTCCTTGACTACTGGAAAACCGCTGCTTGATTACAGAACATCTTTTGATTTTGATCCCCTTCCTGAGAATGTTTTAAAACGTTTTAACAAGTGGATGGCGGATGGAAAACTCGGATTCATGGAACTCCCGGAAGATACAGCGCTTCTTCATGATACTCTTGAACTTGCCCATGAAATAGGGAAATCTTCCGACAGGATGATCGTATGTGGAATCGGAGGATCGTCACTCGGTCTGAGAGCCCTTTTAAGAGCACTGGAAAAATACCAATCAGGAGTATCTGTAGTAGATTCACCTGATTCACGTATGCTGGAAGACCTCATATCCCGCTTTAACCCTGATTCAACAGCTCTTGCTGTGATAACAAAATCTGGTGGTACTGCCGAGACTATGGCGATATTCCTTACATTGTACAGGTGGCTTCGGGAATCCAGTGACGCGGACAGCAGAGTAATCGCGATAACAGATCCCGACAAGGGTGACCTGCGGAAACTTGCACGGGACAGGGCATGGAATTCACTGCCGGTGCCGACGTCTGTAGGCGGCAGATTCAGCGTCCTCAGTCCTGTTGGATTGTTTCCGGCAGCATTTGCAGGAATTGATATTAAATCTCTTCTGCGAGGCGCTCTGGATATTACTGAGGATTATTTTGAGAATGGCTCCGAAAGCGTGACCGCGAGGATAGCTGCAGGATACCTGCATAACTTTAAAAGTCATCCGGTTCATGTATTCTTTCCCTATGACGACAGATTGCACGATACAGCACTATGGTTTGCTCAGCTCTGGGCTGAAAGCCTCGGCAAGAGAACCGATCTCTCCGGGAATGAGGTTTTTGCAGGCCAGACACCTCTTGCCTGCCGGGGACCCGCTGATCAGCATTCACTGGTACAACTGTTCACGGAGGGACCGCGGGATAAAACAGTGACGGTTCTAACTACTCCGGGAGACAGTGGCGCAGCACGGATTCCCGGTGGTTTTAATGATTTTCCTTCCATTGCATACCTTGAGGGCCGAACTCCTGACGAACTTCGTCTTGCGGAAGCAGAAGCTACAGGAAAAGCGCTTGAAGAGGTTGGCATTCCAGTTAGTTATATTGCGATGAGATCTATGGATTCGCGTTCCCTGGGAGAACTTTTAATGTCCCTGGAGATAGCGACTGTACTCACCGGACTCGCGCTTAATATCAATCCTCTTGATCAACCAGGGGTTGAGCGCTGTAAAGTGCTGATATACAAAGCAATGAACCGATCCGGGTATCATATTTGATGAGCGCGATAATCCTTGCTTCAATGATCGCTCTGCCTGTAATGTGGCCTGCTCCCGCGGATATCCTGGAGACTTCATCGATCTATTCATGGACATGCTCAGAACTGCTTGGATGGCAATCGCGTATGATGAGAGACGGCACTCCGCTATTGATCTATGGTCACGAACCCTTTCCCGGATGGGGTTCCTTTGAATCGGTAACCATACGAAGCCCTCTTGAAGCAGGTTTATGGGGTAATGGAAAATGGGAAATCGACTTTGAATCCTCCGAGGTTCCTGACAGTTCGTATGCCAGCGGTATAGGGCTTCTGGAAAATACTTCTTATCAGAACAGGTACTCTGCTTATCTCAGAAGACCGCTTCCGGCGGATTTATTTATAGATTTCTCCCTTTCCAGGGAGGATACTCTGAAGAACCAGAGGTTTGTACTGGGCCGGGACAACATTGTTCTGGCCGGAAGAGGATGGCAGACTACTGAAGATGGATATACTCTATGGTCTTCCTGGAAACCTGCGAATTTTATGACACGATTGTCATTCGTTCACCTTAAAGCCGGGGGAAGACAATGGGAACTTCTTGGTTCTTACAGCACTCGTTTTGGTGAGGTTCTGTTCCAGACCGGTGCGGCAGGTAGCCTTTCAGACAGTGAAATGCAGATGGTTGAAGGACATATGCGGCTGGAGTTTCCATTTCAGGGAGTGACAACCGTACTCAGGACGGATATCTCGGATTCACAGGATGATTTTTCTCTCGGCGGCACAGCGGGACTAATTGCAAGTTACGGTTTCCTTGATGTTCAGGCTGGAGCAGTTCTACCCCAAGATTCAGATATTTCATTTATCGGAATTGCGGGAGCAGGACCCGCGGAATTAAATCTGCGCATTGATTCTGATGGCATTGAGGGTGGTTTACAGACCATATTTACCACAGGATTCGTTTATCTTCACAGCGGAGTATCACTAAAAACAGATACCCTTCGATTCGCCGGTACGGTCATGCCGTCCCTGGAATGGGGGGCTTCCGGAAGGATTCATGGAGGTGTGACATGGGATCTTCTGAACGCTCATGATCATAACAGCGGAACCATGGATCTTAAGTCGTTGTTTACATTGGGGAATTTTGCGTTCATTTTTGCCGTTGAAGATATCCTTGATGATTATCGCAGTTACACTTTTGGGATCACCTGGATATTCAATGACAGACCGCCGCGAATAGCCGGGGAAGAGGAGGATGGAAACTGATGATTCAGAGCGAATCGGATAATCGGAATGATATCCGGAGGGTCGCTGTTCTTGCCTCGGGAAGAGGATCCAATTTTGAAGCTCTCTGCAGAGGTGATACAGGCCCCGGAAGAGTGACACTTCTCATTTCGGACAGACCTGAAGCGCCGGTTCTTAAAAGAGCGTCGGACCTTGGTGTGGAGGCTCTGTACATGTATCCCGGCAGCTACCGCACAAGATTCGGACTGGATGAGGAGAAGCAATGGGCAGACCTCATGATTGACAGAGGGATAGGACTCGTCTGCCTTGCCGGTCTCATGAGAATTCTGAAAGGCCCTGTTCTTGAAACATTTACAGGAAGAATAATGAATATTCACCCTTCGCTGCTGCCTTCATTTCCTGGTCTGAATTCACAGAGACAGGCTCTGGATTACGGGGTTAAAGTATCCGGATGCACGGTTCATTATGTAGATTCCGGAACAGATACAGGTCCGGTGATTCTTCAGAGAACTGTACCGGTGAAGGATGATGATACTGAAGACAGTCTTGCCGCTCGAATACTCAAGCAGGAGCATATTGCTTATTCCGAAGCTGTCAAATTGTACTGCTCGGGAGTTCTCTCAGCAGATGAAAGACGTATATTAAAGAAAGAAAAGTAAATGATTGCATCAATACTGAAGTGTATACCGGGAGGAAAATGATTTGCACTGGCTGATAATATGGATGATGCTGTTTTCCACATCTGATGATCCATCTCCAGTTTCCCCTGCACTCGGGCTATCCGTAGATGGAAGGTATCTTCCTCCCGACAGACTGGCATTCGTAGTCATGCCCGGCGACTCTGTCACGCTTTCATCAACAGATGAGAACACGGTCTGGTATGCTTCAATCGGTGAGCCTGCAAGGGGAGAGGGCAGTACGTTTGGCTGGAGAGCTCCGAGAAGCCACGGAATCTATTACATTGATCTGAGCTGCGACAGTCTTACTGAAAAGTATACGATTATAGTTCCGGTGGAATCGTGCAGGTGGAGAACGACAACGCTGAATTCCTATCCTATTGGAAGCTATGGTGACGGCAATTCCAGCGAAAGCAATCCCGACTATTTCATAGAGCTGACACCGGGAACATCAGGCGCCAGAATATCCACACATCTCACAATCGGACAGTTTCTCTGTCATGTTGAGGGCAATTACCCTCAGTACATGGCTTTTGATCTAAGATTAGCTGATAAGCTCGAGGCTGTCCTTGCTGCGGTTAAGGAAGTCTATCCGCAGGCTTCAGACATACATAACATCAGTGGATTCAGAACTCCGGCATACAATGCTTCAATTGGCAACGAAACTACCGAGAGCCTTCATCTTTACGGACAGGCTGCTGATATCTGGATTGAGAGCTGGCCATCTAATAACCTCATGGATGATATTGATCGGAACAAGCGCGTTGACGTATACGACTGTGAGTATCTTGTCGAAATTGTCCGAGTTCTCGAGACTGAGGGTAAAGTTGTCACCGGTGGTGTTTCAGCTTACAGGTGGATTTCTACTCATGGTCCTTTTGTTCATATCGACATCCGGGGCAGCAGAGCTTCCTGGCCTACTGTCAGAACTCTTGTTTCCGATCCGGTAATCTGAAAGGGACTGGATGAATTCACTGAAAACCGCTCTAATAGTGCTTGCAGGAGTGCTGATAGTCGGATTTACAATCAGTCTTATCAACGCTGATCAGCTTTCCAGGAGATTGCAGGCAGTCCAGTACGAATTTCATATAACTGATAACGAGCTCCAGCACGTGAGTTCTGAGCGGGATACGCTGGCGGATGTGAACTCTTTTCTTCTGGCAAGAGAGTATATCGTTGATGAACTCATGCTAAGGGTGGATTCTCTTCATGCCAGAATGCGGGAAAATGAACTGAGGAACAGTTACTACGGACACTACCTTCTTATTGACACCGGACAGAACAGATTTCATCTGAGACGGAGTTTCGGCAACGGGGAGGATATTCTGATAAGATCCGGCTACTGCGGAACCGGAAAAGGCTGGACAAGCAACGATTCTGGAGCGGTATGGAATTTCAGCACACCAAGAGGTCTCCGATATGTTGTAAAAACAGGGGAGAATCCATACTGGTACAGGCCGGACTGGTATTGGCAGGAAATGAATCTTACTCCACCGGAGCCTGATGAATATGTCGTCATACCCGATACATTATCCTGGGATGATCAGATAGTATATTATCGTGATTCTCTTTCAGCAGAGGAGAGGATCTGGGTTCAGAAAGTACCCGGCGTGCTGGGTGAGTACAAGATCGATCTTGGTGGAGGAATTCTGATTCATTACGGTATCGGCAGGGGCAGAAATATAAGCCATGGGTGCATCAGAATGGGCAGCGCTGATCTTGAAGCTTTATACAGAGCACTTCCGGTAGGTGCTCCGGTAATTATATACTGAAAGGTTTGCTTTGATACTTGAATCGCATATTAGGACTGAAAACGATACTCACATTATTGAAAATCGCGGCAAAAGACAGAATATGATTATCGGAATCACACTGATTTTCACTCTTATCATATTATTTCTGTTTTCTACTGTTTTTTATTCAACAGGCGGCAACGGGAAAACCGATGAAGTACTACAGGTTCTTCACGGTGATTCAACACAGATTGACAGCCTGATTCCCCCTGATACCGTGAGCGTTGCAGCGGAGCTTCCTGATCTATGGCTGCAGGCAAGAGGATATTCTCATGGTAATGCAGCATGGGGGCCGGATATCATTGCGCCATTTGATACACTGTGGCAGTTGCGGTCAAATGGGGGAAGGGAATTCTTTTCCTCTCCGGCTATCCGCGAAAATGTATTGTATTTCGGCTGTAACGATGGACTTTTAAGAGCGGTTAATGCTCTGAATGGGTCGGTACTCTGGTCATTCAGCACAGTATGTGGAATCTGCGGAGAACCTGCGGTTGATTCCACTTCTGTGTATTTCGGCGGTCAGGATGGAATCATCTATGCTCTGGACAGGATGTCGGGCAGTAAAAACTGGTCAGCAGGACTTGGTTATCATGTCTTCTGCAGTGTTGGCATACTTGCCGATTCTCTGATACTATCCGGAAACTCAATGGGTAAGATATGCGCCCTCCGTGCGGATGACGGGGAACTTCTCTGGGACAGTGAAATAGGCGGGACAGTGCTTGGTCCGGCAATTATCGATTCTCTTGCGGTATTTTCATCTGAGAATGGGAAGATCGCAGTGTTTGATACTGAAGGCAACAGACTGTGGATAAGAGAATACGGCAGGCAGGCATCTTCTCCATCTGCTGATAGTACCGGTATATATGCAGGCTTCTCCGATGGTTCTGTCAGAAAGCTGACAATAACCGGAGGCGAGCTGATCTGGGAAACTGATATTGTGGAAGGTTCCTCAAGGTGCGTTCTCGCAAGACCTGTTATTGCGGGGAATAATATCGTTCTTATAGGAACTAACGACGGCAGACTGGTCGCACTGAATTCATCAACCGGGAGCCTGCTATGGGAGCAGGATTTTGAGAATTGGCTGCAGTTGCCGCCCATTGCTGGAGATAATTGTATTTACGTTCCCTGTGACGATCAGCGTTTGCACCTTCTTGATCTGAACACAGGAGCAAAACTTGATTCTCTTGAAATGAATGGTTATTCCGGAACAGCTCCTTTACTTGCAAATTCCATTCTGTATTATGGCAATTCATCAGGCGATTTTATCGCAATTACCGGAACTGTTGAGAAAGAAGAAGAAATAGAGGAAATATCTCTGGAGATAATTCCAGAAACAGAGGTAACAGATCAGTGAAATCCGATTCTGAAATCAAAGCAGGATATGTCGCGATAGCTGGTCTGACGAACTCCGGCAAATCGACTCTGCTCAACGCTCTTACCGCAAGAAATATATCGCCTTCCCACAGTCACAAAGGAACAACCAGAGTTCCGATCTCCAGTATATATATGAATGATGACACTCAGATGTGTTTTATTGACACTCCACCGATTGAAGTATTTGATGATGCAGAATTCTTCAGCGGAATGGATGTTATCTGCCTGACAATCAATTCTACAGATCTGTCCTCTCAGCTGAAATCAGCCAGAGTAAGGGAGTTTATTTACGAGATAGCCCCTATTCCGTTAATTGTTGCTCCAACATTTATTGATTATTTTCCAAGAATTCTGCATAGTGCTTTCATCAATCAAATCGCCATGTTCGGTAGTTTTCAGGAAATTGTACCTGTTTGCCCTCCATGCCTGGAAAGTACATACAGACTGCGGAAAATTATTGCAGGTTACATTCCTTCTCGCGGCAGATTGTTTCCCGATAGGTGTACATCTCTTCATTCGGAGAGATTCCTTGTAAGCGAGCAGATCAGGATCAGCCTTTTCAGTGTTCTTCCTTCTGATGTCGCTACTTCTACGGCAGTGCAGATTGAAGAGTTTTCTATTCGTGATGAAAAAAGATATGTAAGAGCTAATCTGCATGTTGCGAAGCATTCAAATAAAGGTGTGGTTATAGGAAGAAAAGGAGCAATGCTTCAGAACATAGCCGATATAGCGGCAGAGGGAGCTTCAAGGATTCTTGAAAGACCAATGTATCTTGATCTCTGGGTTAAGGTCAGAGAATCCTGGCCCGGCAATCAGAGTGATCTGATTGAATTCGGATATGTCTGCTAGCAGGCTCACAAGCCTATGTTGAGCAACAGTTGCCGTATACAGCTCGAATCGTTTGAAGGACCGCTTGATCTTCTGCTCTATCTTATTCGAAGAGACGAAATAGACATCTACGATATCCCCATGGCTCACGTAGCGGACCAGTATCTTGAATATATCAGAGAAGCTCATGAACTGAATCTCGACATTGCAAGTGAGTATCTGGTTATGGCTGCTACTCTAACCAGGATGAAAAGTAAATCTCTTCTACCGATTCACAAAACCGATGGGGAGGAGGAAGAAGATCCTGGAGCAGAACTCAGACGTCAACTTATTCTTTACAGAACATTTCGTGAAATCGCAAAAGAACTCCACAGAAGCGAAGAGACCTGGACTGATATTTACACATCCCCGGGAGAGCGGGACAGATGGTCCATCGAAAATACCGCTATCGAACCTGGGCAGACATCCTTACTGGATCTTCTGAGAGCTCTGGATAACCTTTCAGAGGATGAAAATGAATTGCCGTCTCAGAGAATCCAGCGAAAACTTCTGACTATCTCAGAGTGCATACAGACTCTTGATAAGATATTCCATACCGGTGATCTGATTTCTTTCAGATCAGTCATAGGCCGAAAGCCATCCAGAACGAAAATCGTATCCTATTTTATTACAATCCTCGAACTTATCAGAAGGGGGTGGATTTCCTTTCATCAGGCATATCCATTCGCGGAAATTGAACTAAAACGTACTGAAAGGTGGACTGTTGATTCTTGATAGACTGGCCAGGGAAGTTGAAGCTCTCATCTTCGCTTCAGATGCTCCATTGAGTATTGAGAAACTGTGTGAATATACCGGAAGTGGTGAGGATTCAGTCCATCAGGCACTGGACAGGCTCAACAAAGCATTTCTCGATCAGCAGCATTCACTGATAATAATCGAAGTCGCAGGTGGATACAGGCTTGCTACAGATAAAGACTTCGGCGCGATAGTATCTCAGCTCTTCGAAGGTCGGAAACCGGGGAAGCTGTCCAGAGCAGCACTT
>JAUXIK010000151.1 GCA_030620995.1 Candidatus Aegiribacteria sp.
TCGTCATGCAGATATCGGAAAAGGGCTTATTGGACTTGAACCCCTCCGGAGCCTTGCGTCAATGCCGGAATTCAGAGAAATATCCGGAATTGCTGAAACACCCGGATCAGATAAAGACAGGGCTGAGGGAATTAAACTGATTATTCATGAGAGGATTGAAAATTGATAACTTTTATCATTATCACTTACATTCCGCACTTGCGCATGAATAGATTCAGGAATTAATTCCTTAACTAAGTATTGTGGTATCAGTCGATTAGTCTATTCATAGTGAATAGCTCTTTTCTCTGCAAGCGCCATTAGAATCTGCTTTTCCTGTTTATCTATGGCGCGAAGCCGTTTCAAGGCCTCCCTGAATTCCCTGTAATTCTCTCCTGCGTGAAGCATTCGAGACTCGTCATCCTTCCGTACGTATTTGCATCTGCGCTGACCGGTATTTGTATCCCTGAACAGGAACAATACCTGAGGATGCCCCGGTCCCTTTGCACAATGGCAGTTCGGGTTGCCGCATTTCCTTCTGATCATGGATACGGTTCCTATCGCAAGTTCATGTTCCCGAGTAAGGCAACGAAGCAGGTGGCGCCTCTCCTGCTGGAGCTTGCGCAGCGAGTCTTGCAGATCTTCTATTGACATTTCCATGTGTCTAGTATACTATATCAATATTATGTATACAAGACGTACCGGTGGAACCCGCTCAGTGAACACTCAGGAAGGCCCCGCTGTTCATCGAATCCACCTTGTAGGAGCTCATCCCATCCTCCTGCACTTCATGAACAGGATGGACTTCTTTCGTATCGTACGCTCATGCCTTGCCGGGCCGCACGAGAGACTGCTTGACCACGCCCAGAGCTTATCCATCCTGATACAGAATATCATTCTGTCGCCTGGTCCTCTGTATCGGATAGCAGAGTGGGCGGCTCCCGTAGAGCCTGCCGCTCTTGGTCTCTCCGCAACAGATATAAAAGCGATTAATGATGACAGGATAGCTCGGAGCCTGGATGCCCTTGTCACCATGCGGGCACGAAGTCTCTTTTTCAGAATTGCCCTGCATATTATCAAACAGTTCGAGCTTGACACCCGGCGGATTCACCACGACACCACCACAGTCACCTTCCATGGACGGTACAGGAACTCCAACCGCGAACCACGCATCACTTTCGGAATAAACAAGGATCATCGTCCTGATCTCAGGCAGCTTGTCTTTGGCCTTAACATTGTTGCAGACGGAGCCGTACCGATCTCTCACGAGGTTTACAGCGGTAATCGTACAGATGACACCATTCACAGGAGCAATGTTGATCAACTTCGCAGTATACTTGGACAGGATGACT
Organism: Candidatus Aegiribacteria sp.; assembly: GCA_030620995.1. Taxonomy (GTDB): domain Bacteria; phylum Fermentibacterota; class Fermentibacteria; order Fermentibacterales; family JCC-6; genus Aegiribacteria. The sequence goes on from JAUXIK010000151.1 coordinate 1,332, forward strand.
TCATCTACGTGGCCGACAGCAAGCTTTGTACCCGTAAAAATCTTCAGCATATAGATGATTATGGAGGCAGGTTCGTCACACTGCTTCCCCGCACCCGTTCTGAAGACAAGGATTTCCGGAAGTATTTACGGGAAGGGGGCCGGGTTCGCTGGCGCAAGATGCTGGTAAACGAGCGGAACAGGCGCGGGAGCGCTCCGGAAGATATTTACTACACTACAGCTGATGGCCCCGGCCAGACTGTAGAGGGGTACCGCATTATCTGGTGCCGCAGTTCGCAGAAAATGGAGTTTGATGATAAGGCAAGAGAATCGACAATTCAGAAGGCCGAGGCAGAGCTGTACGATCTCAATGCCCGGCTCAACCGGGGGAAGCTGAAGCAGCGCTCAGCCATCAAAATGAAGATTGATAAGATCCTCCGGCAACGCTGCTGTCAGGGCTTCCTGAAGGTCAGGATTGCTTATCAGGTCATCGTTAAGACCAAATACCTTCGTCCTGGCCGTCCCGGGAAAGATGATCCTGTCAGGGAAGTTCGTGCCCGGATCTATCATCTTGAGGTAAAGCGGAACAAGGATGTTCTGCGTAATGAGGCCCGTACAGATGGAGTGTTCCCCCTGGTTACGAACCTTAAACGGAATACTTCGAAGAAAGATGTCCTGCTGATTTACAAGTACCAGCCCTATGTAGAAAAACGGCACGCTCTTCTGAAGAATGAACTGGAAGTGGCACCAGTTTACATCAAAAAGCCACAGCGTGCAGCAGGTTTGATCCACGCGACGTTCCTTGCAATGACTCTCGATGCTCTCATTGAGCGAACAGTCCGGCAGGAAATGATGCTTGAAGGAATCGAATCGCTTCCAATCCTTCCGGAAGGGAGGCCAACAGGGACACCAACCACTGCTCGTATCCTTGAAATGTTCAGTGATGTGTGCTGGTATGAATTCGAACGCGGAGGAGAAACTGTAACGTTTCCGATCAGTCTTTCCCCGATCCAGATGCAACTTCTCAAGCTACTTGGTATGGACTCGTCAGCATACGCCTGATATGTTCAAATCTGGTGACTGAAATTATTAAATTTGCTCCTCAACAAGTGCGAAATGTAAGTTATCATTCTACAGATCTTCGTTTAAAAGAGATGAGCCAAGCCTCTATATTGTCCGGCTGGAAATTTCTGGAAAATCGGTAGTTATTATAAGATAGAAGTATCGGTCCAGGGAAGTATGAATATCATTAAAAATAATCAATAGCTATATCTGGAAA
>JAUXIK010000037.1 GCA_030620995.1 Candidatus Aegiribacteria sp.
GCAATAACCAGAAATGACATCGTTGATTTCCACGGGGAATTCTGCCGACCATCAGGCGCGGTGATCACAGCTGTCGGTGATTTCGATGAAAATGATCTTATGAGTTTAGTACGAAAATATTTTTCCGATTGGAAAAATCCTGAATCCCCACTGAAGCAACCGGAAGAGGTTAAAAACGCTCTGACTTCATATGAATCATCAATTCAGCTTGACGGAAGGGAACAGATCGCAGTAATCCTTGGTTCACCGGCACCTCCAAGGCTTGATCGGGACAACTGCGCTTTCCACATTCTTAGCGGTATTCTTGGTGAGGGAATTGGTTCAAGACTCGGCAGAAGTATCAGAGAAACCGGATTGACATACCATGTCAGCAGCACTTACCTCCCTTTCTCCTCCAGGGGCAGACTGGCGGTTATTCTTCTAACAAGTCCATCCGCATTCCGGGAAGCATTGGAAAAGCTTTCAAGTGAACTTTCAAGACTTGTCAGAGATCCCGTGAGCAGAAATGAACTCAGGCTGGAGAAAGCAAGTTATATCGGACGGCAGGAACTCGGAATGATGAAATACAGTGCAATTGCCAGAATACTGCTTAACTACGCTTCATTGAACCTTCCACTTGATCACGACAGGAATTCACTGAGGATAATTGCGGAACTCACTGAAATCGACCTTCAGAAAGCAGCTGAACGATGGTTCGGCAGAGGAATTACATATCTTTCAGTTGCAGGCGCGGTGAATGATGGTGCAGTATTAGAATAACTGACACCAAATTCAGTAATAATGTATTGATCTATATGTTTCGGTTGGACTTTCAATCTTCGTGATGGTGACAATTGATACGGAACATCCCCCTGCAACGGTCTTGAACTGGCATTCGTACTCAATACCTGGGATTTAAAACAGTGATTTTTGTGGCTTTTGCCGCAGTCCTTCTTTCATTTTCGAAATATCTATTCCGAAACTAACTTAAAGATCTTGTTTAACCTGCAAATTTCACATTTTACACGTTCCACTTGACCTGCAATATGTTAGATGTCTGACAGGGTAAACCAGTCCGGTATCCTGATATAATACTCCTTATGTGACTATACCGCAGATCACTGATTGTCTTTAAGATAGCGCAATATATGGGTTGCCGCAGCGTTATCACATACAAGATGTAGTATTTTCTCACTTGACGCGGAGAAGTCAGAGAATATTATCGACAAGAGGAAAAGTAGATTCTGATAGTATTATCACGATTCTATTCTTCCTTAACAGTAACAGGAAATATTACAGGCTTTAATTCGGGATTCTGTGCTTTATACTGACCGGGGTAACAATGGACTGGCTGATTCGCAAGCGTGACGGCAAGATTATCAATTTCAGCAAGCTGAAGATTGAAAAGGTTGTTGAACGCACATTGAAAGCAGCGTCAATTGAATCTGATTCTTCCGAGATCACGGATCAGGTTGAGGCTGCGCTGTATATGAACTTCTTTAAAACCGGTTCAATCCCTACGGTTGAGCAGATACAGGATTTTATTGAAGAAACGTTTGTACTTCGAAAACTGACTTCCGCTGCGCGTGCTTTCATTCTTTACAGAGAAAAGAAAAGTGAAGCCAGGGATGTTGATCATCTTCTGAGTGGAATGGCAGGAGCTGTTTCAGACTATATTGGCAGAGATGACTGGAGAGTCAAAGAAAATTCCAATATGAATTACTCCCTCCAGGGTTTGAATTTCTATCTTTCATCTTCAATCACCAGGAGATACTGGCTCAGCAGAATCTATACACCCAGAATTCGTGAATTTCAGGAGAACGGTGATTTTCACATACATGATCTGGGAATACTGGGACCGTATTGTGTCGGCTGGGATCTTATGACGCTGCTGAAGGAAGGATTCAGGGGGGCAAGGGGAAAAACTGAATCAAAGCCGCCGGCTCATTTCAGAACAGCACTCGGACAGATTGTCAATTACTTCTATACACTTCAGGGAGAAGCTGCCGGAGCACAGGCCTTCTCGAATTTTGATACGCTTCTTGCGCCATTCATCAGGTACGACAAGCTGGATTACACTCAGATCAAACAGGCTTTTCAGGAATTCCTTTTCAATATTAATATCCCGACCAGAGTAGGATTCCAGGCTCCATTCACGAACATCACTATGGATCTTAAACCCTCGAAAATTTTCTGCAATCAGAATGTAATAATAGGCGGTAAAGAAAAAGATGCGGTATATGGTGATTTCCAGGTGGAAATGAACATGATAAACCACGCGTTCGCTGAACTCATGATGGAAGGTGACTCGAAGGGAAGAATCTTCACTTTCCCGATACCCACTTACAATTTGACAAAGGATTTCGACTGGGATGATGAAAACCTGAAACCTATGTGGGAAATGACCGGAAAATACGGTGTTCCGTACTTCAGCAATTTTGTTAATTCAGATATGGACCCGGATGATGCCAGGAGCATGTGCTGCAGGCTGCGCCTTGATAACAGAGAGCTTCGAAGCAGAGGGGGCGGATTGTTCGGATCAAATCCCCTGACGGGTTCAATTGGTGTTGTTACGATAAACCTCCCCAAGATCGGGTATACATCAGCAGACGAAGAAGAATTCTATGACCGTCTTTCATCCGTAATGGAAGCTGCCAGAGAATCACTTGAGCTCAAGCGTGATCTAATCGAAAAACTCACGGATAGAGGTCTTTACCCATATACGAGTCATTATCTGCGCAGTATCAAACATGAACAGGGGCAATACTGGAGCAATCATTTCTCGACCATCGGGCTTATCGGCATGAATGAATGCTGTATGAATTTCCTCGGGAAGAGTATCGCTACCGAAGAAGGACGATCGTGGGCACTTTCGATTCTTGAATTTATGAGAGAAAAGCTATCGGAGTTCCAGGAGGATACAGGCAACCTGTACAATCTTGAGGCCTCCCCCGCGGAAGGTGCTTCCTACAGCCTGGCCAGAAAGGACATGAAGGAATTCCCGGATGCGTATTTCATGGGCAGTTCAGACCCTTATTACACTAACTCTGTTCACCTGCCTGTAACAGAACAGATGGATGTCTACTCTCTGCTTGAGCATCAGGATCCTCTCCAGGCCATGTTTACAGGAGGAACTGTTGTTCATATTTTTGTAGGTGAAGCTATTACAGACTGGAAAATGGTCAGGAAGCTGGCAAAATCTATTGTAACAAAATTCCATCTGCCATATTTCAGCTTCACTCCTACGTTTTCCATTTGCCCGGTTCATGGCTATATTGCGGGAGAGCATTTTCTGTGTCCATATCCGCATACCAAGGAGGAACTTGCTGAATTCGGAGAAATTGTATACACAGATGAGCAGTTGCCTGAAGGCAGCTACAATGAAGTTGATGAGAATACCATTGAGAAACAGGGAAGCCTCTTTCTCAACATCGGAAAGGTTTAAACAAATGTCTCAAGCCAATGGTAAAATCCGTATAAAGGCAATCAGAACAGAAGTATACTCAAGAATTGTGGGCTATTACAGACCTGTCCAGAACTGGAATCGCGGAAAAAGGGAGGAATTTTCTCAGCGAAAGTACGTTACTCTTGAGAAATCGGAACAAAAGGTTACTAATTGATTCGATCACTCACAGGGACCAGCCTGATTGAGTACCCTGGAAAGATAGCATCCATTATTTTCATAGGCGGATGTAATCTTCACTGTCCATTCTGTCACAATCCAGAACTGGTCAGACCGGACATGCTCGAAAACGAATTCGGCCTTTCACATGAAACGGTATTGAAAGAACTGTCTGAGCGAGAAGGCTTCATCGAAGCTGTTTGCATAACAGGCGGTGAACCGATGATCTACAGCCGTCTTTCAGAGTTGATCGAAAGTATCAGGAAACATACATCTCTTTCTGTAAAGCTTGACACGAACGGAACCAGACCAAAAATACTTGAAAGCATTCTTGGGCATATCGATTACGTCGCCATGGATCTGAAAAGCTCTCCGGCTAAATATCTGAAAGCAACCGGTGAAAAAGCAGTTTTTGCAGATATAAGCATGTCAATTGATATAATAAAAACTCTGCCGGAATATGAGTTCAGAACAACTATGGTTCCAGGTATTGTCGATGGAGATGATGTGATAGAACTACTGAGAAAGATCGGTCCTGTGAAGAAATACGTACTTCAGGGTTTCCATTCTTTTAAAACACTATCTGCAGATTTCACAGGTATCCCAACTTACCCGAAAGGTTATCTGGAAGAAGTTGCAGAAAAGATCATGAGTCTGGGACTTGCACATAGTGTCAGTGTCAGGTTTTAGACTTAGCCTTAATCCTGATCAGGATATCTGAATCTTCCCGATAGCCTTTCATCGATGAAAGAAGTCCACGTAAAGATCCCTCAATCATTTCTGCAGGAAACTTTCCTACCTTCAATGGTTTGCCGGCAACAGTGATTTCAATCCTCTCCGGAGCGTAGAAACACTCCTCTTCCCTCCTGTCACCTTTCAGAATCGATTCTGCCATGCGTCGGCAGTCCATTCCACATCTCCCGCATTCCTCTTCAGTTTTCTGTGGAAGAAGATGAAAAGTGTCTCTGTATATGGCGGCATAATCCGTATCTGTGCTTTCAACGTGAAATACTGCCAGCACAAGTGGATTCACGGAAGTTCCTTCCCCTCCGCAATCTATAATCGGTGCGATCAGATTACTGTCAGCCGGAATGATAGCAAGGTCGGGGGGTATTGATTCAAGCAAACCTTCAATGGATGACTCACCCGGGAATGTTGCTTCACTTTCACCGGATAGATTCGTGGATATCACGCAGATTACCCTGTCGGATAAAGCCGCGCAGAATCTGGAGATGAATTCTCTCCTCACTGCAGGCTCTCCTTCTACTTTCAGACACTTCATGGAATCTCCTTCTCAGAAAACATGAACAGCACTTGCCTTGAAGGATATATAAACATCCTGACCTTCTGTCAGGTTCAGTTCCGATAGAGCGCTTCTGGTAACAGATGAAATCATTACCAGATTACCGCAATCCACAGAGATACTGAAAATCGAGCCTGTGCGTTCAACAGATGAGATTTTTCCTGCAAACTGATTTCGCTGGCTTGTAACTGTAGTTTCTCTGGAAACAACTATTGCCTCCGGGGATACTGCCAGAAAACCATGTCCGCTCTTATTCGATGTATGTCTGACAAGATGTCCTTCAACGACGGCTCCATCTTCGCTGAATTCTGCCGGGAAAACATTCTTCATTCCAACAAATGATGCCATGAACGGAGTTTTCGGACTGTAAAAGATTTCATCTATCGTTCCTGTCTGCTCGATTGAACCATCCTTTATCACGGCACCGTGGGTACCTATTGAAAGAGCATCAGTGAAATCGTGGGTTGTCATCAGGAAAGTCGTTGCTGTTTCGCTATGAAGCCGTCTGAGTTCACTTCTGATTTCCCCCTTGAACATCTGATCAAGGGAACTTAGCGGCTCATCCAGGAGAATAACTCCGGGGTCTATGATAAGTGCACGGGCAAGCGCAGTTCGCTGTTTTTCTCCTCCACTGAGCTTCCCGGGTAACCTGTCCAAAAGCCGCTCCAGATCAAGCAATTCCACAAGCTTATTGAAATCGTATTCAATAGTATTCTGTGAATAGCGGACCCCGTACATGATGTTCTGCCTGACCGAAAGGTGGGGAAAAAGAGCGGTATCCTGATAAACGATGCCTATGTTCCGCCTGCCCGGGGGGGTTTCTGTAACATCTATGCCTTTTATCTCAATGGTACCTGTGTCCTGTCTGACAAGTCCGGCAATCGTCTCAAGGAGGAGGGTTTTTCCCGAACCGGTGGGACCCATGAGTATGAAGAATACACTTTCCGGTATTTCAAGGTGCAACGGACCCAGTTGAAAGTCTTTGAAAGTGACTTTGATATCTTTCAGACTTATCAAAATATTCTCAGCTTTCTGGAGGAGAGAATTCTGAGAGCAATGAATATTATCAGGCTCATTGCGATAAGTATGAACGCTACCGGCTGAGAATACTCAAGACCGTAAGCCTGGTAACGTTCGAACATCAGAACAGGAGCTATCATTGGATGATAGGCTATAACAATAACCGCACCGAATTCGCTGAGTGCCCTGGCGGCACTCATTATTGTTCCGGCGAGCATACTTCTTCCCGCAAGGGGAAGTGTAATTCGCCTGAATGTGGACAGCTTTGATGCGCCAAGGGTCATTGAGACTTTCTCAAGCCTTTCTGGAACGGATGAAAAACCCTCCTTCGCGGCGTTTATGAAAAATGGTATCGAAACGAATACAAGAACTGTAATGATCCCGGCAGGACTTCCCATTATCCTTACCCCCAGATCCGCTAGAATTTTACCGAACCAGTGGTTTCTGCCGGTTACAGCAAGAATTGCTATACCCACAACCGGATGCGGAATAACTATGGGAATATCAACAATGCTCTCAACTAGATTCTTCCCCGGGAAATCCTTCCTTGCTAGCAGGTACGCGAAAGGGGTTCCCAGTATCAGACAGATGACTGCGGCCATTCCCGATGTGTAAAGGCTCAGGAGAACGGCATTCATTATCTCTCCGTCGTGCAGAGATTCCCAGATGATGCCCGGTGACGACGCTGTTGCAATATTTACCAGCGGAAGAGCCAGAAAAGCCAGCACCACAACCGCGAATATGATGCAGATCCATATGAAGGGACCTGATTTCACTGTTTACTCGACCAGGTCAGCAAGGCACTCCGGAATGGATGCCAGATCGGTCTCAGGGGAGATTCTGCATGGAATGAACGGAGGCTGTCCCATTTGCGCCAGTACTGCAAGTCCGCCTTCGGGTGACAGCATGTATTCAATGAATACCATGGCCGCATCCGTATTAGGCGCCCAGTTTATCAATGTTATTCCATAAGCGATTGGCGCGCCTGTAACAGTTCTTGTCTCACCCGGGGAATTTCCGGCTATCTCAGTTGATGCAGTTGCGTACAGGTCTGCGAAATCAGGGTCTCCCAGATTGATTTCAGGCGGGAAATCAACGTATTCAAGATCGTGCTGAACTGCAACCGAAAGGTATTCAAACGCGTAATCCAAATGCCCGCTTTCAAGAAGTGCAATCAGTTCTACTGACCGGGGCCTGATGTTTCTTTCATCACGGTTTTCCAGAAGTGAAACCGCAACACCGGGAATACCGTAATAATCCTCAGCAAGCTGCAGCACCAGCAGGGTCCTGTAACCGCAGGGATCAGCGTCCGGATCGGAATGGCCCCATTCAACAACATCATTTTGAAGTATCTCGATCCAGTTGTCCGCGTTTATCTCATCTGCAAAGCGGCTTCCAGGAGTGTAGGCAAGCACCATTCTGTTGGTTGCGAATATTGCGTTCCAGGATGCGAAGTCGGGAATCAGCATATTGTCTATTACCCGATAATCAGCCGAAGCCATTATATCGCAGTCTTCCCTGCCCAGTTCGGTTATCTTCCTGGCGCAGGCAACGCTTCCCGCAGACTCTCTTCTTACATCAACATCCGGATACATCGCTTCAAACTGATCTTCAATGATTTCTAGTGGAACCGCCAGACTTCCTGCGTGAAATATCGTAACAATTCCTGAAATATCTCCTGCCAGTAGACTTACCGACAGGACAAAAATAGCAGCTGTACTTTTTCTCAATCTACTACCTCCATGTAAATGATCTAAATAGGTTGTATCGGTTGGAATAATATCGACTGGAATATATCCGTTATGTCAATTGGACACAATGGGGTCGGACGCCACTTGCGGCACTTACAAAATTATTATCCCCTTGTTAATCGTCATCTTTCATTCCCGATCCCTCTGCCCCTTGAAATCCTCATCAAAAGTGCGTACACTAATAGTACAATGGGAAGACAAATTCGACCTGATTGGGAAGGCGCCCTGCACCATGTGATGGCTCGCGGGATTGATGGCAGAGCTGTATTCAATTCCTCAAGGGATCGCTCAGACCTGTACCAGAGGCTGTCTCAACTCGTTACTGATACTGGAATTCGCGTCTATGCATGGGTAATTATGCCAAATCATGTACATCTTCTTGTTCGCACCGGAAGCAAACCTATAAGTACATTCATGCACAGGTTGCTTACCGGATATGCCGTCTGTTACAATCGGAGAGAAGATAGAAAGGGTCATGTCTTCCAAGGTAGATTTAAGTCTATACTGGTCCAGGAAGAGGAATACTTTCTGCAACTGGTCAAGTATATCCATCTCAACCCGCTAAAGGCCGGGATAGTAGATGATTACGAATCACTACTGCATTACAATTGGTCAGGTCATGCAAGCCTCCTTGGCGTGAAAAATACGCCCTGGCAGGATGTAGATTTCGTACTATCTAAATTCGATATCCAAGACAGTAAACCCATGATGAAATATCTAAAATTCATTAAAGAAGATATGAGTGATAAAGAGACCCAAAAGCTGATTTGGGGCAATTACGCACTAGGTAGAGCAGGAATCACCGTTGTTTCATATGATGAAGCAGCTGACAAATGGAACAGGTGCTGCAAAATTCTGGGATCAAGAGAATTTGCGCTGGATGTCATGAAAAGGCTCAAAGGTCCCGGTTCCTGGCCCTGTCGGGAACGCCAGAATATACATGATGCAATTGAGATAGTTCTGGATTGGGCAACTGAAAAATGGGGTATAACGCTGAATTCTATCAGAGGAAATCATAGGAATCCTGAACTTACAAACGCTCGTGCAGCGATAGCATGGATATGTTGGAAACAATTAGGATTAAGTAAGACTGAATGTGCAAAACTCCTTCATACAAGCAGATCAGGAGCATCAAAAGCAATTGCCCGAGGTGCTCTACTCGCAAATGATAGTACTTTTTTTAATGAATTAAATTTGCTAAGTGCCGCAAGTGGCGTCCGACCCCGATAGGAGTTCGATGATTTCGTTGGCCATCATGTTTGCAACGATGCCTACCCTGGCGGATAGAGTTCCCTGCGACAGATCACTTTCCTGATCGCCCACAATTATAAGATTCTCTCTTCTGTCCACTCTGATCAAATCGGTTCTGCCGTACCCGGCGAGTCCTGAGCACGCAACAATCGGTCTTCCAGAAAGCCCTGTCAGCCAGGATTCAAGGAGCATAACTTTTGCTTCGGCAGTATCAAATGCTTCAACAAGAAGATCACACTCGGAATAGATGGAACAGGCATTCTGTGCGTCTATTATCCTGTTATGAATTTCTATTCTGGCATCAGGATTTATCAGTTCCAGATTATGCTTTAGCGCTTCAACCTTGGGATATCCTATCTGATCCCTGAAATAGAACTGTCTGTTGAGGTTGGGCAGTTCAACGGAATCAAAATCCGTGATTACGAGCCTGCCCACCCCCGCTCGAATGAGTGTTGCTGCTACATTCGATCCTATTCCGCCGGCTCCGGCTATACCCACTGAAGATCTGTCGAGAAAAAACGTGAGGCCGGACGGATTGTCTCGAAAAGCATTGGTTTCCTTTTCAATCATATATAAATTCTAAACAATCATTTCCGGATATGCCAGCACATATTTCGGAGGGTTGTTTCCGGCCCCTGCAGTTTGTAACTTTCATGGGTATATTTCCGTGACATTTTTCATTATCACCAATAGCAGGTTTTAAAATATTTGCTGACGCAAACGCGGGGAGTTTTCTATGGCAAACACACACACCGCCGGGGAGATTCTTGAGAAACAGAAAGTTCTCGGTACTTTCGAGTACAGCCCCAAACCTTCCATACGAGGTTATACGGGGGAAATACTCAGAGTCGATATCTCAGAACCTTCCTTCAGGATCATACCGGTAACCGAAAAGATGAAAGAGGTTTTCACCGGAGGAAAAGGGTTCGACCTCTGGATGATGTGGCAGGAAGTAACCTCCGAAACTAAATGGGACAGTCCTGAAAACCCGATATGCATAGCTGCGGGGCCGCTTGGCGGTACCCCTTCATTTTCCGGTTCCGGTAAATCCATTGTAACTACTATTTCTCCAACAACCAGATCCGCGGTGGATTCCAATGTTGGAGGACACTTCGGCCCATTACTGAAATTCTCAGGCTTTGACAGCCTTGTTATCACCGGAAAATCTGTGAATGAGGTGATAGTATTCATTGACGGAATGAACGGGAGAGTCCAGGTAATTGAATCCCCGCTTCTTTCAGTGAACTCCCATCTGGCTGCGGAGGAGCTGGCTGAAATGTACTCCGATAATGATGACGACAAGCGACATATTTCAACGGTTTCATCCGGCAGTGGAGCGGATCATGCATGGATAGGATGCCTTAATTTCTCCTGGTGGGACTGGAGAAGAAAAACCATGAGGCTGAAACAGGCCGGAAGGGGTGGAACAGGCACCGTATTCCGAAACAAGGGACTTAAGGCGCTTGTTGTAAAAGCTCCACACACAAGACCCGTATGGACTATTTCCCGGAAGGATACATCTCTGGGGGAGGTATCCAATGATTGATTTAAGAAAAGTGGACGCAATTATTGAAAAATGGAATGCCGATCCTGACTTCGTTATCGAAATGATGCAGGATGTTCAGGACGAATTCCGTTTTATCCCGAAGGAAGCCCTGGAAAGAATATCTGATAGAACAGAAAAACCAAGGGGCAAGCTGTTCCACATAGCAACCTTCTACAGGGCTTTCAGCCTTGAGCCAAGAGGTGAAAAAGAAATACAGGTCTGCATGGGGACAGCGTGCTACGTAAAGGGCGCACCGGATATTCTCGCAGCCCTTGAAAGGGAACTTGGCATTTCAAGCGGAGAAACTACACCTGATGGCAAATTCACACTTACGGAAGTCAGGTGTCTTGGCTGCTGTGGTATCGCACCGGTGATAACAATTGGCAATAAGGTTATCGCAGATGTCAAACCTTCACAGGTAAGCAACCTTATCTCCAGTTACTGCAAGAGCTGAGGGAGTTATCATGAAAACCAATGCAATAGATCGATTGAAAACTCTTTTTGAATCGTCTTCAGACGATACAAGTGATACGCCAGTATCCCTCACGGTCCATCTCGGTACCTGTGGAATAGCCGCTGGAGCTGGCAAAACGCTGGAAGTTGTGAAAACAATTCTTGCATCCGGAAGCGATCAGTCAATTGAACTGAGATCCAGCAGTTGCGCAGGCCTTTGCAGCTGCGAACCCATGGTATCCGTCAGCAGGAATGGTGAACGACCGGTGATGTACCTTGATGTTACCGAGGACAAGGTCAATGACCTGTTCGATTGTATCAGAGGAGTAAAAACAGCTGAAGAGTGTCATTTACAGACTATTACCCACGATGATCCCTTTTACTTAAAGCAACAAACGGTAGTATTTGTCAATCGAGGACTCATTGATCCGGAAAGCCTTGATGATGCTCTTGCAAGTGGTGCCTACGAAGGGCTGGCCAGTATACTGGATAATATGGATCCCGCAGAAGTCATCACAGAAATAACTAAATCGGGACTTCGAGGAAGGGGTGGTGGTGGTTTTCCTGCCGGAGTGAAATGGTCTTCCTGCGTAAGTGCGTCTGAACGTACCGGAGGCATCCCTGTAATCGTATGCAATGCGGATGAGGGGGACCCTGGTGCATATATGGACAGGTCTATTCTGGAGTCCGATCCTCATTCGATCATAGAGGGCATGGCTATCGGAGCATACGCGATCGGGGCTGATGAGGGTTATATCTACATCAGAAAAGAGTACCCCCTCGCCATGGAAATCCTAGAGAATGCAATCCGGCAGGCTCGCGAGAAGAACTTGCTTGGAAAGGCTATACTTGGAACCGATTTCTCTTTTGATCTCGTCATTCACCGAGGAGCAGGAGCATTTGTCTGTGGTGAATCATCCGCCCTCATGACCTCAATGAGCGGTATGCCGGGTGAACCCCGGTCGAAGTACATTCATACTGTTGAATCCGGTTATAAGGGACGTCCAACAGTCCTCAACAATGTCGAAACCCTGGCTAATGTTCCGAGAATCATTACACGGGGATCCAAATGGTTCGCATCCATAGGAACCGGAGATGTTTCCGAGAATCCGTGGAACGGCTCATCCGGCACGAAGGTCTTCTCTCTGGTCGGGGATATTAATAATGCTGGCTTAGTCGAGATTCCCATGGGTATTACTCTCCGGGAAATAATATACGATATCGGTGGTGGCATACCCGATGGGAGGGAATTCAAGGCTGTACAGACCGGAGGTCCTTCCGGAGGAGTCCTCCCTGCTGACAAACTTGACCTTCCGGTTGATTTCGACACCCTCACCGATGCAGGCTCCATGATGGGGTCAGGCGGTATGGTTGTTATGGATGACAAAACATGCATGATCCAGATAGCAAAGTACTTCGTTGATTTTCTCAAGGATGAGTCCTGCGGCAAGTGTACACCCTGCAGAGAGGGACTTGTTGCCCTTGGAACCATTCTGGAAAGAATAATCAGCGGAGATGGCCGCCAGGGTGACATCGAACTTCTCGAGGAATATGGACAGAACATGTGCGAAACCAGCCTGTGCGCGCTGGGGCAGACCGCAGCCAATCCTGTTCTCAGCACCATCAAGTACTTCCGGAATGAGTATGAAGACCATATCCGTGAGGGAAAATGCGTGGCGCTCAAGTGTAAGGCGCTTATTGAATACCGCATTAACGCGGAGAACTGTACCGGCTGTACTATCTGCGCCAGAAACTGCCCTGTGGACGCAATCGAGGGCAACCTTAAAGAACCACATATGATAGTCCAGGAGAAATGCATACGCTGCGGAGTCTGCAGAGAAGTATGCAACTTCAACGCTGTGGAGGTGCTGTAATGGCTGACAGAAAAATGATAACAATCGAAATTGACGGGAAATCAGTCTCGGTTGAAAAGGATACAACCATTCTTGAAGCAGCTCAAAGTATTGATGTATATATTCCTGCCCTCTGCAACAGTGAACTGGTAGAACCATATGCGGCATGCAGGCTCTGTATTGTGGAAGTGAATGACGGTAGAAAGACAAAGCTTGTTACTTCATGCAATTATCCTGTTCGTAAACACATCAGGGTATACACCTCATCGGAAACGGTGCTCAGGAACAGGAAAATCACTCTTGAGATGATGCTCTCCAGGTGGCCGAACGTTCAGGTCATCAAGGATCTCGCTAAGAATGCCGGGATTGAGAAATCCCGCTATCAGCATCCTGCCGTCGATCTGAATCCCAATGCCTGTATTCTATGCGGCCTCTGCATGAGAGTCTGTGAACAGGGCATCTGGGAAAACATTATTAACTTCACTAACAGGGGCGCGGTGAGAGCAGTTCGAATGCCTTACGATTCCGAACAGCCCCACTGCGTTGGATGCGGCGCCTGCGCTGAAATATGTCCCACCGGGGCAATAACCATGGTGGACGACCCCAACCAGCCCTACGATGCCAAAATGATAAGAAAAGCCGGCATGAGAATAACCGAAGAGATGATAAAGTATGACGAGGAGCAGTGCGACATGCGCGGTGTGGGAACCGCTCACCTCGTTGAAATAATGGATGCATACGATCTCCTTCCTGTTATGAACTACCGCTATGGCAAGCACGAAGAGACTCCTAAGATCAGCTCCGATATTTTCAGAAAATACTTCACAAAAGGCAAACCTGACGGATGCTGGCTCGGATGCACCATGGCCTGCGCCAAGGCTATCGAGAACTTTGAACTGAAGACCGGCCCCTACAAGGGAGAGAGAGTCCTTGTTGACGGCCCGGAGTATGAAACACTTGGCGGTTCATCCAATATGGGAATTTTCGATCCTTATTTCGTAGCTGAATATAACTTCTACTGTGATACGTACGGACTTGATACGATCTCCTTCTCAACAGGAACATCCTTTGTCATGGAATGTTACGAAGCAGGCGTTCTTGACAAGGAGAAAACCGGAGGGCTTGAACTTCCCTTCGGCGCAAAAGACGCAGCTCTTGAGCTTCTTCACCAGATAGGACGTGGAGAAGGCTTCGGACTTATAGCCGGCAAGGGCATCCGTTACATGAAAAAGTACTTCGTAGAGAATTTCGGCGCAGATCCGGATTTTGTATTTGACATCGGCATGGAAGCCAAGGGCATGGAATACTCGGAATACGTGACCAAGGAATCCCTTGCCCAGCAGGGCGGTTACGGCATAGCTCTTAAAGGCGCCCAGCATGACGAAGCATGGCTCATCTTCATGGATATGGTCAACAAGCAGATACCAACCTTTGAAGATAAGGCGGAAGCCCTTCATTACTTCCCCATGTGGAGAACTTGGTTCAGCCTCTGCGGACTATGCAAACTTCCGTGGAACGATGTTGAACCTGCAGACAATGCTGAAACAGATGAACCGGCAAAAGTCCCCGCACACGTCCAGGGGTATTGCGAGTTCTTTGAAGGTGTAACAGGAAAACCTCAGACCATGGACAGTCTGATAAGGATGTCAGAGAAAGTCTATAACTTCCAGCGCGTGTTCAACCTGAAAATGGGCTTCGGCAGACGCGAACATGACGCAATACCTTACAGGTCTGCCGGTCCTGTCACAGTCGAGGAATACGAATCACGTCAGGAAAGGTATGATACTCAGCTTCGCGAGGATGCAGGTATCGATCCCGCCGGAATGTCCTCCGAGGAAAAGGTTGCAGCTACTCGCAAACACAGGGAAGCGCAGTACGAACATCTCCTGGACGCCGTATACAAACGCAGGGGCTGGACGAACAACGGTGTTCCGACAGCTGCCAAGCTATTGGAACTCGGGGTAGATTTCCCTGATGTAATCGAACTCGTTACGAAGCACGGAGGATAATCGAATAACGGGCGGGAACTGATTACGTTCCCGCCTGTTCAACAATCATGATAACTGTCAATGGAATAACACTCGACTGGTATGAAGGTAAAACTGTCCGCGATGTCATACAGGAAATGAATTACCTCTTCCCCCTTCTTATCGCACGAATCAACGGCAAACTCATACCCAGGAATAAGTACGACTCCACAGAAATTCCCGATAAAGCATCTGTAGACATAATCCATCTGATGTCGGGAGGATAAATACCTGACGGTTTCTTTTAAATGATCCACGGAGCATTGTTATGTCTGTATTACGTTCCGAGCGCTCATCAGCCGCACATAGCATTGACGGTGCAGGATTATCGCTGGTATTGTCAGTTCAGGCAGGATATTTGATCGAAGTGAACAAGACTACAGGCATGGAGGGCATGAACCGTGACGGTAACTGGAATATGGTTCTAACCTTGCAGAATTCTGTATTAAATGATTACAGGATTATATCTGCCATACTTGAAAATACAAAAACACTCTGCCGAGAAAAGGTTCATGGACATTCGTGAGGTTGCTCGGCATCATGCACATCATGCAAATACCGCATTTGATATAGCATCAATTGGTGACTCCTGGTCGAGACTGCAAGATATCGTAATGGAAGATACTGCGTTGTTTGAGGACACTCTGTTATTAGACATTCGCGGTACGGGCACTGGCGCAATTGTTCGAGTGTCCCGGCCATCCATATTCAGCATGCCTGGCCTCGAAGAAAGATATAATGTCCTTGTCTCATTCCTGCGAATGCTCCCACTACGGAGTGATCTGCGAGTGCGGGCATGGGCAGATCTTCACGATAATCCGCAACATCAAGCGCTCGGGATCCCTCAGCTGGCATGGTCCAGCGATAGCCGGATTCCACCCGGTGTTGCGCTTTTACCGAATATGTACGCAATGAACGGATCACTGCAGAAGAGCATAAACAAAGCGCGTTCTGCATCGAATCCAACTAATACCAGAATAGCGCTCTTTGCCGGATCCGATACAGGCCTTAACGGTGGTCCTCGTCATGTACTGACTCTCGCGGCTGCTGATCGGAAATGGCTCGACATACGTATTATTATAGCGCAGCGCGGTTTCTGGTCACCGCCCGGAAAATGCGTAACTAAAAGAAAGCTGAGCATCGCGAAACAGGCCAGACACGCGTATCTGTTGACTGTCGATGGCAATAGCGCATCCTGGGATCGGATGGCATGGATACTGGCTTCTAGATGCGTACCAATCTCTTTCAGGCCTCGTTGCCTGAACTGGTACGATCTCGCGCTCCAGGAAGGAGTTCATTATCTCGCAGCTGAAAGCGTAAATGATATACGAGATATTATGCATAAACTCAACGAGAACGAAGGCATTCGCGAGCAAGTTGTAAAACAGGGGCAGGAGTTCGCAAGGAAATGGTTTTCCCGCGAATCTATCGTTGCGTATGCGGTTGAACTGCTGAACTCGCTCGACAGTCCCTCCTGATTCCTCTGTAATTGATAAGCCGCAACATATTCCATATCACCGTTAAGCAGACCCGGAATTTGAATACTCCGAATTGACGGAATGGGCTTGATTTCGATACGATCGATGGATAGGACACTGATGCTCAAGAGGAAGAATTTCGGGCTGCACCGGAGATTGTCATTGACACAACATTTGAAGTAAGTTAGTACTCAGTTAAGTAAACTTAAATTAGAAAGGGAATATTCTAATGAAAATGTACGTGTTTGTTCTTCTCATAATCGTAGCTACTGCTTTTACTGCTGATGATATGGAACTTATCGGCGCTAACAGCACCGAGGGCGGTGGCCCTGTAAGCATTGATGGCATAGCCTATTCACAGACATGGAATGTCGATATTGCTACACACGGTTTCAGTATATACGGCGCCGGTGACCGCTGGGTCTGTGATGATTTTGTACTTGCCGGTGACTGGGAACTGAATCAGGTTGTTGTATGGATGATCTGGATTGGCGAAATCGGCACAGTCATGAATATCGTTTTCGCGGAAGACAATGGTAGTTTAGATCCCAACTACGCAACCGCCGTATGGAGTGAAGCTGTTCCCGCTGTTAACGTCTTCGCGGATGAATGGGAATCATCGGGCGGCACACTTTATGACATCTACGAGTTCACCTGCACAATCAATGCGGATGCATATCCAGCTCTTTCAGATGGCGTACTTTACTGGGTGCAAGTCCAGGCTGATGTTGTAGACAACTGCTTCGTAATGGTCAGTGATAATTACGTCGGCAGCAGCTGCTGGTACAACGACGGATCAGGTGTATGGGTAATATCTGACGAATCCTTCGGCTATGATTCTGATATGTTCTTTGATCTCTATGGTGATTGTACTGCATTTGAATCAAGCACGTGGGGCGACATCAAGTCACTCTTCTAGTGTCTGGCTGATTTAATCTGTTAAACAACAGGGGAAGGGCGTCTGCCCTTCCCCTGCTGCGTTAATTGTTCAACTTCCACATACTGCAATTCATTCCAAGTGCAGGAAGGAAAACATGCTTAATCTTGTTCCCCGCCTGATTTCACTAAATCTTTCCGATGGCAATCTTTCAGGATCTGTTTCCGGAAGTGTACTGATATTCGATATATCAGGTTTCGCATCAATGGCTGAAATTCTTTCCAGACAGGGAAAAAATGGAGCAGAGATCCTCTCAAATACACTGAACAGCATCTATTCCAGAGGAATCCTGTCAATGATCAGGGGAAGTGGAGGTTTTGTATCCGGATTCAGCGGAGACTCATTTGCTGTAATCCTTCCTGAAACTCCGATTGAAAAGGCAGAAGCTTTTGCAAAAGATATGATGAAGAGACTGGCTCTGGCATCAGCATCTTCATCTGCCGGAATCATATTAAAAGCTGGAGGCTCTGAAGGAACAATAGACTGGGGAATATTCGGAAGAGAGAGGAAAGGATGGTTCTTCTGCGGCGATGTATTCAGAAGGGCTTTTCAGGCTCTTGAAAATCCCGAACAGGGAGGAATTGCCTTATGCAGTGATAAACCACCTGCAGATAAGACATATACTGCTGACAGAATGGGTGGGCGAGTTCCGGATAGAATTCTCGAAACATGCTTTTTCCCCGAGAAATTACTCAACTCGGAACCATATGGTGAGTTCAGAAGAGTATTTCCGGTATTCCTGACTCCAGTGAATGCTGAAGAAGATGATCAGGAGCTGATCAGATCAATAGCTCCGGAAGTGATACAGTCTTCAGTAGAAACAGGAGGGTTTTTCAATGGAGTTCACTACGACTCGAAAGGATTCTATTTTCTGACCCTGTTTGGAGCTCCGGAAGCTCATGAGAATGATCTTGAACGTGCTTTGACTTTCGCCCGTCAGATACACAACTGTGCTCCATTTCCCATCAGAATAGCTATTTCTTCGGGAACTGTATATGCCGGTTTTCTGGGTTTTCGACAGATGGGAACCTACACAGTTCTTGGAAGCCAGGTAAATATAGCTGCCCGGATAATGAGGTTTGAGAATAATTCCGGCATTTATGTAAGTGACAGGGCTGCCAATAATACTCCAGGATCAAGCACAGCAATCTCAGTTAAACTTAAGGGCATGACCGATGAAGTTAATATCTTCAAGCTTGATAACAACACTGCTGAATCAGGCGGATGTCCTTACGAGGGCAAACTCCTTGGAAGAGATGAAGAGCTGCGGACAATTATCGATCTTGCCCGAAAAACCGCGGATGATTCCACTGGCAGTGTTCTGCTGGTTTCAGCTTCAGCAGGAACCGGCAAGTCCCACCTCCTATGGGAGGCCGGTAATATCCTGGAAAATCAGGGATTCCGAAGAATCAATCTGAGATGCGATGATATCATCAGGCGAAGCTTCGGACCGTTTGTCACATTTCTGAGAGGCTATTTCCAGCAGAAGAAGGATTCATCATCCAAGGAGAATCTTGCCGTATTCAACAGGATATTCCAGACCCTATCTGCAAGTATAAGAAATAAGCATCCGGACAGGGCTCAGGAACTTGAAAGAACCGTATCATTTCTCTCTGCGCTTCTTGGAATTGATATGCCCGATTCTCTTTACCATCAGGTCGGACCGGAAGGAAAACAGGAAAATACGATTACAGCACTACGGGAGTTCTTTTTTGGTCTTGCTCAGCCTGAACCTCTTTTCATTGTTTTAGACGATATTCAGTGGCTTGATGACAGTTCCGAATCCCTTGTGAGGAGCATGACCAGAAACCTGGATAATTTGCCCATAGTTCTTGCTCTTGCAGCCAGGACACATGACGATGGCTCAAGCATAGATATCCCCTCTGAAAAGGAATCTTTTATTATTAACCTCGAACCTCTTCAACAACAGACTCTTCCCGAACTTGTAAAGGATGTTCTGGGAGGAATACCAGGACCCGATCTGGAAAAATTCCTTGCAACACACTCCCGTATGAACCCGTTCTATCTTCACCAGTATGCTGTTTATCTAGTCGAATCAGATTCCATAAAGAAAAAGAATGACATTATTACTCTCTCCGCATCTCCCGAAAGAATTCCCAGAGGAATCGTTGATCTCCTGACAGCTCGAATTGACCGCCTGTCGGGTGATCTGAAAAGAGTTGTAAAAAAAGCTTCGGTTCTGGGGTTTGAGTTCAATGCCAGGGTTCTTTCTGCCATGCTTACAGGCAGAGAACTCACACCATTGCTCAGCATTGGCGCAGAAGAGAAACTCTGGTCATCCGTTTCAGAAATCGTGTACATCTTTCAGCACGGACTTCTCAGGGAAACAGCATACAGCATGCAGCTGGAAAACGAGCTTGTTAAACTTCACAGTATAGCAGCCAGCGCGATTGAGGATATTTATCCGGGTGATGAGACTTTTTTTCCTGATCTTGCATACCATTGGGATAAGGCGAAAGATAGCGAGACGGCATGTTTTTACCTTGATAGAGTACTTCAGGCTGCGGAAAGAAACGGTGATGTAAAACTCAGTTACAAGTACGTTGTAAGGTTGAGAGAACTTCTTGAGCTTCAGCCGGACAGGAAAGACCAGCTAATTAGTATAATGATAAAAGAAATCCAGATCCTTGGAATATTTGCCAGATGCAAAGAAGCTGTGGAACTGGCAAAAAAAACTGAAGAACTGGCTCTGGAAGCTGAAGACAGGAAACGATACGCTGAAGCAATGGGTATGCGGGCATGGCTTACGTCCCGCCTTGGAGACTTGAAGACAGCTCTTGAGATAAATGAGAAAGCGCTTGAGATTCATAATGAGCTTGGATATCTGAGGGGAATATACGAATCCACCGGATATCTTGCAGCGATAAAGTTCATGAAAGGTCATGTAAGTGAAGCCAGAAAACTGTTTGAGAAGCAACTGAGAGTATTCGAAGAGATGAAGGATGATAATGAAAACAACGCCAAGGTGTACAATAATATGGCATCTACAGCAGTTGATCTAACCGAGAAACAGCAGATTCTCGAAAAGGCGATTGACGTTGCAAAACGGCACAAGGATAAACGGCTGCATTCTGTCAGCCTTGGAAATCTTGCGGATGTATTTCACAAGAAGAATCAATTTGAAGAAGCAGAAAAAACTTATCGGAAGGCGCTGGCAATCGCCCGGGAAATCGGGGACAGGTATTACATATCCTATCACTCATGCGGCCTCGCAATACTGAAGACCGATAAGGGAGACTACTCGCAGGCGGTAAAGATGCTTCAGGAATATTATGAGACCTCACGTGAAACAGGTATTCGTTATGGCGAGGCGGAAGCTCTGGGTTTCATGGCGATTGCTCTGATGAAGAAAGGTGATCTGGAACGGGCTCTGAGTACTTTCGATCAGGCATTATTGATTTTACAGGAACTGGATTACGTCCACTATATCTACTTCTTTCAGGCGGACAAAGCGCGCACTCTTTTCCGGCTCGGAAGACTTCAGGAAGCGGAAACTACCGTTCGAGAGTCTAACTCCCTGATAAAAGAACAGGAAAAACCTGAACCTATGCCTGAGAACGATTCCCTCCTGCAGAGAATTCGTTATGAAAACGCTGAAGCTCTCGAGGAAAAGCTGAGTTGTATCAGGAGTGTTCAGAAAATAATCTCTGAATCATCGGATCCTGTCAGCATTGTTATTCCTGTACATGATCTCTGGGAAATGGTTCAGGTCTCCGGGGATGATATACCTGAAGAACTCTCACCGGCAGTATTGAGGGAGAAACTCGTAAAGATTCTCGACAGAGCTGCTGAAGAAAAGCCAGCCTATGATATTATTTCACTGCTGGATGAGATTCGAAATGATACTTAGCCCACATTAAGATCGGTCAAAATAGAACAGACTTACTCTGTCAGGGGTTCTCATAATGGGAAAGCTTAAGCTTCAGTTCATTTTAGTATGGCAATTTTTCCAGTTGCTTTGTTCCCATCATCATTCGATAAAATAATGAAGAAATAAACTCCGCTTGTAATATCGCCCACATTCCACTGATAGGTTGTTTCTGGGAGATTACCTGAATCATGTAATAACCTGCCGCTAATATCAAATACTTTAATATTATCACCCGAGTTGAAATCACCGATAAAGTAAATAATATCTTCTCCTTGATAAACCCTGCATGGATTAGGATAAACATTAAAATAGAGTTCAGGAGCAGTGCCGTTGGTTATTAATGGATGGGGATAAGTATATGGAGAATAGCCCGGTTTCTGGACGTTGTCGAAATAATCTCTGCCTGATTGAATGTGAACATGGCAGTTATTGTGTATGTTGAAGTTCACATCGTCATCCTCATATTTATTATTCCATGAATACGCCAGCTCATGATCCTGTGGTGGATACGGTGTTTCATCGGTCCACAGGTATTCATCCGTAGAACGACCTATCTGGTCCCGACATGGATACCCATTTGTGATTTTATAGTGATCTCCTGTATCCCAATCATTTTCTATGCCGCCAGAAAGAATCGCTGTCACCGTGTTTGCAGTGTTCGCAGTGATCTGACCTTTACTGCTGTCCGCAAAATTGTAAACATAAATATCAACCAGCGAGTTAACTTCCCAGTTTTGTGAAGAGTCGGTCAGAGTTAAAGATCCACTGCTTCCCGTGTGATTGCCGGTACCGCCCGTTTCAAGCGGCTCGTTCCCGTCCCAGGGAGAACCTCCGTTGCATAAACCTCCTCCAGATACATCACTGAAGGTTCTGACATTATCCAAAGTAATGCATGGGCTTGTCCATGTGCCGGTCAACGTATTGTTAAAAACAACCCCTGTCCCGCCGCGAAGAAAGAAAGGTGTCCACATACTGCGGTCTATCTGATTGATTGTATTATTGTAAATCTCCCATTTTATGGTAGCACGATTCTCACCCTGGACCGAGTGTGCCTCCAAATAAACATCATTGACAGTGTTGTACCGAAACACATACTTTCCACCATAGTTTGCATCCATACAATTCCCAAATACTGTATAACTGAACGTGCAATCTTCTACATATACTGCCTCGTCTGTTCCCAGATCAAGTTCCTGTGCCCATAAGTAATGCTGCTGAGGACCTTCGTGGAGCATCGCTGCAGAACCCATTACCACAACACGGGCGTTTTGAAATATGCAATGATCCACCAGGCCATCCGGATGTACATCTTGAATCGTTCCGCGAACCATAACTCCGACCATACCTTCATTGCTGATAATCTTACAATGATCGACACGCCACCATGACCCGCCATTGGCACTGATACTTCCCTCATAGAAAGTGAATCCGGTAACTCTTGAACTTGTTTGCTCCATATTCACTGCTGTACCGGTCGAACTTCTTGTAATGATTGTCAAGTCTATGCCTGCACCCTGCAGGAGAATATTCTTGTCATCAGATATGGCAACTCCTGAATCCCAGGTATCCTCCCCTGCAGGGACAACCACTGTATCCCCGTCGCATGCAGTATCTATCGCTGCCTGCACATCTGTTTGGGAACAACTCGCAGCATTAATAGTTGCTGCATTTACTTCACAAATCCCAGTGAAATTAAGTAAAAAAATACCAGTAAGAAGAACTAATACAGGTATCCTGCGTTTCTCTGAATTGATGATACATTCTCCCATTACTTTTTTCTCCAATCTTAATCACCGCGATCTTACCATTTGCTATGTTTCCACCACCAGTCGATCTTATAATAAAGAAATAAATTCCGCTTGCAATATCATCTGCATTCCACAGGCTCCTCCGGTCATGACGGCTTTATTCAAGCAAACCGCTTTAAATCATCCGGTGATTTATGCAAGCTGATCCTTATACGATCTTGACCTGATATCATATCTATAATATCACACTAGTGTCCCATTATAAGTTAAAGAGTGACAACTGGTTAGAAATTTTATTCCCGTCGAACTGTAACTCACTATCCTTAAATAGTTGTGAGAGTTCATCATAACAAAATGGCGTCACGCTCAAAACCTGTAGAATATTGTAGAGACTATACTGTTCCAGGTCAAGTCTCTTCCTGATAATCGCAACCAGAACATAAACCGATACAGCTATCCAGATCTGGGTCTTCACAGCGTTAATTGTGTATCCAAAGAACGACTTGATCCTGAGGTGCTGCTTGATCCACTTGAAGAACAGTTCGATCTGCCAGCGCCCCTTGTATAGCTCTGTTATGAGCTGTGCAGAAAGATCAAAATTATTTGTCAGGAATCCATACACCTTTCCATCTTCTGGAGCTCTGTACCGAACTCTTCGAAGCGGTGCCGGATACATGTTAGAAAGCCTCTCAGATTCAGCAATGACTATCTGATCAGAGGTTATTCCCAAGGAGGAATCCTTTTGCCGAGAATACCGACGTTTCAGTTTAATGTTACGCTTGGTTCGGGTAATGAAGAATGCTCCGGATCTTGTAATCTTGTATAACCGCTCAAAGTCAACATAAGCCCTATCCATAATGTAGTAGGCACCCGGTTCCAGAATCAACTCATCAAGGATGTTAACATCATTTTGTCTGGCTTCTTTGATCTCAATGAATGTGGGGATAGAGCTTGGTAGCTCCATGATGGTATGGAGCTTGATCCCGCTCCTTGTGTTTCTGAATCCAGCCCATGGAAATAAGATGAGTGATAGTGATATCGTGGTTGAATCCAGAGCATAAACAGGCTCACTTATCTCATCGCTGAAGTGTTCACCGGAATAGAGCTTCCTGGCAATATTGATGAGGACTTGTGCAAACTCAGCATAGATACGCCAATCTCTGTTCATGTTTGCATTGGAGAGATTATTCAAGGATACGCCTCCTCGAATACCCATGTGATATAGCTTGTCCTGATGGGCTGTCAGGCAAGCCAGAATATCTCTCAGGCTATTCCTGTATGTGAGTTGTCCGAAAGCCATGCAGTAGAATTGGCTACGGCAGGTGAAATGCTTTACTTTACTGTTACCATGATACTTAGTGACACACTGATCGAAAGCATATCTGGGAAGAAAATCCATTAATTGTGAAAACACCAAGCGACCGGAATACATGCATCCTCCATTCTAGTTTGAGCTAGAATATGAGGAAATTACGTTCAAGTCGTGTCGAAGATAATTCCGTTATATTATCTTGAAATACAAGGAGTTGTGAAACTCAGAAATCGCAACGTTGGGACACTAGTGATAATATCATTAATTTAGTAATGCTTATTTGTTTAAATGCTGCAGAATAATCTGCTATTAAAGGAATGAGGAAGCGCTCTATGGGAATCACAGCATGCTTTGTACTTTTTGTTATTTCCGCTATCGGCGTGAATATCACAG
>JAUXIK010000157.1 GCA_030620995.1 Candidatus Aegiribacteria sp.
CGGTTGAGAGACTCTTTGATCCGATGGTTGTGGATATTAGAAAAGCGCCGGGTTCAGCGAATTACTATTTCTATCAGCACGATACAGGACAGGTTGTTTTCTGCATTACACCGGATCCGCCCATTCCTGGTACTGACACTGATGAGACATCTGAGTTCCTGCCTCTGGTGGCACCGAGGATGACCGGACTCTATCCAAGGCTTGCCAATCTGAAGGTGCGAAGAACATGGAGGGGTATTTACCCCATGACACCGGATGGGGCGCCGATACTGGACAGGTGCGGGCCCGATAATCACTACGTTGCTGTTGGAATGTGCGGTCAGGGATTCATGCTGGGCCCGGGCATTGGAGAGGTTATGGCCAGATTCGTTACCGATGACGTGAATGAAACTGACCTGAGGGTACTGAACGAACTCCGGCTGAACCGCCAGTTCACCTCCGAAGAAGCCCTGAAATAGGGGGACGTACCACACTTCTTCGATGGCACCGACAAAACACAATCATTTTAAGCAAATTGAAACGGATATTTTTCAACCCAACGGATATTTCTCATCCGAAGATAGAAATATTTCCAATTCAACCTGATTTTATCCCGAATTGTACGCAAACAGCTCTCTATTACGGCAGAGATTGGCTCTTCTGATTCCCAGGATACTCGTTTCCTTACATATTCACGTGCTTTTTTACTCCTGGCCGCCTGCAGGATATTCCAACCTGCTGTCTTGAGCAGTATAGAATTGAAAACGGCAGGCCTTCCACGAACACGAAGCCTGCTCATACCCGTTCGTCGCTTGATTCCGCTGTTGGTCGCTTCTATCCCGGCACGTTTGCGGTACTTATTCTTAAATTCATCGGTCTTTTCGTAACGGCGGCGTCTCTCCAGACGAAGTTGTTTCGCGGTATATGCGAAGTGACAGTCGCTACTCACCCTTTCTACGCGACATTCTTTCCGAAGTTTGCATGAACTGCATGCAGATATCGCCATTATGGTTCGCGTTATTTCCTTCTCGGGATCGTACTCGGACTTGAGCGGCTTATGACCGGCCGGGCAGGTCATGACTGTATTCGTCTTTTCATCAATCTCGAAATCACAAATACTCACAGGCCCCGGTTCTTTCCCGCTTACGGGGCTGATCAGATTCATCTTGTCTTTCGAAGCATCCTGCACATTATCATCGCTGCCATAGGATGTATCGGCAACCATCTGCCCGGGAAGATTATTCGACTCCCTGAGCTTATCGCATACCTTTTCAACTGCGTCCGTGTCCTGTTCACAGGCTGTCTGGGGGATTGCGCTTGTGATAAGCTGAACATCATTTTCATCTGAACAGGTCTCAGACAGCTGAACATGGTAACCAGGACCTTTGTGCCCATCGTATGTAGCATCAGGATCAGAAGGGTTCTGAAGCACATTGCCGCCAGGCTTGTCATTGATTTCAACCTTATCTTCAGTGACCTCGCACTGCTGCTCAAATACAGTACAAAGATTCTTGAAAGTGCTGCGATTGTTGAAACGGTCGTTGTCGATAAATCGCTTAATCAAAAAGTACATATCCTCAGCAACCTGCTGGCGAAGAAGCTTAAGGCTTTTTGACCCTTTGGACGTATCAGCAAAAAGAGAATTCTCTGATTTCCTGTAACGTTCTCTCAACTCCTCCGGAAGGGATTCGTATATCTCCCCACCATGACGTTTAACCTGAGTAAGGAATTTCTTGATTGTTACACCCATCATACGAGTGCGGCCGAATATGGCCATATTGCTGAATACATGCGTGGAATCAAGCCGCTGCTCAGTGACGTTCAGTTCCAACAGGTCAATCAGACTGTTCGTTACGTCGCTCATTACCTTACTGGCAAGTTCACTCTTCCTGAATATCTTCCGATAACGTTCGATGGTTCGCGTACTCATACTCTGCTCACCAGGTTTAAGGTTAAGAGCGTACCAGATATCCGTGTGGAACATGTACGCCTGAGCAGCCTGCTCCGTTGTCCAATCCATGAACTCAGCAATGAAGAGCAGACCAGCCACCGAATAAAGTTCCTTCGTCGGTCGACCATTATCAGGGTCGAACTCTCCTGCAATTATATGTGCTGGCATCAGTTCGAGAATGACTTCCCGGAAAAGTCCCTGCCAGCCGTTCTGAATGGTTTTGATCGCAAGAGGGCTGAACAGTCGTTCAAATGGGTCAAACAGGTGTTTTTGTCCTGGGTCCTTGATGTGCTTCATTATTAACCTATCTCCTTATATGATAAGTAATTATCATAGCAAATAGGTGCATCATTGTCAAGGACCAAAACAATACTTATATTGTATCATAGTATAACTTTACAAGGTTCTATCAATGGCTTGGGCTTTTGTCGGGGGCATCTTCTTAGTGTTATTGGTACCTTATAACCGAAAATGTACTTGAG
>JAUXIK010000159.1 GCA_030620995.1 Candidatus Aegiribacteria sp.
TGCCCTTGTGGAATTGGTAACAAACTCCGATGACAGGTATCAACTTCTCGGAACATCCGGGCGGATTGAAATAGAGGTTGAGCGGAAACGCGGAGAACCAAGTATTATAAAGGTCAGGGATTTCGCTGATGGGATGACATCCGATGTAATGGATTCCAAGCTGGCCATCATGGGCGAAAGGGTGAGCGGAATGGAATCCGGTTACGCTGTGCGGGGAACGAACTCCCGCGGGGCAAAGGATATCGCTGCTCTTGGACTTGTCCGGTTCGAGTCCATAGCCGAGGATGCTAGATTCCACTGTAGTGAAATCACCGGGAAGTTCAATTTCCGGCTATTCCCGTCTAAGAAGGTTACAAGGAGCGTTCGAAGAATACTTCGAATTCTTCATGGTACAGGAACACTGGTATCCCTGTTCGTTGAATCCCGCCATAGAGTTCCTCTGCACAAGAGCATGCTTTCTAATCTGTCTAGCCTGGTGGCTCTCAGAGATATTCTCAAGAATCCTGACCGCGAGATTGTATTGGTAGACCGTGGGAAGAACCGTAGTGATTCTGTGAAACCTCCACGTTACAGCGGACACAACAGACTGAAGGTCTCTTTCGATGTTCCGGGATATCCGGGGGCTCGAGCAAAGCTGGTTGTGAATAGATCAAACAAGAGATTCGAACGTGAGCATGAAAGATGCCGGCTTGGAGGAATTCTGATTAAGTCGCGCCATGCGGTTCATGAAGCGACCTATTTTGACAGGTCACTGGAGGGCGATCCCCATGCCCTTTGGTTCTACGGTCAGCTGACCTGCGAGTATATAGAAGAGCTGTGGAACGAATACGATGAGAACTTCCTGAGCGGGCGTGAGCAGACAGAAGCCAATCCCATTCCCATTCTCGATCCCTCACGAAGGACCGGTCTTGATCGGGAACACCCATTTGTCGCGGCACTCTTCAAGCAGGTATTGAGTCGTTTCCGGCCTCTGGTTGAAGAAGAGAAGCGCAGGGAGGAGAATCAACGCACCGCGATAGAAAGCGAGGAGACCAGAAAGAGGCTGGATGCTCTTGAGAAGGCTGCTATTGAATTCATGAAGGAATTCGATGATGATGAAGAACCTGCAAGAGCTCTGGAAAGCCAGAAGGCGGATAGCAGGTTTCTGGAGAAGGGTTACTCTCTCAGTCCTCCTTTTGCTAAGATGGTGGTGGGAGACAAGAAGACATTCAGTTTCCAGGTTAGCCAGAAAGCATTTCCCGAGATGTCAGAAGGTTCAAAGGTTCATGTTGACCCTTTCACCGATGATATCTCGATAGAGAGAACCAAGCTTGAGCTTGTGCCTCATGAGAGACGTAAGGATATACTGGTAGTCCGTTGGAAGGTTGGTGCCAGAGAGGTGTCTTCGGTGACAGGGATGGCCGTTTCCGCAGGGACGATAAGCGCAGAGGCTCTTGTGGAAGTGCTTGGTTCTGAGTCGGATCGTTACAGCGATATTGATAATTTCGGATTCCGCCGGAAGAAATACCGGATGCGGACTGAAGCGAAGAAGAAGAGGATAAAGCTGTTCGCACCGATCGAAATGTTCCCCGAGGATACGAATGTGGAAGTCTCCATTACGGGGGATACCTTCTCAGTAAGGGGGCAGCACTTCATGCGGCGCAAACCAGACCTTGAAATAGCCATGTGCAGCATCGGTCTGATTTCCGATG
This sequence comes from Candidatus Aegiribacteria sp., assembly GCA_030620995.1. Lineage (GTDB taxonomy): Bacteria > Fermentibacterota > Fermentibacteria > Fermentibacterales > JCC-6 > Aegiribacteria. The sequence goes on from JAUXIK010000159.1 coordinate 1,692, forward strand.
GGACAGAAGCGAAGGAGACCATTACGGCAAGAGCTTCCGGCCACGAGGATACAGCAGAAATTCAGAGCGTGAAACCTTTGGGGGCTGGACTGGAGATCACCCTGGAGGACATGGATCTGGGTAATCAGAGGTATCGGTGGCAGCAGAACGTACTGGAGATAGCCGCTCGACATGCGTCCGTGAACAGGTATCTCGGACCGAAGAGTGAAAACTACCCGGGGCAGAACAGCATGCATTTTAGGCTCTTGCTCGCCGAGATAGTGGCAGAGGCTGTATGCGCCCGTATAATGGACCGCCAGGAGGAACTTACTCCGGGCAGGTTCGGCGATTCCGGCTGGAGTGATTACTATGCACAGTTCTGCAAACTTATGACGAAGTTTTTACCAGTTACCCACAAGTTGCAGTGTCCCGAGGAATATGGCGAGCTGCCAGGATGATTCACTCCCTGCACCTCCAATAAGGGTTCTACATGGTGTTTTTCAATTGAATACAGAAGTTTGTAAGGGAACTTATGAAGCAGACATTTTCTGATATCACCACGATCTATGGCCCATGCTTCGGGATATTCAGAAATCCTTGAAGCAGCCTTCCTTACTTCTGTTTTGAATTGCTGTCCAAGTCCTTTATACTCAAGATCATAAAAATGAATTGCGTCTTCCAGCTCTAATCTGGCATACGTTGAAAAGATA
>JAUXIK010000155.1 GCA_030620995.1 Candidatus Aegiribacteria sp.
GGCCAGCACGAGGTTTCCCTGTGCTGCACGGAAATCCCGACAGGCGTTTACCTGTGCCATCTGGAGACCGTATTAGGCTGCATGACAAGGAGGATGGTCATCACTCATTGATCCTTGCGCGAATCATTGATCCTTACGTGCTTTTAAATCCTTAAGCACATCTTCCGCAATCAGGAACGGAACAGCTTCGTAATGTTCAAAATGCATCGTGAATGATGCTCTGCCCTGGCTCATGTTTCTCAGATCAGTAGCATAGCCAAACATGTTGGATAGAGGTACGAGAGCTTTTATTACATGAGCGTTTCCCTGAATATCCAGAGCTTTAATATTTCCACGCTTTTCATAAACACTTCCGGTAACACTTCCCGAATACTCTTCCGGTGTTGTTATGACGACACTCATTATAGGTTCCAGCAGGTGCGGACTGCCCTTCATGAACGCTTTTTTGAATGCGATTGCAGCGCATCTTCTGAAAGCCATTTCCGATGAATCGACCGCATGAAAGGTTCCGTCTCGAAGAGTGACTCTGACATCTACAACAGGGAAATCCGCCAGAACGCCTTTCTTCATTGCGTCTACGATTCCCTTTTCGACCGCGGGAATGTATTCGCGGGGAATACTGCCTCCGGTAATTCTGTTCCTGAAATCGAATCCGTGTCCGGCAGGCATGGGCTTGAGTGTCATCACTACATGGGCATACTGCCCTTTTCCACCGCTCTGCTTTACCAGTTTTTCGTTGATGTCAACTGATGAAGTGATGGTTTCTCTGTATGCGACTCTTGGTGGAGAAGTGGTAACATCAACATCGAATTCCCGTTTCAGACGGTCCAGAATAATCTCGAGATGAAGCTCTCCCATGCCCGAAATTATCGTCTCTGAGGTCTCCGAGTCGGTGGATACGGTAAATGTAGGATCTTCCTCCGAAAGCTTCACCAGAGCCCGGGAAAGGCCATCTCGATCGCTTCTGCGTTCGAGCATTACAGCTACGCTGAGGACAGGAGCCGGAAATTCAATTGCTTCGAGAATGATTGGATTATCCCTGCAGCAGATGGTATCTCCGGTTGATGAATTCGGAAGACCTATCACAGCGCCGATTTCTCCAGTATAGAGAGCATCCACAGATTCTCTCTTGTTGGCATGCATTCTAAGGATTCTTCCAACTCTCTGAGTTTTATTAATGGATGAATTATAAACATAGGAGCCTGATTCAAGTGTTCCGGAATAGACTCTTAGATAAATCAGTTTTCCTACATGACGGTCAGTCACGACTTTGAAAGCAAGGGCTGCAAGTCTTCCCTCATCCATTGCCGTTCTTTCAACAGGAGAGCCGTCAATGCAGTGACCGCTGACAGGAGGGAGGTCAAGAGGACTCGGCAGATATGCGACAACAGCGTCAAGAAGCCTCTGAATACCCATATTCCTATAAGCGCTTCCGCCAAGTACCGGACAGATGATATGGGAGTGAGTCGCCTTTCTGATGGCCAGGCTGAGTTCCTCAGTAGTAATTGAACCCCCTTCGCAATATTTTTCGAAAAGAGGTTCGTCAACCTCACTGATTTTCTCAATAAGATTTTGTCTCCATTTTTCTGCTTCCGCGATCATATCTTCAGGAATCGGTTCCTCATGCCAGGTCATTCCGCGGTCGGATTTGTCGTAATACACGGCGCAGTTATCAACGAGATCCACTATTCCCCTGAACTTATCCTCTGATCCAATCGGAATTACAACAGGAACCGCATTTGCCCCAAGATGTTTCTGAATGGAATCAACTACACCATAGAAGTCCGCTCCCAGTCGGTCCATCTTGTTTACGAACGCTATCCTGGGTACAGCATATTTTTCCGCCTGTCTCCAGACGGTTTCAGACTGTGGCTCGACTCCGCCAACGGCACAGAAAAGTGCGATGACACCGTCGAGAACTCTAAGACTTCTTTCAACTTCAACCGTAAAGTCAACATGTCCCGGTGTGTCGATAAGGTTTATCATATGGCCGCGCCACTCTGTTGCAGTTGACGCGCTGGTAATTGTTATGCCACGCTCCTGCTCCTGCTCCATCCAGTCCATTACCGCTCCGCCGTCATGTACTTCACCCATACGGTGTAATTTGCCTGTATAGTAGAGAATCCTCTCGGAAGCAGTTGTTTTTCCGGCATCAATATGAGCCATGATTCCAATATTACGAACTTTCGCGATTGAATATTTCCTTGACATTTGTTTCTATCCGTTCCATCTATCTGTGTATGCAGTAATTATTGTTCTGAATAAACCAAAGCAAAGCTTCAGCAGCCAGCAATATAACGAAAAGGATTCAAATCCTAATTCTAAGGTGATTTTATGTCTGAATTAATCATCAGGCCAGCCCGTTTCAGTGATATGAATAATATCGCTTCCATCTCCAGAACTACATGGGAGGGGGATGATTATCTTGAGAGTCTTGCTCCATTATGGATAGAGGACGGCGGCTTTTATATAGGTCTGCTTGATAACAGAGGTATTGGAAC
>JAUXIK010000011.1 GCA_030620995.1 Candidatus Aegiribacteria sp.
AGAGCCAGGAAAGAGACAAGCACCCAGCGCAGCCGAAGGAAGAGCAGGAGAACAAGTACGTGGTACGCGGCAAAAGCGCAATCGGTCAGAGTTGGCCACCTGCTGCTGGAGAGAAGATACTTTCGCCAGAAAATTTCCTCCAGAAACGGATGAACAGTAACGTACCAGGCAGCGAAGATCCACAATGATATTCCGGACAGACCCAGATCGGAAAGTGATTCAGAAAGGATATCGGGTTGGAGAGAGATGATCGGCCACAGAAGAATAAAAAGGGGGCCATTCCCGAAAAGAAGAAGTGACAATCCGATACCTGAGAAACTGTTCTAGCCGGAGAAAACACCACGCCGGATATCCCATTGTCCGTTGATGAAGAGAATGAGCAGAATACCTGAATGGTAGAACAGGATTGCGCACCACGCGGAATGAAGCAGATAAATACCTGTTGCAATACTGCCGAATGGCAGAAGGGCGGCAAGAAACCTGAACCTGGCACCGTTTTTCAATACTCAATCCTCTCGATCGAGGGTTCCTGTTGAATCAACTTCGGGTTAAGACACTAAAAATAACATGTTGCGGAAGTAAAGTACTTGCCTGGCCATGAACCGAACTCAGAGCATAACTTTCCGGTTTCACTGCTGGAGGATTCCCCCGCTCCTCTGCTGATCCCTGCATTCAGCGTGATGTTCTCAGTAATATTGTATTCCGCAGACAGAGTTACATAGGCGGATTGGTCAGTCAAATTGATAAGTGCCTGACCGCTGATATTCAGAAGCGGCATAGGCGTCCAGGTCATACCCGGGGAGAGGTAATGCCTGCCCAGAAGATAGATGTTGCCTGCAGTGTAAGCGGGAGCATTAATCGTAACACTGTAATCTTCTGAACTGTTTGTTCCCGGAGAGTTGAAATGGTATTCAAGATAGCCGTACAGTGTGGCGTTGAACCAGCTTCTGTCCATTCCTGCTGAAGCGCTCCAGAAAGTCTCTTTATTCTCGTCAGGAGTATTCCCGCAGAAAATCGCGGTTGAAACAACCGCCAGTTCAAACCACCCTGTAGCCCCGCCAAGCGCTCTGTTAAGACTTCCCCCCAGCATCAGATTTTCTCTGAAACATGCTGTAAGAAGGGTAGCATCGGTCTGGAGCATGTAGAAACGACCTCTGAGCCAGCCTCCGCTATCACTGAATTCTGCATCCTTTCCGAATACCCAGCCTGCGTCCATTTCTGACATCATGCCGATTGGAAAGGTAGACCTGATTGCGTCCACTCCAATCCGGTACTCAGTATCGACGGTTCCGTACTGGAATGGTGCGATGAAATTGGTCGGACTGACTGATTTTGACACTCCCCAGTAGATGGCCTGCCGACCCAGCGTGATACTGGAAAAGGGGAGTCTGAAACGGATGCTGAACCTGTCCAGATTTTGCAGGAGGCTGAAAGATTCGGTACCCTTCCATTCGGAGGGGAAAATACGCTCATCGAGGTCGCCAATGCGGAAAAGAGAAATGCCTTCTGATGAGCCTTCGAAAGCCGGGTCACCTGCTGTCGGACAGATCATGTAAGAGAGATCCAGCCTGGTGCTTCCCATACGCTGTGACAGCATTAATCTTATAGGAGCCTGAGACAGAAAGCGCAGTGATGAATCAGCAACCGGCACATCGATAAGATCAATTCCGGGCTTCAATGAACCGGAGATACTGCATGCTTGAAGCTGTCCTGAAAAAGGCAGAAGAGTCAACAGAAGTAGAATTCCTGATAGGAAGGGTTTCACTCGTATTCCTCCGGGGGGTTGTTCTCGTCCAGTTTGCCGTCCGTGAGAACAACCAGCTTCTTTGCTCTCTTCATTACTATTTCGTCGTGGGTTGAGAAGAGGAAGGTCATGCCGGTGTCCTCATTCAGCTGCCGCATCATATCCAGCAGTGCTCCGCTTGTCTTTGAATCCAGATTTGCGGTTGGTTCATCCGCTATTACCAGTGAAGGTTTCGAAACCATAGCCCGCGCTACAGCCACTCTCTGCTGCTGACCCCCGGAGAGTCTTGAAGGAAGTCTGCTGGCATAGTCAGCCAGGCCGACTTTTTCAAGCATGCTTATAACCCTGCTGTGCCGTTCCTCCTTCGGTACTCCCTGGAGCAGCATTATGTACTCGACATTCTCCTCAACGGTCAGTACAGGAAACAGATTGTACGCCTGGAAGATAAACCCGATGTGATCTCTTCTGAAATCGGAGAGTTCGTTACCGCTCATTTCCGATAACAGTCTTCCCGAGAGCCATACTTCTCCCTCGGTGGGAGAATCGAGGCCGGTTATCACATTGAGGAAAGTTGTCTTGCCGGAACCGCTTGGTCCAATAATCGCGGTGAATTCTCCTTTCGTCAGCGTATAGTCAATTCCGCGTACTGCGTGAACAGGCACACCTGAATCATCGTATATTTTAATAATGCCCTTTGCATCAATTACTTTTTCATTTGCCATATTCTCTCTCTCCATGTTCTTTACAGGCTTTTTCTCATCGCTTCAGCAGCATTCAGTCTTGCTGCATGGATACCGGGATAGACTCCAGCTGCCGTTGTCAGGAGAAGCGTGAAGAATGGATATATCCAGATGCCGCCCCATTTCAGAATCGGATGAATCGCGCTGTCAAAGATTACACCGGAAACCTCTATGTTGCCGAAATTGATACCGGTATTCCATGTTATCCAGATGATAACCAGTCCCATGACGGAACCGAGTATCATGCTGATCACAGCAAGCCAGAATGCCTCGAGGATAACCATGACGCTGATCGTACCAGGTCTTGTGCCGACCGCCTTCATTACTCCGAATTCATACATTCTCTCATAGACTGACATGAAGAGAGAGTTCACAATTCCGAATACTACAAGGCTGAACAGGATTACAGCTGTTATCAGAGTGCTCATTCTTGTCATATTGAGCATTGCCTTTACCTGTGTGGCCAGTGTTGCCCAGCCCTGGGCTTTGTTTCCGCAGATAGAGAACCTGCTCCAGAAAGGCAGCGATTCATCCATTCCCAACTCGGAATCCGGAAAACGTATTGCGATTTCATGGAATCTACCTTCGAGACCAAGCATACTTTCCGCTGTATTGATATTGATGAAAGCGGTATATCTGTCGAGATCATCACTTCCGAAATGGCATATCCCCGTTACGAAAAACAGATTACTGGATAGTCCGCCGTCCGCTTCCGCAGCGGTGATAACGATCAGGTCTCCAAGGCCGGCGTCCAGATCCTCCGCCAGCTTATATCCGATTAATAGATCGGTGCTGTCCCCGCCGAAGTAGCAGCCGGAATCAACGGCGGTTTCCAGCATGGAGACTGTTGGTTCGGTTTCCGGATCGATACCTATCATGGTGACCGGTTTCATTTCCATTGTTGATTGGAGAGATGCAGGGGAGATTATCCGGAAAGTAAAGGCATCTACTATCGAATCTGTTCTCAGTATTTCTGTAATTGAATCGGGTTCATTGATGGTCAGAGTTATCCTTCCCGTCTCTCTGAAACCGTCTCTGTGGATCTGCGCGTCACCCATCCATGCGTTCGTGGTCTGATCTATCATATGCTCGGTCATGCCGACCATCAGGGCATCAGTAAACATCAGAGCTGCCAGTCCGAGACCGACTGCCAAACTTGTGATTACAGTTCTTCTTCTGTTTTTCAAGACACTGTGCCATGCAAATCTTATCAGTCGTCCAAACATGGTACTTACACCGTCCTCAGCGCTTTTGCCGGCTTTGTATGAGCAGCCTTCAGGGCCGGGATCCAGCTAACGATAGAAGCCGTCAGTATCACGCAGACGGCCGGTATCCAGTAGCAGTCAGGAGAGATCGATGCAACCATCTCGCGGAAGACAGTACCTCCGTAATCAAGCGGAGGATCCAGTACAATTCCGTGCTTTGAAAGAAAAAGCAGGCCAGCTGTGCTGATAATGCTTCCGAGCAGAATGCTGATGAAGCCCATTATGTTTGCTTCGAGCATGATCATCCGGACTATAAAGCCGGGTCTGGTCCCCATAGCCTTCATCACTCCGAATTCCCGCCTCCGCTCAAGAACCATCATGAGTACCGTATTCAGAACTCCCATCGCTGCGACGAGTACGATAATAAAGATCATTACTTCCAGGCTTGATTCATCAGCTTTCATTCCGTTGTAGAACTCTTTCGCGAATACCTTCCATGAATTCGTCTCCAGGTTTCTGCCGATTAGCCTTTCGGAGATTGCTGTGTTAAGGTTATCAACTTCATTGAAATTTCGCGATAGGATAGCTATCTCGTGTGCTTCTCCCTCCAGAGCGAACAGATTCTGCGCATCGAGCAGTGTGATGTAGCTGGTTCTTCTATCGATCTGTGTATTCCCGGTACTGACTATACCGACAACGACGTATCTCTTATCCGCTACGGCTCCATTTGCTGCCTGGGAGAGGAGTATCAGCGAGTCACCTACGGATGCGTCAAGTGTTATCGCAAGTTCCTTTCCCAGAAGGATCTGACCTGTAGAGGAGAGAGAGGTATCAGCATAGGATGCAGTGAGCATTTCGCCCTCTGTTATCTGATCTGAGAACCCGGTCGCTTCCTGCTCCCTTGTTGGGTCTATGCCGATCACAGATGCTGCGGCTGAGTTGGAGAAAGCGTTACTCGCCTGTCCTGCCGCTGCATCCGGCTTTATTGCGAGAAGGGCCCCCGTATATATCCGTGGCGCCCATGTGCGAACATCAGGGAACGAATCCAGGAGTAAGCCAACCTGCTCGTAATTGTCGATAGTACTGTATATGGATGGGTCTGCCAGATAACCTTCATGGTGAACCTGTATCTGTCCGGTTCTGTTGTTTGTGAAAAAAAGTATAATGCTGCTGTACGATCCGTTCATCCATCCTATCGAAAGTGATGAAAGCACAAATCCACCGGCCATGGTCATAAGCGTGAGGAACGTTCTTCTTTTTTGACGGAAGATGTTTCTCCATGCAAGCTTCAGTAGCATCTTACTGATTTCCGCCGGACTGAAGATTGCTTAGCGTGAAGATGTCGGAATCGGCTCCCTGATTGAATTCCGCGTGTGACCAGGTAATGGTTGTACTCTGTCCCTCCTTGTTGGTGGGAACTACTTCCATCGTCGTTGGGATCGTTCTGCCTCCCATATCCTGAATATCGGAGAATGTCACATTCTTTATCTCATTCCCGTGCCGATCGTAGTAGTGTTCCCAGAGCGGGATATTACCGTCCGCTCTCACCGCGCAGATGATGCTGGACCATACTACCGCTGTCGATGGTTTCGGAACAAGTCTGATGTAAAAAACGCCGTTCTCCGGCGTTCCCGTCAGAGCTGTGTCAGCAGTGTATTCGTAAGTATAGTCATCTGCGTAGGTGATCTCTTTCACAATATCGTTGTTGGTGATATCGGAGCCCATCCATGAACCTGTCATCATGGATGGCGGGACTCGAACGGTACTGTTCGTGTTTGGAAGATAGTTCCACATTTCCGTTCCGATACGGAGGGTGGCCATCCCGGCTTCCCGAGCAGGGGAAAGTATGCTGATGAAGGTTTTATCGGATCCCTCTGACCACGCTTTCATGGTTAGAGTTCTCTCCCAGTGAGGGGTAACTATGTGCATGGAAATCTCTGTATAGCTGTCATCGCTCCTGTAGAGCCGGTCCAGTGCTGTGATGACATCATCTATATCAGGATGACACCATGAAACAGTACTCGAAAGGAGCATTACGAGAAATGTAGTGAGCACCAATCCGTATTTCATCTATTTACTTCCTTCCTTCCGGCAATCAGCTCTCCTGATAATTTTCCAAACATGAATGTAATTATAACTTAATGTATTCATATTACATGTCAAAATTAATCCATTCAGGCAGGGATTGAGAGAAAGAGATTATATTGTGCGTCTGAATGTAGAGTTATGAAAACGAAGACACCGGAAAGTATCCTGATGAACAGTGATCGCAGACGCCCCGACTCTTACCGGGAAATCATTGCCGTTTCGTTTCCAATCATTGCTGGAATGGCCGGCAGAACGATAATGATGTTCTGCGACAGGCTGTTTCTCGCCAGGCACAGTCAGCTTGAGCTTCAGGCAGCTCTGCCTGCGGGAATTCTCAGTTTTACCCTGCTCTGCATTTTTTACGGTACCGCCGGGTATTCAAGTACATTTGTGGCTCAGTATTTCGGAGCAGATGACAGGGATGGATGCTCAAAAGCATTCGCCCAGGGACTGTTTCTGACGATGTTCTGTGCTCCATTCCTTGCTCTTATGGCCATTCCGGGAAGTTTCCTGCTCGACCTGTCCCGGCACGCACCCGAGGTTCTTGCCCTTGAGAAGACTTACTTCAGAATTCTGATGTTTTCGGGAGCAGGGCCTGTGTTCACTGTAGCCGCGGCTGCATTCTGGAACGGACGGGGGAAGACCGTTCCCGCCATGCTGGCCGTGCTTGCGGGCGCCGGGCTGAACATCCTTCTGGATTACCTTATGATATTCGGCAAAATGGGTTTCCCCGAGATGGGGATAAAGGGAGCCGCAATAGCCACAGCCATTTCATCGTTTGTACCTGGCACAATTCTTACAGTTGCTGCTTTTTCAGGCAGAACAGCTCGCTGGTACAGAACGAGGGAGAATTTCAAATTCTCCCGCGAGCTTACAGGGAGAATTATCAGGTTTGGCTTTCCTGCCGGTTTACAGATCTTCATGGATGTAGGCAGCTTTACGGTATTTATTTTCATCGCCGGGCGATTGGGCGCATTGGATTTTACAGCGAACAATCTTGCCTTCAGTGTGAACAACCTGGCATTCAACCCGCTTCTGGGGTTCAGTTTTGCTACAACGGTAATAGTTGGACGGTGCATCGGCATGGGTGACACCGATATGGCAGTCAGGGCCACAAGAAGGACCTTTCTGCTTTCACTGTACTATTTTATTCCCCTTGCAGCTACTTTCGTACTGTTCCCGGGGTTCTACACTCGTCTATTTTTCAGTCCGGATTCCGCCTGCACGATTGAAGAGCTTTCAGCGACCACAGCGAAGCTTCTTGCAATTGTGGCGGCCTGGGGGGTGTTTGACGCAATGAGTCTGATGTTCAGCGGTGCGCTCAGAGGAGCGGGTGATACGAAGTTTGTCGTATGGGTTTCAAGTCTGTTTGCCTGGCTATTCTGGATTCCCGGAGTTCTCTACCTGTATTCGGTTCGGAATGTGGGCATTGTCCCGCTCTGGGCATTCACAAGCGTCTATGTAGCAATCCTCAGTGTGATCTTCCTATTCCGCTTCCGATCAGGAAAATGGAAGAACATCGATCTCCTGGGCAGGTTCTGAAACCAGCCTGTGATTACACGTGCGGTTCCTGGAGAAATCTACAGAAACCAGCCTGTGATTACATGTGCGGTTCCTGGAGAGATCTACAGAAACCTGCTCAACCAGAAGCCTGCGGTTCCTGGAGAAATCTACAGAAACCAGCCTGTGATTATACGTGCGGTTCCTGGAGAGATCTACAGAAACCCGCTCAACCAGAAGCCTGCGGTTCCTGGAGAAATCTACAGAAACCCGCTCAACCAGAAGCCTGCGGTTCCTGGAGAGATCTACAGAAACCAGCCTGTGATTACATGTGCGGTTCCTGGAGAGATCTCCAGAAACCTGCTCAACCAGAAGCCTGCGGTTCCTGGAGAGATCTACAGAAACCCGCTTGTGACTACATCAATGAGAAAACATAGTAACATTTCATGGAGCTGCTGTTTGTCGAAAGTCAATCTTGACTGGCTTCATGATTATGTGTACTATATAATTACAGATAGAGGTGAATTATGAAAGCATTCACTGCCATACTCTTCTGCGTTAGCTTTGCATACAGTCATACGATCATTACCACCTTCGACGTTCCCTACGGTTACATTACCGGTCTTGCCACTGACGATAACCTGGTCTGGGCAATAGACTCAATTACCGACTCTGTTTATGGGTTCGATGGATGGGCGGGTACAATGGAAGAATTTTTTTCTGTCGTTGGGACAGGCTCACCGGTAGGTTTGGCTTACGTCGACAGTATGCTCTACTATGCCGAAAGCGGCACTGCGATCCTGCATGCGATGAACACAAACGGTAGTTACATTGGCAGCTGGGATCTTTCAGGACTGGAAGTTCAGAGCATCACCGGTTTGGGATGGGAGCATGCTGATGACAGGAACGACACGGGGCTTCTCATCGGAGATATCGGTTCCCATATCATATGGAAGGCTCATCCAATCGGTTCGTTCACAGAAGCCGATACTCTGATCGTACTGCCGGACACACTCAACTTCCATGATATCTCAGGAGGTTTCTATAGCGAGGGCGGGTGCTGGATCGCATGTGAATCATCAAATCCGTATTACAGGATGCAGTACTGGACTGAGTGGGGTTTTTTTGGAACTGCCTATTATGATTTCTCGTCTACGTGCGGGGTCGCACAGTACATGCCCTATTTCTGGGATCATATCTGGGTAAGTGTTCCCTCTGAACTGAAGGTTTACCTCGACTGGTACGGTATGGGAGTGGAGGATGACACCAATGCCATGACCGATACGGACCTCCAGTGTTCAGAGAATCCCTTCAGTAACTGTGTGAACATCACACTTGAGGGGCTGTCAGAAGGTGCGTGCATCAGGATAATAGATGTTACCGGAAGAACTATTTTGGAATCACCATTCGATGGCAGCTTCACCTGGAACGGTGAGTCTGCAAATGGAATTTACCTGTCTTCAGGATGCTACTTCGCTACAGTAATCCAGGAAAATGGTGAGGTCGGCTCGATCAGGCTGGTGCTGCTTCGGTAGGATCGTTTCAGATCAGGAGAGATAGTATCACAATCCTGTCTCAGGGAAGCACGAGTTAGTCAGGCAATTCATATATTATCAACTATGGGATCTGCGGTCGGCATATATTTTTACATCATTATCAAACAAACAGGGGCGGAGAGAAAAATATGGGTAGAATTTTAATTATTACAATGGTTTCAGTACTCGTTGTCTTCATTCTATCATGCGGAGAGTCACAGGAAGAAGTAGCGCCGGGTGAAGGCTGGCAGGCGGATATTCAGTGGCTTGCCGATTCGTTTCCGGAGATGCATTACGACCTTTTTATGTACGAGCCGGAAGACAGCCTTCAGAGCCGTCTCGACAGGCTTGAACAAAGCCTTGACAGCCTCAGCGATATGGAAACGGTTATGGAGCTTACCCGCGTGCTGGCCTCAATGCGGTGCAGCCATACAGGTATCGCCTTCTGGGAGTACGGTGACTGGATTGCCTATCCCATTTCCGTAATGTGGCTGGACGACGGGCTCTATGTTACCGCAATCGATAATGAGTATTCGGAGCTTATCGGCTCAAGACTCATGGAATACGGAGACAGGCCATCAATTGAAGCCGCTGCTGCCATGACCGAAATGTTTCCTGCAACTAACGACGTAGTCCCTAAGACCAGGGCGGAGAATTTCATGATGATGGCTTATCCCATGGAGGCTCTGGGTTTCGGAGATGCCGACTCAACGGTTTCTTTTACGTTCCTTGAAGCATCCGGTGATACCGTCATCATTCAGTTGAAGGCCATTGGTCAATCCGATGTTAACATGGAAATATTTCATAATTCCGAATCAGTCACTCTGCCCCTGTGGCTTGGTTCCGACGATTTTTACTGGCATCGTTATCTTTCCGAAAGAAGAATACTCTACTGCGCATACAATTCATGCACCCTGATGAATGATTATCACATAAGCGATTATGTGGATGATCTCAGAGAGCTTATGGATTCCGAACCAGTTGATGCCGTAGTGGTGGACCTCAGAAGAAACTCCGGAGGCAATTCACTTGTGGCCCTGCTGCTGATAAACTGGCTTACGGAACTGTCTGAACAGGGGGATATCCAGCTTTATCTGATAATAGGCCGGTGGACCTACTCATCGGGTATTCTCAATGCCATTGAGATAAGCGAGATTCCCGGAGTTATTGTATATGGAGAGAATACCGGTGGAGCCCCGAACCATCTCGGTGAAGTCAGGAGCACTCAACTGCCATGGTCAGGACTGACCGTAGGCTACCCGACAAAGTATTTCCAGAGAGTGGAAGGCGAAGGAGCCACGATGAGGCCGGATGTGTATGTGCCTATGAATTCCGGAATGCTCTTTTTCGGTGAAAACCGCATACTCGATACTATTTACGAAGACCTTGAAAAGAGCAGATAGAAATAAGTATACTGTCCTCGGATAGGGATAGGACGCAAATTAGGTCAGGATATCTGTCCAGGCTTCGATCAGATCATCGGTATATCGATCGACGGAGAAGTCTTTCAGTACTTTTTCTCTTCCCCGGGAAGCAAGATCTTCTGCCAGATCAGGATCGGTGAGCAGCTTCTCAATCGCGTTCGCAAGTCCTTCATGATCTCCCGGTGAGGTAAGCAGACCGTTCACGCCATCTTCGATCAGCTCGGGTATACCGGTAAGCCTTGTGGAGATTGCCGACACGCCGATTCCCATCGCTTCCATAAGAGCAACTGGAATCCCATCCATATCTCCATTCGGAGCTTCTACGGATGGGAGCACAAAGAGGGTAGAGGTTGAAACCGCTTCCAGTACTTTGTTTGAAGGCAGTAGACCTATGAAATCCACGATTCCATCGAGTTCGTACTCTTTTACTACATTTCTGAAATATTCCAGCCTGTTCCCCGCCTGGTCAGTTCCGGCAATAATGCATTTAAAACTGATGTTTTTTTCGTGGAGTATTCTGCAGGCTTGAAGAAGCACTTCCACACCTTTTTTCGGTACAAGTCCGCTTGCGACGCACATTAGAATCGGTATATCTGAACTGGACTGTTCTCGCGGAGGGAGGAATTTCGGTTCAAGACCAAGATGAGTGACTTTCAATTTATTATCCGGAAAATCTCCAAAACGCTTCGTGAGGAAAACTCTGTTGAAATGTGAAATAGTGAATACTGTCTGCGCGTTCTTCAGTAGTGTGGCAAGCCTTTTATTGCTCTCAGGTGTAAAAATGTCCTGAGCGTGGGTTGTAACGGAAAACGGGATATCCAGAAGTGCTCCCGCCCACATCGCAATATGTGCTGCATCCTTAGCGAAGTGAGCATGAAGGAGGTCTGGTTTATCACTGAGTACACTCCGGGCATACGCCGCCCCTGCGAGAAAGTATCTGAATGTACCTGATAGAAGGGCTTTGAAAGCGTAGTGTGTGAACCTGAACGGCATCTTCAGAAAAAGCGGAAAAACCCCTTTCAATGATTCCTTTGCAAGCGACAGGACTGGAAGCCTGCACCAGTGCAGCGGCAGATCTCTTGAAATGAGAATATCCGGATGCTTTATTCCATCCTCCGACAGGACTTTGTCCCAGAGATCGGAGTCAGGAGAGCCTGGAGGCAGATGGATGCTTAATGAAATGTCCTTTTCCGCGAGAGCTGCTATCTCCCTGGCAACATATGTGGGTAGGAAATCAAGCAGATATGTAATGTTCATGTTTCTATTCCATGTCTCCTGAGACTATTCCGTCCAGAAATGCTCCGAACCGCTTCATGATGTTTCTGGCGTTGAATATTTCTTCCATGGCTTTTTTTCTGAGTGTTCCGTGAAGTTTGTTCCTTCTCCAGTCATTGAAAACCTCTTCCAGGGTTTCCGCGAATCCTTCGGGGGAAGGCTTAGCTATGTAACCCGCTTTCAGGATTCTTACATAGTTCGTCATATCGCCTTCAGGCGCAATCGCGAATATAGGTTTCCCGGTTCTGAGGTATTCAGCAAGCTTGGATGAGTTCTTGAGCTCCGCACCGGGAATGTCGCCGAGACTTGCCAGAAGAACATCCGATTCGATCTGACAGCGGGGCACATCTTTGAATGGAACAGTATCGATCAGTTCAAGGTTTGAAGAGAGCTCAATCGTTTTCAGAAGATCGCAGTGTTCGGGTTCCTGTTTACCGATAAGCCTGATTTTAACAGGGGCGTCCGGATGCCTGTCAAGGAAGAGCCTCAGCCCTCTGTAAATATTCACGGGTGACTGGCTGCCGAAAAAATTGCCGGTGCAGGTTATAAGCAGAAAATCCCGTTCGGAGATATCGTCCTTTTTGGGAAGTTCCTGTTCGGGATTGTACCCGTTTTCAACAACATGTGTCGGAGGGCAGGCAGTTCCGTAAGTATTCCTGAAATATTCCGTTGAACCGTTCGTTGTCGCAACGATGCCATCGGCATGCTCGACAACGTATTTCTCCAGCCGGGCTTCGATCCACCGGTTAAGTCTGTTTGGCCATGAAACATTGGAATCGTTAAGCCACAGGTCTCCAAAGAATGGAACAAACGGGATTCCCGATATCCGTGCTATGATCCCCGCGATGATATGCATTGAGTGATGAGGACCAAAAGAAACTATTACTTCAGCCTTCTTCTCTTCTGCAAGGCGTAATCCGACGGGTACAACAAAAGGAACCCATGTAATAAGCCTGTCCGGAAAGAGTACATAATCCCGCAGGAATTTCAACAGGGGATTGCCTGCCGCGATCTGCAAAGGCGCCGATTCTGTATCCGAACGGCAATTGCGTGATGTTCCGGAAATGCGCGCTCGGAGCTTTTCGGCTATCAGGGTAAGGTCGGGATGGTATACTCTTGTGACATCGAGATATTCCGGAAGCATGTCTTCAAGTGTAGGATCGAACGGCAGTCCTCTCGGATTGCTTACCGTTATCGGCACCATCTCCCAGCCGGCTTCGGGCATGAACCTTGAAACATTCATGATTACAGGAGTTGCGCCGCTGGTAAGGGGTGGAAAGCTGCTCGCAAGAAACAGAAATCTCTTCATACAGACAACTCCATACAAACTTTGCAACCAGCAGTTTCTTCCGCAAGGTTAACAAACTCCCTTCCGGTATCTTGACATGTATAGAACTCCTCAGCCATCCTGTGCGCACTCGCAGACATTTTTTCTCTCAATGTTTCGTTGTCAACCAATTCTCTCAGGTACTTTGCGCACTCCTTCTCATCCCCCGGAGGTATCAGATACCCGTTAATACCATGGGTTACCAGTTCAGGAACAGCGCCGGCGTCGGCAGCTACAACGGGCAGACCAGCCCACATGGCTTCAGCAACCGCGATCCCGAATCCCTCCCAATGTGACAGATTCGCAAGGATGTGACTCTGATTATACATTTCGTGCAGATCATTCTGAGAAAGGTGACTCATGAAAGTAACCTTTCCACGGAGGGAATCTCTGTCCGCTTCCCTTCGAACCGCATCTGCGTAACCTTCATCACTTGTTTCATCTCCGAGTATCAGCAGATGAAACTCCCTGTTTCCCAAACCTGCGCATGCCTTCACAAGAGTGAGCTGATCCTTTCTGGGACAGATGGTGCCCACAGAAAGAATGCGTACCGGCTGCTGCATCCTGCTGCCGGGAGTAAGCTTAAATCGTTCGAAGCCGGGTGGAACAATGCAGAGCCTTTCTTCCGGTATTCCCAGGGAAACCACATCATTAGCGGTGCTCAGACTATTAACCCATATCTTTCGCCCGCAGGAAAGAAACCAGCGGACAATACTTCTTCTGGCGCTGGAAACATCACCGGATCTGTCATGCCACTCCAGATGATGGACCAGATACAGAACGGGGTACTTCCGTACAGAAAGGAGCATTCTGAGGGGAACCATGAAACTGTAACTTTTACTGATCACTATCAGATCAGGTTTGTATTTCAACACCTGTCCAAGTACATGAAGGGATGTTCGGAACCTTAGACCTCTGATCTTCTCAGGTATTGAAGTGAAATGCACCACATCAACTTCATGTCCTGCCTGGCGCAGCGCTTCAACCATTCTGAAATTGAAAGAATACCCGCCGCTACTGTAATCTCTCAGTCCCAGCATAACAAAGGATATTCTCAAGCTGTTTCTATGGAGAGTTTTCATAATGAAAGCTCCACATACAGATCAACGAGTTTCTTTTCCTCAACAGGCCAGTTGTATTTATCAAGTGAAGCCTTTCTTCCCCGTATTCCCATTTGTCGCATCTCATCCGGTGAGCGAATAAACCCTTTTAATCCTTCTGCGATTTCCTGCGGACTGGAGGGATCAACCAATATTCCGCAGCTGTGTTTATTGATTATCCGTGCCATTTCGGGGAAGTCGCTGGCCATCACGGGCAAACCGGCCATCATATATTCGTACAGTTTGTTGGGCAGGGAATAGTAATGGTTAAGACATGTATTCTCAAAAAGGATCAGACCGGCGTCTGCTGACACCGTTACTTCCGGGAGAGCTTCAGAAGGAACGGGTGGAAGAAGGAAAACAGTGTTCTTCAGATTCATTTCACTGTGCATTCTATGCAGCGTTCCCTGCCAGGCATCATGACCTATTATGACGATAGCAATTTTTTCGTCCCTGAGGACGGAAGCGGCTTCAAGCAGTTTATCCAGCCCTCTCTCAGGGCAGATGACTCCCTGGTAAAGTATTACCGGAACACCTGCCGGGATAGCGAGTCTATTCCGAAGATAGGAACTCTCCGGCAGTTCTCTTATTGGATCTGTGCTGTTTTCAATTATGACCAGCTTGCTGATTGAAGGATACATTTCTTTCATAACCTCACCCCTGGAAGGTGTTACCGCGATAACGGCATCTGTCTTCGGAATGAATTTTTTCTCGGTGATTCTGTAACGGAACCGATCGAGAGCCGATGTAGCTATGAAATACCTTGAGGATTCGAGCCAGAGTTCATGAGAATCGTAAACAAGTTTAGCTCCAGTCTTTCCGGCAGCCTTTGCGCAGATGAAGAGGGTATCCAGATCATTTGCGTGAAATATATCCGCACCGGTCGAAAGCGCTGCTTTGTAGAGTCTGTATTCCCAAGGGAAAGCCCTTGTAAGATCAGTCAGAAATCTTCTGAAGCGATTACGGCGAAGGAGTTTAATAATTCTGCTCTTAAGGGATTCATTTTCTTTTGCAGATGCGTCTATCACTTTTTCTCGGAGCGCGTTACGTCGGATGGAATCTTTAAGCGGTCTGAGTATCCGAATATTCTTCCAGGTTTCCTCAGTCGGACAGCCCTCCTCCGTTTCAGCGATGATGGTGACGTTGAAACCGGCCTCTGTAAGACTGATCGCTTCCTTTTTAACTCTCGCGTCATTCCAGAGTTGGTTTTTGACCACCATGCATACTTTAATAGATTCCACAAAGACTCCTGATTCGTTAACCGGTCTGGCTGTAGTATGTTTAAAAATCCGGGCGACAGTATACTTAAAAGGAACAGATTACTCAAGAATGGATATTTTCAGGAATGATACCGGCAGTAGAATGCTGATGAAATATGCAGGTAAGATCACTGCGGGAGGGTAACAGAAGTGAATAGACTATGTGTGATGAAGTTCGGGGGAACCTGTCTTGCTTCCGGGGAGGACAGAAAGATATCCATGCGGCACTGCATCCGGCAATTGACAAAGCATGAAAAACTCATTGTAGTTGTATCCGCGATGGGAAGAAAGGGTGATCCCTATTCTACCGATACTCTTCTTGAAATGGTTTCTTCTCCATCGAAACCGGAAAAAGCCTGCCTTATGGCTACCGGTGAAATTATCTCTGCTACCGTTATGGCTGATATGCTTAGATCTGAAGGAGTATCAGCGAGGGCAATAACCGGCTGGAACGCAGGCATTCGCACGAATAAAAATAATTGTGATTCAAAACTGGAGTCGATCGACAGAAGAACTCTCCAGGCAGTTCTGGAGGAGTATGACTGTATTGTCGTTGCCGGTTTTCAGGGAATGGGAAGTAATGGAATGGTTTCCACTCTTGGCAGGGGAGGAAGCGATATAACCGCAATTGCGCTGGCTGCAGCTCTTGATGCTGACGAAGTGCTGCTGTACAAGAAAATAAATTCAGTGTTCACGGCAGATCCGGATAAAGTTCCCGGAGTCATAAGTGTGGAAAAAATCAGTTATGAAGATTTGAGTCAGCTTGGCTGGCAGGGAGCGGAGGTTGTACATCCCAGAGCTTCGGAAATCGCCGGAAAAGCGGGAGTTAAAATTAATATCCTGTCTCATTCCACAGGCAAGCGAGTCACAGAGATAGAACCATTTGTTATTCATAATGGGAAGTACATTACAGGTGTCGCGTCCGGCCCTGATGTGACACAGTATAAAATCAGAAAAAACGATGAAGCAACTCTGCATGGATTCTACTCGAAAGCATTCGGACTCATAGCTGAAGCTTCAGTTTCGATGGATATGTTCAGTGTGTTCGGATCCACAGCCATGTTTACGGTTCTCTGCGAGGAGAGCGGAACGGTATCTGAAGTTCTTAGAGGGAACATGATCGAATTTGAAACGGTTTCACCCTGTTCGAAAGTATCGATAGTAGGGGCGGGGATGCATGGAATTAAAGGAGTTATGGCAAGGTTCTCCTCAGCGCTGGATCAGGCAGACATCGATATGCTTCAGACCGTTGACTCTCATGCAACCATCTCGGCACTTGTTATGCTGAACCAGAGAGACTGTGCGCTCAGGGCTCTTCACAGAGAGTTTCTGGAAGAATGACTCTGCTGACAGTAATAATACTTGCTGTTATTCAGGGTATTACGGAATTCCTGCCCGTTTCGAGTTCGGGGCATCTCGCCCTTGCCGGGACAGTCATGAATATCCCGCCCGGTGATATTACTTTTGAAGTAGTTGTGCATGTTGGAACACTTATGGCGGTTCTTGCCGTTTACTGGAAAGATCTTGTCGGCCTTGTTTCAGGTGTTCTCAGGAAACAGAAGGAGTCCCTTATTCTCGCAGGCCTGCTTGTTCTGGGATCGATACCTGCAGCAGCGGCCGGATTCTTGCTGGCAGATTCAGTGGAGCAGCTTTTTGACAGGCCGGTCGTGGTTTCTATTATGCTCATTGTTACGGGTTGTGTTCTGTTCTCAACAAGACTTGCGAAGCAAGGCAAAAGGGAAAATCCTTCGATTATCGGAAGTCTTATGATCGGGCTGGCGCAGGCTGTTGCCCTTCTCCCGGGGATTTCCCGTTCCGGTTTTACCATTTCATCAGGGCTGTTCGCCGGGATCAGGAAAGAAAAAGCTGCTCGATTCTCCTTCCTCCTTTCCATACCCGCGATTGCTGGCGCTGCTGTACTGAAGCTGGGTGATATTGGGGAAAGTGGTATAGAACTGCCTCTGATAATCGTTGGCCTGGTGGTTTCAGCCGTTACCGGATATCTTGCGCTGAGACTTCTGCTTTCATTTCTATCCAAAGGGAAGTTCTCAGTATTTGCCTGGTATTGCTGGGCGCTTGGACTGTCCGGTCTGGTCATTTCGATAACAGGAGGCTGATTTGCAGATACTTCTTCTTTCCTTTCTGATTGCGGGGAACGTAACGGGATGGCAGGAGAAATTCTCATCCGGCGAATGGGAAAGCTCCCGTGATCAAGCTCTCCTTGCTGTAGATGCGGATTCCTCCGATTCGGATGCGTGGGCATCACTCTCTTTTTCGGAAGCTGTTATCGGAAACATCTCAGAAGCTTTAGAGTTTGCCGAAAAAGCAGTTGAGCTGGATTCGCTCTCAGCGATGGCATGGGGAGCGCTCGGTAGATCAATGGCCATGGACAGCATCGAACTGGCAATGCGGAATTTTCAGGAAGCACTGGATCTGGACTCAACCTTCATTCTTGGCATAGTGGGGAAGGCGCACTGTCTGGCACTTCAGGGAGAGTATGAAAATGCCTCAGGAGAATTGAACAGAGCTATGTACATTGATCCATCCTGGATATCTCTTTGGCTTGAGACCGCGACTGTTCTTGAATATCAGCTGGAATATGAGAAGGCGTTCGATTGTTTGACTGCTGCACTGGAAATGTGGCCTGATAATCGTCTGCTCCTGCTTGAGGTGGGCTGGCTGATGGAAATTGAAGGCAAATATGAGTCTGCGGAAGCCACATATAGAAAAATATCAGAACTTTATCCTGATGATACAGATGCTCTTCTGAACCTGGGACTTCTTTTTGAGGAACGGGAGTACTACGGTCCGGCCGTGAAAGCGTACAGGGATCTTCTTGTCCGGGATCCCGGGGATTACTGGTGTCTGGGTGAGATCGGTCTCTGTCTGGAAATGGTTGGAAATCTCGATGCCGCCATTCAGAGCTATCTGGATGGGATCGAACTGAATCCGGACTATGTATTTGCTATGTACAGACTGGGTTTGATATTCGAGAGTACTGGAAATTCTGATGAAGCCATTCACTGGTATAATGCCTGTGTTAAATCGGACCCACATCACATTGATGCCTGGATTGAACTGGGGCTCCTTTATGAGAACCTGGGAAGATACAGTGCTGCTGAATCGGCTTATCGTTCTGTTCTTGAAAATGATTCTTTGAATACCTGGACATGGGGAGAACTCGGGATAGTACTTGAGAACCTTGGAAGACCTGAGGAAGCAGGCGAAGCCTACGAAAACGGAATAAAGACAGATCCGGAATATCTCTGGGCGTGGGAACAGAGGGGACTTCTCTTCGAGGAGAGTGGAGATCTCGAGTCTGCGGCAGAGTGGTATCAACTCGCGATAGATACTACCGAACCGGGAGCATGGCTTCTGGGTGAGCTTGGATATGTTCTGGAACAGCTTGAAGATCTGGACAGCGCCATCGTGTGCTATAGAAATGCCATTTTAATTGATTCAACTTATCTGTTCGGATTTCAACGCCTTGCTCCGCTTGAGGCGGAGTCAGGTAACGCTGAGGAAGCAATGAAACTGTGGGACAGATTTGTAGAAGCCGGAGGCGCTGAAAGTACCGCCATGTGCGAACGAGTTCTTCTCCTCGAGGATCAGGGTAGTTTTAACGAAGCTGACAGCATGCTGAATGTTCTGGCTGATAGATATCCGTCCGCATGGATTGATCTGGCCTGGTCATATTCGATTGTTGCTCCCAAAAAAGCTCTGCGGCTGGCTCAAAGAGCTTCCGAAAAAGGTTTTGATGGCGATTCCGGGCTATGGTCTTCTCTGGCAGGGCTCTACGGTATTCTTAATGAACCTGCCGCTGCTGAATCCTGTTTCGCTGCTGCAACGGAACTGGCTCCGGATAATCCGGATATCTGGCTGGACTGGGGTTACTACCTGTTTGATTTAGATCAGGAAGAAGCCGCTGCTGAGAAATACAAGAAGGTTACTGAGCTTGACAGCCTTTCCTTCAGCGGCTGGAGTGGTCTTGGAGAAGCGTATCTTTTTGCTGATCTTTATGATGAGGCGATAGCAGCACTTGAAAAAGCCCTTGATCTTGATCCGTCATCTCCATGGATATACTCATACCTGGGGCTGGCGTTCGAGCAGAAAGGATATTCTGATAAGGCGATGGATTACTATTTCCAGGCATTGAGTATATCGCCGGGATATGATTATGCCGAAACAAGAGTAAGATCCATTACCGATACCGGGTTTGATGCCGAATGGAACCGAAGGGAATCCGGGCGTTTCAATGTTACGGTTTCTGCTGACATACGGATTGATAATGGCAACGTACGTGAAAGAAATTACTCCGTCAGCAATCTGGTTTCATACGAGTTCGATTCCAGAGGGAGTTCTGTTTCTCTTGAGGCGGAGTACAGTTTCATTGAGACGTCAAAGGAATATGCGAATGACTATTCCTGGGCAATGCTGTCCTTTTCGATTGAACGTATTTTATCGGATCACTTTTCGGTCAAAGCATACAGCAGCTGGGACAGGCAGCCGGGAACTGTCAGACCATGGCAGATCAGCTCATACTTTTCTTTTGACTATGCAAGGTGGGTAACTGACTGGTTATGGATATCTCCAGGACTCGGAATCGGTCAGGTGAACACTCACTGGGCATCAGGTCTGGAAGATGAGAGAACTGACAGGACAACCCTTTACGGTTCACTGGCATTCTGGATCAGCACGCAGGATTCCAACTGGCCGACTCTCTGGTTGTGGGGAGATTTCTATCAGCCACCGGATAATACTGAGAATACACTGATGAACGGTCTGGCGGAAGTGGTTATTGATATGTGGAATCCACTTTCACTTACGATAGGATACAGCGTCGGTTATACAAGAACACCTGCTTACAGATACTGGGACAAATACAATACCGAGTTTTACTCTCGACTTAATCTGAGGATTTTCTGATGTATGGACTGATGCTGCTTGGCGTACTGACGCTGATGTCAACGGATCTCAGTCTGTGGTATTCGCAATGTTCAAAGGGCAACTGGCCTAACGCTGCAGAAGAGGCAGCCTTACTTGTCAGTGCTGATTCCAGCAATACGGAAGCCATGGCAGCCTTTCTGATATCAGTAATATTTGACGGGATTTCGGAGATCGATCTTCTGAAAATTGAAGCAGCCATTCCTGCTGATTCACTATCCCCCCTTTTCTGGGCAGCTACCGGATTGGTTCTGATGGAAAACCGGCCATCCTCTACGGAACAGGCGGAGGATGCGTTTCATAAATCGATACAGCTGGACTCAACCGGTGTATTCGGCTGGTATCTTCTCGGAAACCTGCTTGAAAGACAGAATGATACCCTCAAAGCACTGAATTGCTATACCAGAGCGATTGAACTCGATTCAGATTTCCTTCCCGCGCGGTTGCATCTGGGACGTCTGCTGCGGGATGCCGGAAGACAGTATGAAGCTCTTGATGAATTCCGAAAAATAATGAATACAGAAACCTCGTCCGGATTGCTGGCACTTGCCGAATACCTTCTTCTTGCGGATGAGACCGGATCCGAAATAAGATCAGACAGTCTGGAGAGAATACTTCTTCAGTCAGATCCCGGAGCATATGTGAATCTTGCATGCGATCAGTGTTCTGTAAGGCCTGATGTAGCACTGGCTGCTGCGGTAAGGGCGGAGAGTACCTTTACAGATGATAATATTCTGATAGATATCTCAGAAACCTATTTGTATCTTGAAGAGTATTCTGCTGCTGTTTCAGTTTCCGGCAAGGCTCTGGCTGCTTCAATTGACAGTATGGAAATTCTGGGAATACTTGGTGAGGCGCTGTTTGAGCAGGATAATCTGAACGAGTCGGAGAAGGTGTTCCTTGCTCTGCTGAATCTGGATCCTTTTTCAATTGATGCCTTGAACTTCCTTGGAAGCATCGCGGAGCAGGAAGCGAGAACTGCTGAAGCGGTTAATTATTTTCTACGGACCCTGGAGCTTGATCCTTTCAATATCGATGCAAGAAATCATCTCAAAATAATTGCTGGAGATTTGTACGATCCGGATATAATAGCGGAAACACTTAAAGGATTCAGCGCTTCTGCTTCGATTGATCTCTCAATTGAAAAAGGTACCCAGTCTTTCCTTGAATGCGGTGGCAGCACATCACTCTCCTACCGTTTTGACAGAAGAGGTTCCTCGATCAACGTAGGGTTTGGAGGAAGAACAATAAACTGGGAAGAGATCCGGGGTCTTCGGATCGATACACTGAATACAGAGACAGGATGGGCTTCTATCGAGTTTGATTATTGGCTGAGTGATAACTATTATCTTGTAATGAGTTCATTCTGGGACAGGCAGAGGTATACTGTTCGTCCATGGCAGATAAGTTCGTACATCGCGGGTGGATGGCAGAAGTGGATCTCATCCTGGTTCTGGTTCTCGCCTGAGATAGGGCTTGGATCCGTTAATGCAAGGTGGTTATCCCATGATGATCCGGGATACTCAAACACTTTATCGGTTTACATCTCAACAGGTCTATGGTATCGGAAACCTCACACATTCATCAGAGAGGCCGGGATCTCCGGAGACCTGTTCTTTCCGCCTGATGATCCAGAAAATTTCATCTCTCACGGGGATTTTTCAATAGCTTTACGAACATGGAACCCGCTTTACATCACTATCGGCTACCGGGTGGATTATACAAGAAATCCCGAGGTGTCTTCATGGGAAAAATTCAATACCAGCTTTACTACCATTTTAAACTTCGACCTTTTTTAAGGGTCAGGTCTTGCATTCAAGCGTTTATAGTCTTCATATAATAAAAGATAGCAATAAATGCTTAAATGCAAGACCTGACCCTATGGTCTAAGCAGACTGGTTACTGGAATTCTCAGGATTTTCCGGAAGAAAACGTATGCGATGCTGGTTGAAGCAGCGAGCATTACCCCAAGGCCTGCCGCAAGCCATCCTACAGGGAAAACCGCAAGAGTATCAACAGCGGCTCTGAGTGTGGGACTGAGAGACAGAAATGTGCTGCTGGCACCCCATGCAAGCAGACATCCAAGCGATGCGCCAAGAATTGTCGTTACCATTGACATGAAGAAGATCTGGAAGGAAAAGATCATCGCAAGTCGATTATAGGGTGTACCAAGAGCAATCAGAACACCAAGGGCGAAGCGTCTGTTTCTCAGGTCGTTAACCAGCGTATGAATCGCGCTTGAAAGTGCTGAGAGGAGAATTGCCGCGGCAAGAGCTGACAGAGCAGCTGTAACGGCTCCGACAAGTATCTCCGCCTTCTGCGCAATACCCCTTCTTGTTTCCGCGCGGAGGCCTGTCTCCTCCACCTCGCGAACAATTGATGGAACATCTTCCGCACTTTCAGCAGTTATGACAAGAGCACTGTACCTTCTTGTGTCCTCGGGCAGGAACAGGAAATTAATCTGATCCACAAATTCAAAGGGTACTCCAATCGCGAACAGATTCATGTTTCGGGAAGTAGCCTCTATCCTTGCCCTCACGGTGACAGGAGTATGATCGAGTTCCGCAATTGAGCTTCTGCCCAGTGTTACCGTGCATTCAATACCGATAACTCCCTCAGGTGTCAGTCCAAGGAGATTGTTTGATTCAGCGAAACCTGCATTGTACAGAAGTAGCAGGTTCTCACTCAGAACAACAGGCAGCAGTTTTTTCGATGAATCCTCGAGAGAGTATGACCAGTCAATTGATTCAAGAAGGGAATCACCCAGGAATTCACGTGTAACGCCTTCAAGGGTGATATCCGTGTAATAGGGCTGTCCTCCGAGGTGACCTCGAAGATAAGCGGGAACATGTGCGTAAATCTGTGGATCTACTTTCGCAACCAATGGCATCTCCTCCAGAGATATTCTGATATCCTCCGTGATCTCCATACCGCCTGTTTCGGTCTGGAAGAATCCCGCCTGCATGCCCGGCGGAGTAACACGAACCTGTTCCGCCGGAAGATCGCTTGATAGAAACCTGTCCAGAACGTTCTGTACACCCAGGCCGATTGATATGAAGAATATCAGCAGGAGAGATGCGGTGAGGAGCATACCCTGGCTGAAGATATAATCTCTCCAGTGACCGCGGTTCCACAGATGAAGAGCGAAGCGGATTTCAGATGGTTTCATGCAGAACACCATCTTTCAGTTCGAGAATACGGTCTGCTCGTTTCAGGACACTCTTCGAATGAACGACAGCAATGACTGCGAATCCCTGTTGTTTGCGCGAGTGGTCAAGCAGATTGAACAGTATCTGTTCGCTCTCCTCATCAAGACTTGCGCTTGGTTCATCGGCCAGGAGGATTGATGGTCTGTTAACCAGACCTCTGGCGACCGCGACTCTCTGTCTTTCTCCTCTGGACAGGAGTGATGTCTTCGTTTGATCGGTTCTGATTGAAAGCATTTTCAGGACATCCTCTGCCTGAGAGCGAGCCATTTTCAGATTGCCCCCGGAAAAGACAACGGGAAGAATAACGTTTTCCATAGCGGTGAGTGATGGAAGGAGATAAAAATCCTGAAAAACAAATCCAAGATATTCTCTGCGCAAAGCCGCCATCTCTGACGAATTTAAATCACACGTATGCCTTCCAGCGATTAGGAGATTCCCACTGAAATTCCGATCATGTGTTCCGAGTATTGCCAGGAGAGTGCTTTTTCCAACACCGCTTCGGCCTGTAATTGCAAGGAATTCTCCCTTTTCTACTGTGAGGTCAAGACTTGAAAGAACTTCCATTCCTTCGAAGCTTCTTGTAATCTCGCGAGCCTGGATAATGGTCATTCCGGTAACAGCTCCAGCAGTACTTCCTGAATAAGACTGTCCGGAGAGATACCGGTATCACTGAAACTGATTGAAAGACTGGAAATATAGTTATCACCTCTGACAAGTTTGATCTCCAGAACTGTCATTGGAGGATCGGCATCTATGAAATTAAGGCTTATTCGAAGAGCTTTCAGACCAGCTGATTGTACTAGATTCCTTACATTTGCCAGAGTACGTCTCTCGGATCTGGAAAACATACCATCCGGTATGACCGACAGAAATGAAATAGAGTTATTTGAAAAAAGAACGGTCAGATCCGCTTCTGAATCGGCTACTTCCATCAGATCAGTATCGGATGCAAGGGATTCGGAAGACTCAAGTTCCAGCCATCTGTCTACCGCTCTGTCAGATCCTGTTCCAGTGATAAGGCATGTCCAGCCATTCCTGTCTGAAATTGAGCCCAGCACACTCCCCTGATCGCTGATAAGATCGATTCTGTCATCTGCTTCTACTGAATTGCAGCCGAATCCTTCTTTCGCGATGGAGGTCATTTCATCAGCATCCATACTGTAGGAAAGAAAGAGTAACTGTGGAGAAAGATCAGAGAGATTTATGCTCAGAAGACTGATACCCAGATCTCCCCTGGAGAGAAGAGAATCACATAACCATACTGGTATGAGTGTTCTGATATTCACAGGGAGCAGTTCGACGTTGAAATCAGCGCTCATATGCGCATGAAGAAAACAAAGACCCGGAACCATCTGAAGTTCATCCTGAAGACAAGAAACATTACCGCAACTCATTGCTATCAAAAGCATAGTCACCCCAGCAGTAATTCCGCACAATCTGACATTCATTGACATACTCCCGCTTCCGGTGTAATTTCCCTGTTCGATAAAGCTACAGATTTCCTTTTGTCTGCGTCAATGTTCTTCACCTTAGTTGTTACAGGGCAATGAGAATCTTGACAGTAGAGAGGGGTTGCTGTATGCTTCAGGTTCGCTTTTTGCTGGCGTAGCTCAACTGGTAGAGCAGCTGATTTGTAATCAGCAGGTTAGGGGTTCAAGTCCCTTCGCCAGCTCCAGTGGAAAAGGTGCTTCGTTTAGATAAATTGCAGGAAACTGGCGAGGTTCCCGAGCGGTCAAAGGGGGCAGACTGTAAATCTGTTGGCAATGGCCTTCGGTGGTTCGAATCCACCCCTCGCCACCAAGCCTGAGATCATACAGCTTCAAAAAGGGTCTGGCAGGGCGGGAGTAGCTCAGTTGGCAGAGCATCAGCCTTCCAAGCTGAGGGTCGCGGGTTCGACCCCCGTCTCCCGCTCCAGGCTTGAAGCCGGAGCGAAAAGGAATGATGCGGGAATATCCGTCTGGATGCTGCCGAGCCCACGTAGCTCAGTCGGTAGAGCGCGTCCTTGGTAAGGACGAGGTCAGCGGTTCAATCCCGCTCGTGGGCTCCACATTGGTGTTAGTAGTAGATAAAGCAGCTGAATAGGAATTCAGCAGATCATCCAGGTAATGATGGATGAGAAAGAAAAGGAGAAATCATGGCCAAGGAAAAGTTTGAAAGGACTAAGCCTCACGTTAATGTTGGCACAATCGGTCATATTGACCACGGCAAAACCACGCTGACCGCCGCGATAACAAAATGTCTTGCAACACAGTTCGATAATGTCAGTTACGTAGAATTTGACATGATCGACAACGCTCCCGAGGAAAAGAAACGTGGAATCACAATCGCTACTTCTCACCAGGAATACGAAACTGCGAATAGACATTATGCTCACGTAGACTGCCCCGGTCATGCTGACTACATCAAGAACATGATTACCGGTGCTGCTCAGATGGATGGAGCGGTTCTTGTTATAGCTGCAAACGATGGTGTTATGGAACAGACAAAGGAGCACGTCCTTCTCGCTCGCCAGGTTAATGTTCCAAGGATGGTCGTATTTCTTAACAAAGTTGATATGGTTGATGATGACGAACTTCTCGAATT
Source organism: Candidatus Aegiribacteria sp. (assembly GCA_030620995.1). GTDB lineage: Bacteria > Fermentibacterota > Fermentibacteria > Fermentibacterales > JCC-6 > Aegiribacteria. The sequence continues at coordinate 25,934 of JAUXIK010000011.1, forward strand.
TATTGAAATGGAAGTCGGCGAACTCCTTGAGAAGTACGGATTCGATACCGAATCACCAATAATAAGAGGAAGCGCTCTGAAGGCTCTCAACTCAAGCGGTCTGCCGGACGATGAAGAGGCAAAATGCGTCTATGAGCTTATGGAAGCAGTAGATGAGTGGATTCCCACTCCCGAGCGTGATACTGAAAAGCCTTTCCTTATGCCGGTTGAGGACGTGTTCTCCATTGAAGGCCGTGGCACCGTTGGAACCGGTCGTATAGAGCGTGGAATTATTCACACCGGTGACAAGGTTCAACGTATTGGTATTCATGAAACAATTGAAACAACCTGCACAGGTGTTGAGATGTTCCGGAAGATTCTTGACGAGGGACAGGCGGGAGACAACGTCGGTCTTCTTCTTCGTGGAATCAAGAAGGATCAGCTTGAAAGAGGAATGGTGCTGGCAAAACCGGGCTCTGTTACACCTCATACCGAATTCTTCGCCAATATCATTATCCTCAGCACGAAGGACGGCGGAAGGAAAAAGCATTTTAAAACCGGCTACCGTCCGCAGTTCTACTTCCGTACAACCGATGTGACCGGAGAGATTGAACTTCCTGAAGGCCGCGAAATGGCTCTTCCCGGAGATAATATTGATGGAGTAAAAATAACACTTATCACTCCCATTGCCATGGAAGAAGGCCTTCGCTTTGCTATCCGTGAAGGTGGACGTACAGTCGGCCACGGAGTGGTTGACAAAATCGGGGAGTAGGCTGGTTAACTGTGAGGGTAATAGTGACACTTGCCTGTCAGGAATGCAGACGTCGAAACTACACTTCAACAAAGAATCGACGGACAAATCCCGACAGAATGGAACTTAAGAAGTACTGCAGATTCTGCAGTAAGCATACTCTTCACCGGGAAACGAAATAGATCTACTGGAGAATTCTGGAAGAATTTCCCGTTGAGCTGATTCAGGATTCTTTAGTATAGGGAATTGAAGCATATGCGGAAGAATCTGCAGGGCCGTAGCACAATTGGTAGTGCACCGGTCTCCAAATCCGGCGGTTGAGGGTTCAAGTCCTTCCGGCCCTGCCAGATTGTCAGCCTGAACCAGAATTTTTAGAGGAAAACGAGGACTAAGCATGGCTAAAAGCAAATCCAGTGACGGCAACCTGATTGTACGGGTCGTAAAAATTGTGTTCAGGTTTCTTTGCGAAGTCAAAGCGGAGATGATCAAAGTAGCCTGGCCGACAAAAGATGAGGTTATTGCGTCAACCTGGGTTGTAATTATCGCGGTGGCGATAACTTCCGTATGGATTTTTGCTGCCGATCAGGCTTCTGCCATCCTGGTAAACGGGCTTATCAGACTGATTCATTAGGAGTGTGTCAGGCAATGTTTTATTGTCGGACAGGCTCCTGGATTGCGGCTGACAGCTGCAGCTAAAGGATAATAAAATGACTGAAGAAGAGACCAACGGACAGGAAACACCCGGACTGGAAGAAGACCAGGCTGATGAGAAGAGCAATAGCAACTTGAACTGGTACGTTGTTCATTCCTTCTCGGGATACGAAAAGAGGGTGAAAAGATTTCTGGATATTCAACTGAGCCGAAAATATCCTGATAAGGTGGGAGAAGTACTTATACCTACGCAGGAAGTTTCGAACACCCGCAGGGGAAGTAAATCCACGAGACAGAAGAAACTTTATCCAGGCTATGTCTTCGTTCAGCTTGAACTGAATCCGGAAATGATCATGGACATTAGAGCTATGAGCAATGTCAGTGGTTTTCCCCCGATGAATCAGGGCTATCCACAACCTCTTTCGGATGAAGAAATCAGTCGCCTTAAAGGGCAGGCTGAAGGTTCAGACAGAGCGAGAGTTATAAGGGTGCCTTATTCTGTAGGACAGACAGTCAGAGTGACCGAAGGTCCATTCAATAATTTCACCGGGGTTGTGGAATCCATCAATCCCGAACGTGGTCGCGTGAGAGTGATCTTCACGATCTTCGGCCGTAAGGCTCCAGTGGAGATAGATTTCTCACAGGTACGTCCGGTCTGAGAATTTAACCGGACGATTTTCGAGACGGAATTGGTCCGTCTCTGTAACTAAGTCATCACTACCAGTATGGGGAGGTAGCGACGGCTAAGGAAGGAGTTCCCATGGCCAAGAAGATCTTGGGTGTGGTGAAGCTTCAACTGCCCGCAGGGCAGGCAACACCGGCTCCACCCGTCGGTCCCGCGCTGGGACAGTACGGGATTAATCTTGCCGGTTTCTGTAAGGACTTCAATGCTCGAACCCGGGGGAGCGAAGGACTTATTATTCCTGCGGTCATAAGTATCTATAAAGATAGGAGCTTTACCTTTATTCTGAAATCCCCACCAGCAGCCGTGTTGCTGAAAAGAGCAGCAGGGCTTGCGAAGGGTTCTCCGGAGTCCAACAGGGAAAAAGTAGGCACTGTTACTGTAAAGCAATGCCGCGAGATCGCGAAAATAAAGGAGAAAGACCTGAATGCCGCTTCAGAGGATGCCGCGATATCGATGATCGCAGGCACTGCGCGGAGTATCGGTCTTACGGTGGTGGACTGATATGGCAATAATGAGTAAAAGATTCCGCCTCGCAAGAGAGACCATCGACTCACAGAAGCTGTATTCACTTGAGGAAAGCTGCATGTTCGTTAAGAAACTTGCGTCAGCGGGTTTCGATGAAACAATCGAGATGGCAATTTCCCTTAACGTAAATCCTAAACACGCTGATCAGATGGTTCGTGGAACCTGTATTCTCCCGAACGGTACCGGCAAAACCGTCAGGGTTCTTGTTTTTACGACTGGAGATAATGCTGACAAAGCAAAAGAAGCAGGAGCGGACTTCGTTGGAGATGAGGATCTTGCCACCAGAATTCAGGAAGGATGGCTTGATTTCGATGTCGTGATTGCCAGTCCCGACATGATGAGAATAGTCGGAAAGCTTGGAAGGGTTCTCGGACCCAGAGGGCTGATGCCGAATCCCAAAACTGGAACAATCACTGTGGAAGTAGCAAAAGCAGTACAGGAGGCCAAGGCAGGCAAAATCAGTTTCAGGGTGGATAAAACAGGCAACATCCATGTTCCTATAGGCAAAGCCAGTTTTGAGGAAAAAGCTCTCGTAGAAAACGCATTGTCATTTTTTGAGAAAGTCTCTCAATTAAGACCATCTGCCGTGAAAGGAAGATACATGAAAAATGTTTCGATCTCTTCCACGATGGGACCGGGTATCAAGATCGATGTCAGCGATCTTAGAACCCTTGTTCGATAGGCGGTGATGATATAATGGCTATTTCCAGAGAGCAAAAGGAAAAGGTCGTAGCCTCCCTGGTCGAGGGTCTTGACGGGGCGGGTTCAATTGTTCTTGCTGATTTCACCGGAATTAATGTAGAGGGCATGACCGAGCTTAGAGCACATATGCGTGAAAACAACGTTAACTTCACAATTGTGAAAAATACACTTTTGAAGAAAGTATTCAATCTGATCGAGATTGACGAAAAGGAAGGTGTGTTTTCAATGATGGAAGGGCCGACTGCATTGGCATACTCCGCTGATGAGGTACTTCCAATAAAGATATTAAGGAACTTCGCAAGGAATCACAAGGGGCTTCCTCAGGTAAAAGGAGGATTCGTATCCGGTGAGACTTATGCACTAGCGCAGATGATTGAACTGGCAGAAATTCCTTCCAGAGACGAGCTCCTGGCCAAAATGCTTGGATCCATCAGCTCGCCGCTGCAGGGATTTGTATCTGTCAGCAGTGGAATAATACGTAAATTATTCTACACCGTTATCGCGATTAAGGATAGCAGGGAAAATTAAGAAAGGTTCAGACGGGACCTGATCGGGTGCCGTTGTAAATGGAGGAGAAAAGATGAGTGATGTTAAGAAGGCTGATATTATCAAGGCCATTTCTGAAATGACTGTTCTGGAGCTTTCGGAGCTCGTAAAGGAGATGGAGGAAAAATTCGGTGTCTCAGCTGCAGCACCCGTAGCCGCAGTAGCCGCAGCTCCCGCCGGAGGAGCCGGAGTTACCGATGAAAAGACCGAATTTGATGTTATTCTTGAGGACTTCGGAGCAAAGAAGATTCCTGTCATCAAGATTATCAAAGATGTTCTGGAACTCAACCTCAAGGACGCGAAGGAGCTTGTAGACAACGTTCCATCGAAGCTTCGTGAAAATGTGGAAAAAGACGAAGCAGAGGCTCTCAGGAAGCAGCTTGAAGAGGCTGGCGCGACTGTCAAGCTCCAGTAGCATAAATCTTATCTGCGGCGGGAAAAGTTTTAGACTCTCTCGCCGCCTGCATCGTGTTGAATAGAAAATGTTTTTTCGTCATTTCACTTCCTAACAAGCGTGAGGAGTGATCAGGTGAGGGTTAATAAACCTGTAAGAAATTATTCAGGAGTACAGCCGGTTATTGAAATGCCGGATCTTCTGAAAATTCAGAGAGAGTCCTTCAGCAGATTTCTGCAGGATGATGTTCCGCCGGATGAACGTCTTCCTCAGGGTCTGCATAAGATTTTTCAGGATACGTTTCCAATTGAAAGCAGCAATCGCGAATTTTCACTGGAATATGTGTCGTACGAACTGGGCAGACCTAAATACAGCGTTCAGGAAGCCATGGACAAAGGCCTGAGCTATTCCGCACCTCTTACCACGATGCTCAGACTGGTTTTCCGGACCGGTGTAGATATCGCTAACTCTAACTCCAAATCTTCTTCCGATTCCTGGAAAGTATCCAGAATAATCGACCAGTCAGTATTTCTTGGTGAGCTTCCACTTATGACTGCAACCAGTTCTTTCGTAATTAACGGAGCTGAACGTGTTATTGTGAATCAGCTTCACCGGAGTCCCGGCGTGTTCTTTGAGGAAACAACAATGCAGCGGGGCAACCGCATATACAAATCCAGAGTCATCCCGCAGAGAGGTTCCTGGCTTGACCTCAAGCTTGATCATAATGACATAATCTATGCTAACATCGACAGGCGTCCCAAAAGGATTCCCGTCACTATGCTGCTTCGCGCTCTGGGACTCGGATCGGACACGGATATTCTCTCAAGTTTCTATCCCAGGTCAAAGAGGAATCTGAAAGATGCTCTGAAGAGTCGCTCCAGGGTAATCGAACTTATTCTGAAGTCTTTTGCTGAAGACATTGTAGATCCCGAGACAGGCGAGCTGCTTGTCAGATGTGATGAGCCTGTTGAGAGTATTGAAAAAATCGAACTGCTTGTTGAACATGGAATAGAAGATGCTTATTTCCTTTCTTCACGTATGGAAGCAAACGATTTCGACGGGATCAGGAAAACTCTCGCCAAGGAGTCAACAAGTCTTGGAGCAGGAGTCGAGAAAAACGAAGACGCAGCTACAATGTGGATCTATGAAGCTCTTCGAGGCACCGAGGCTCCAAATCTTGATCATGCAAGGAGCTATCTCAGATCGATGTTTTTTGATTCCAAAAGGTACAGTCTCAGCGAAGTTGGAAGGTACAAGCTTAATGAAAGACTGAACATCTCCACTTCAATGGAGAAACTTACTCTGACCGTGCCGGATCTTGTAGCTATTGTGGAGAATCTGATCAGGCTCAGGGAGGGAAGGAATACCTCTGATGACATTGACCACCTCGGTAACAGACGTGTTCGTACCGTCGGGGAACTGCTCGGGCAGGAATTCTCAAAAGGTCTCAGCAGAATGGCAAGAACCATTAGAGACAGGATGGGGCATCAGGATCGTGAGAAACTGACCCCGCATGATCTGGTGAATTCCAGAACACTGTCAAGTGTGATTAATACGTTTTTCGGTTCCAGTCAGCTTTCACAATTCATGGAACAGACAAATCCTCTTGCTGAGCTTACTCATAAACGGAGAACAAGTGCTCTGGGTCAGGGAGGCCTTACCAGGGAAAGAGCCGGATTTGATGTAAGAGATGTTCATCATACTCATTATGGTCGCATGTGTCCTGTTGAAACACCGGAAGGACCGAATATCGGACTGATTACCACATTAGCCGTTTTCGCGACAATTAACAGATTCGGTTTTCTTGAAACACCGTACCGTCGAGTAATTAATGGCAGAATAACGGATGAGGTAGTTTATCTGTCCGCTGACAGAGAAGACCGGACTACAATTGCTGAAGCGGATGCACCTGTTGATTCCGAGGGCAATCTTACCGGAAATCTGGTTCGATCCAGAAGAGCGGGGACTTTCCCGATGGTCACTCCCGAGGAAATTGAGTTCATCGATGTAAGTCCAAGACAGCTGGTTGGAATATCAGCCGCCTTGATTCCCTTCCTTGAACATGATGATGCGAACAGAGCTCTGATGGGGTCGAATATGCAGCGTCAGGCTGTACCTCTTCTGCACCCACAGGTTCCTATTATTGGAACGGGTATGGAGAAAAGGGCGGCCCTGGACTCCGGGGTACTCACTACCGCACGGAGGAGTGGAACGGTAGAAGAAGTTGATGCAACGCACATCGTTATCAAGGCAGACTGTGAAGTATACGACTTCAATCGGTTTGATACATATCAACTCAGGAAATTTGCCAGAACAAACCAGGATACCTGTTTCAATCAGAGACCGCTTATCAATGTTGGCGATAAAGTAGGAAAAGGTAGTGTTCTGGCTGATGGTATGGCAACTGATAACGGAATGCTCGCACTGGGAGTCAACACAATAGTTGCATTCATGCCCTGGAACGGATACAATTTTGAAGATGCAATCGTTGTGAGCGAACGCCTGGTCAGGAATGATGTTTTTACTTCCATTCATGTAGTCGAGATGGAAACCCAGTTCAGAGAGACAAAACTTGGTCCAGAAGAACTGACAAGAGGACTTCCAAGCGTTGACAATCCATTCGAAATCAGGAATCTGGATGAAGACGGAATTATCAGAATCGGCTCCAGAGTGAGAGAAAGAGATATCCTCGTTGGGAAGATAACCCCCAAGGGGGAACAGGACCTGTCTCCATCTGAAAGGCTGATCAGAGCAATATTCGGTCAGAAGGCCGGAGACGTGAAAGATGCTTCGCTTCGAGCTCCTACAGGGATGGATGGCGTCGTAATCGATGTCAAGGTTTTCTCAAGAAAAGACAGAACTGAAAGAACCCGCAGGGAGGTCGATGAGAAGCGCGACAGACTTCGCGAGGAATATGCCGAAGATGAAAAAAGACTCACCGAAGAACGAGACAGACTTCTCAGAGATATCCTTCTTGGCCAGAAGGCAGTAAGTCTTGTTGACAAGCTTACCGGAGAGGTGATGGTTCCTTCAGGCAGGAAACTCACAGCCGCATTTCTGAAGAAAGCGAATTATGCCGATATTGACTGGAGCCAGCAGCTTGTAGAAGATCTGAAAGTTGACGATGAAACTCGACAGATTCTGAGGAATGCTGACAGAGAACAGAGAAGGCTTGAGAACGGACTCGAAACGGAAGAGGAGAAGCTTCTTCGTGGAGATGACCTTCCTCCGGGAGTCATAAAGACAATTAAAGTATATATCGCAAAACGACGTAAACTCCAGGTCGGTGACAAGATGGCTGGAAGGCATGGGAACAAGGGTGTCGTAAGCATAATCGTTCCCCAGGAAGACATGCCCTATCTGCCGGATGGGACACCGGTAGACATCTGCCTTAATCCGCTTGGCGTGCCGAGCAGAATGAATATAGGGCAGATAATGGAAACAAACCTCGGATGGGCAGCAAAGAAAATAGGATATGATGTACAAACACCTGTTTTTGATTCTGCTGAGAACTCTGAAATAGAAGACGCACTTGAGGAAGCAGGTTTTGACAGAGATGGCAAAACCGTACTGTACGACGGCAGAACAGGCGAACAATTTGATCAGCGAGTGACCGTGGGCTGCATGTACATGCTGAAGCTCGCTCATCAGGTCGAGGACAAACTGCATGCAAGAGCAACCGGTCCATATGCCATGGTGACACAGCAACCCCTTGGAGGAAAGGCTCAGAATGGCGGTCAGAGACTCGGAGAAATGGAAGTCTGGGCGCTTGAAGCGTACGGTGCAGCACACTGTCTGAAGGAGATGCTTACAATAAAATCAGATGATGTTGATGGCAGGGCTCGAGCTTACAGCGCGATGGTGAACGGGGAGAATATTCCACAATCTCTTACTCCCGAATCGTTCAATGTTCTACAGAACGAAATGAGAAGCCTGGCTCTTGACGTTGAACTGCTTCCTGAAAATGAGGAGGAGTAGACATGCTGGAGAACATATCCCGACGTGATGCAAGGGTTCTGCTCTCGGACTTCGGGGGCATGAAAATCAGTCTTGCTTCTCCTGAGACTATCAGAAAATGGTCACATGGTGAAGTAACTCAAGCGGAGACCATTAATTACAGGAGTTATAAACCGGAACCCGAGGGACTCTTCTGTGAGAGAATATTCGGACCTGTCCGCGACTGGGAATGCAGCTGTGGAAAGTACAAAAGAATCCGAAACAAGGGAATAGTCTGCGATAGATGCGGTGTTGAGGTCACTCATTCAAGAGTTCGAAGAGAACGGATGGGGCATATTGATCTTGCGGTTCCAGTGGTGCATATCTGGTTCTTCAAATCCCGTAAGGTTTCAAAACTGCTTAATGTGACAAACCTGAAGCTTGAGCGTGTTATTTACTACGAATCCTACATCGTTACTAAATCTGATCATCCAGACCTCAAACTGGGAATGATACTTACCGATGATGAATACAGAAAAGCGAAAGAAGAGTACGGGGATGTCTTTGAAGTAGGTATGGGAGCCGAAGCTATCAGAGTTATGCTTGCTGATCTTGATCTTGAGGAAATGGCTACAGATCTTCGAACGAGCATCGCAAACGAGACAACCTTCTCGCGCAGGAAGAAAAACATAAAGAGGCTGAAAGAAGTTGAATCCTTCAGGCTGTCACAGGATGACAATAAGCCGGAATGGATGATTCTCAAAATACTGCCGGTACTTCCACCTGATTTAAGACCACTGGTTCCTCTCGATGGAGGAAGATTTGCTTCAAGTGATCTCAACGACCTCTACCGCAGAGTAATAAACAGAAATAACAGGCTGAAGCGACTTCTAGACCTTCAGGCCCCGGATGTCATACTGCGGAATGAGAAAAGGATGCTGCAGGAAGCGGTTGACGCCGTTCTTGATAACAGCTCACGACGCAAGCCGGTCAAAGGCGCGGGGATGCGGCCGCTCAGGTCTCTTTCCGATCTTTTAAAGGGTAAGCGCGGAAGGTTCCGCCAGAATCTTCTCGGTAAACGAGTGGATTATTCAGGTAGAAGTGTGATTGTTGTTGGGCCTGACCTTAAAATGGATCAGTGCGGTCTTCCCAAGACAATGGCTCTGGAGCTGTTTAAACCATTTGTAGTAGCAAGAATCAGTGAGCTTCTCGATGAAAGCGTCAAAAAAGCCACAAAGAGATGGGAAGAGGCCGATGATATCGTGTGGCCCGTTCTTGAAGAGGTAATAGAGAACCATCCTGTCCTGCTGAACCGTGCTCCAACTCTTCACAGACTTGGAATTCAAGCATTTGAACCTGTACTTGTCGAAGGCAAGGCAATTCAGCTTCACCCTCTTGCCTGCACCGCGTTCAATGCCGATTTCGACGGTGATCAGATGGCGGTTCATGTCCCTCTGTCAGCCGAAGCACAGGTTGAATCCAGAATTCTCATGCTTGGCAGCAGAAATATCCTCAGACCTGCCAGTGGTGAACCGGTGACAACACCGAGTCACGATATGGTTATTGGCTGCTATTATCTGACAAAACCACTGCCCGGTGCCTTGGGCGAGGGTATGATCTTCACGTCAGTTGAGGAAGTAAGAGGAGCATACGATGCTGGAAAAGTTGATCTCCATGCGAAGATTAAAATCAAGGGGATCAACAAAATCATGGAAACAAACGGGAAGAATGAACAGATAACTCCTCCTTTCTGGAAAGACTACACTACCGTTGGTCAGGTTATCTTTAATGAGATAGTACCGGATGATCTTGGATATATCATATCCAATGCGCACATTACTCATGAAAAAGTTTTCAGCAAGAAAGGTTTAACTAATCTGGTAGGCCGATGTTTCAATGAGCAGGGATCTGTAATAACGGCGACATTTCTCGATAACCTCAAGGAACTGGGATTTCATTTCGCTACGACCTCAGGTCTTACCGTTGGGATGTGCGATATGCTTATCCCGTCCGAGAAAGAAAAAATAGTCAGTAAAGCCGCGCATGAGGTTGAGAAAATAGAGAAGAGCTCCAGATGCGGAGAGCTGACGGAAGCCGAGCGATACAACAGAGTTATCGACAACTGGGCCAAGGCTACTGAAGAAGTGAAAAACGCCATGATGGAAGAACTCAAACATGATAATCACGGTTTCAATCCTGTATACATGATGGCCAATTCCGGCGCTCGAGGCAGTGTTGACCAGATGAAACAGCTTTCAGGCATGAGAGGTCTGATGGCTAAACCCAGAAAAAAACTTACGGGAGAGCTGGGAGAAACGATTGAAACTCCGATCATTTCTTCATTGAAGGAGGGTCTCTCAGTGATCGAGTATTCGATCTCTACTCACGGATCAAGAAAGGGACTTGCCGATACTGCTCTTAAGACCGCTGATGCGGGATACCTCACCAGGAGGCTTGTTGATGTCTGTCAGGATGTAATTACAACCACAGAGGACTGCGGAACAATTCGGGGAAGAACCATTACCGCTTTGAAGGAAGGGGAAGAGGTCATTGAACCTCTTAGAGACAGAATCCTGGGACGGGTTGCGGCAGAGACGATTTATCATCCCGGAACCGATGAAGTGGTATGTCAGGCGAGTCAGGAAATAACAGTTGAACTTGCTGAAGAGATAGATAAACTGGGAGTTGAGTCTGTCAGGATAAGAAGCGTTCTAGCCTGCGAAGCGTCCAGGGGTTTATGTGCGAAATGCTACGGCTGGGACCTTTCCAGAAACAGAATGGTTACAATTGGCGAGGCCGTCGGAGTGATTGCCGCGCAGAGTATTGGAGAACCAGGAACACAGCTTACTCTTCGTACATTCCATACAGGCGGTGTTGCCGGAAGAGAAACAAGAGCGTCTGAAGTAATCGCAAGACACTCCGGTGTAATCAGCTATAGAAATCCATGTATAGTGATCAGTACCGATGAAAGCGGCATAAAGACAATGGTCAGTACCCGCAACACTCAGCTGGATATTCTTGACAGTGCTGGAGAAGTGCAGTCCACTTACGATATTGTTGTCGGCTCAGAGATGAATGTTGAAGATGGTCAGAAGATTGAAAAGGATGATGTTATCTGCAAAAGTGATCCGTTCATAATTCCCATTGTCGCCGAACAGGCTGGCAGTGTTCACTACGTTGATATAGAGGAAGACACCACTCTCAAGGAAGAAATCGACAGTGAGCAGAGAAAACAGATGGTCATTGTGGAGGACAGAAGCAAAACCCTTCATCCCCACATTTTCATACTTCCTGAGCAGATGGTTGTTCTCAGTGGCCGTCCAAGACGTCGGGATGAAGAACTCTTCACACTTGGAGAACTTGTCAAGGAGATGAAAGAGGGCTCCGGACGTATTATCTACACTTATCATGAAGTGAGTTCGTACCGCACTGAAACCCTTTTAGAGGGATTCATCGACCGAATGAAAGATCAGAAAATTCCCATCATTTCAGTTGATTGCAGGAAGATTGGCACAGGGGGATATGCTGCATTCACTATCGCTGCCGGAGAGATTGAGAATGTCCTGGGAAAGAAAGCCAGGAAGGAAATCAACGCCCTGAAAAAAGCCGCCGCCGCGCTTGAGACCACGACGAAGCGGAAAAACAATCAACTTGAAGAGAAATTCGCCGAAGCGCTTGCTGATCTCAGTCAGAAAGAACCGTTCATAATAGTAATTCAATCACTGGACAGAGGGCATCAGGGTACCAGGCAACTGGTCAAATGCATTCAGAACATAATAACTGATAGTAACATGATGGTAATTTCCGACTTCATTACCAGAGGAACAAGGAGTCATGTCTCTCAGCGGGGTCGAGCGAAGAACGATAAAGATCCGGTAGAACAGTTTATCGGTGATGAAGTAAAAGGCAAATACCCGATTCCAAGTGGAGCACACCTTCGAATTCATGATGGAAGCCTTATCAAGCTTGGTGTTCATATCGCCAGGATTGAGCGAAAACTCGGGCAGCAGCGTGATATCACAGGAGGACTTCCCAGAGTGGATGAACTCTTTGAAGCCCGGATACCGAAAGAAGCAGCAAGTATCGCTGAGATCGATGGTGTGGTTTCTCTGAGTCCTATCAAGGCCGGTATCAGAACCGTAACGATCAGGGCGGATCAGGGTCAGGAATCCGCTGTGAAGATACAGGCTTCTGTACATATCAGAGTGCACGAGGGAGACAGAGTTAAGGCTGGAGATCGCCTTACTGAAGGACCTCTGTCACCTCATGACATATTGAGAATCATGGGAACAGAGGCAGCGGAAAGGTATCTCCTGAATGAGATTCAGGAAGTATACCGCTTGCAGGGTGTGAAGATCAACGACAAGCATGTCAGTATTGTTGTAAGGCAGATGCTCGCAAAAGCCAGAATTGATGATCCCGGGGACACGACATTCCTTGAGGGAGCACAGATTGACAGGCTGGTTCTGCAGAAGGAGAACATGAAAATGATGGCAGAGGGATCAAAACCGGCAACATCCGCTGTTCTTCTGCTTGGAATCACAAAAGCGTCCCTGGCAACGGACAGCTTCCTTTCGGCAGCTTCTTTCCAGGAAACAAACAGTGTTCTTGCAGACGCTGCTACAGCGGGAAAGATAGACTACCTTCACGGACTGAAGGAGAATGTAATTGTCGGACATCTGATTCCTGCTGGCACAGGCATAAAGAAGTATTGCAATGTCAGACTCACTCTTCCTGACGGCGACTCCCTGCCTGAACCTGTAATGGCTTCCGACATGGAAGAGCGCGATATTGACGAAACCGATTTTGATATATAGACTTAGAACCCTTGCGCCTTGATAAGCGCAAAGATAAAAGAGCTTTCTGAAAGGAGCTGCAGTGCCCACAATTAACCAGCTTGTGCGAAAAGGGCGCAAGAAAAAAGTGTCCAAGACCAAGGCGCCTGCATTAACCGGATGCCCCCAGAAAAGGGGTATTTGTACCAGGGTATACACCTCAACACCAAAAAAGCCGAATTCTGCTCTGCGGAAGGTTGCCAGGGTACGTCTGCGGAACGGTTTTGAAGTAACTGCCTACATACCCGGTATTGATCACAATCTTAATGAACACTCCGTTGTCCTTATAAGAGGCGGCAGAGTCAAGGATCTTCCCGGAGTAAGATACCATATTATCCGGGGTGTTGAAGATACTTCAGGTGTTGAAGGAAGAATGCAGGGTCGCTCCAAGTACGGCACTAGGAAAACAAGATAAAACGCGTTCTGCACTATTGCTGTGCAGACGAGGAGGACTAAATGGCTAGACGTTCACGGCCAAAAAAGCGGGAAGCCGTTCCTGACAGGAAATACGGTAATCTGCTTATGGCCAAGTTTATCAATAAGCTCATGCAAAAGGGAAAGAAATCAGTAGCGGAAAGAATCTTCTATGATGCCATGGACATCATTACGGAGAAAACAGGACAGGATGCCGTTACTGTATTCAATAGAGCCATGGGGAATGTACGTCCCCAGCTCAAGGTAAAATCCCGACGGGTTGGCGGATCAACGTACCAGATTCCAATGGAAGTTAAACCTCAGGAAAAAGACTCGCTCGCAATGCGCTGGATTATCCAGTACGCGGAAGCCAGAAGCGGTAAAGGTCTGTCAGAGAAACTTGCAGTGGAAATTATGAATGCGGCCAAAGGTGAAAATGCCGGCAGCGTGAAGAAAAGAGAAGATACACATAGAATGGCGGAGGCCAACAAGGCGTTTGCTCACTATCGCTGGTAGGTTCACACTTTCGGGTTCCTCCAGCGACAGATTGCTTCCGACATGATTTAACTGGAGGATGAATGCTCTCATGAGCAAATCCCTTTCTGACAAAATCCGGAATATCGGTATCATGGCGCATATAGATGCCGGCAAGACAACTGCCACCGAACGGATATTGTACTATTCAGGAATAGTACACCGTCTCGGTGATGTCGATCATGGAACCGCAGCAATGGACTGGATGCCCCAGGAAAAAGAGAGAGGCATCACGATTCAGTCCGCTGCAACCACCTTCGTATGGAAATCTCACCAGATCAATCTGATTGATACTCCCGGTCATGTGGATTTTACAGCCGAGGTTGAGAGAAGCCTGAGGATTCTGGACGGAGCAGTTGCGATATTCTGTGCTGTCGGCGGCGTTGAACCTCAATCAGAAACCGTCTGGCATCAGGCTGACAGATACAATGTTCCCAGGATTGCTTTCGTTAACAAAATGGATAGACAGGGAGCGGATTTCTCAAGAGTACTTGAGATGATTCGCGACATGCTCGGCGCAAAGCCGATTACTGTAATTCTGCCCATAGGCAGCGGGACCGGTTTTTCCGGAATAATCGATATCATCGAAGGTCATGCGGTTTATTTTGATGAAACATCACAGGGCGCAAGGTTCAGCATTGAAAAAATTCCGGTTGAGTACCAGACTGAATATGAAAATGCAAGAGATGCCCTCTGGGAAGCAGCAGCAATGCTTGATGAGACTGCCATGGAGAAATACTTCAATGGAGATCTGAGTTCTGATCATGTCAGAAAACTTCTCCGAATAGGTACGATTTCCGGGCAACTCGTTCCTGTCCTTTGTGGTGCCGCACTGAAGAATATAGGTATTCAGCAACTCATGGATGCAATAGTCGACTGGCTTCCATCTCCATCCGAATTACCTCCGGTGACAGGACTTTTAAAGGATGGGTCCATTACGGAGATTGAACGCCGACTCGATGCCCAATTCACAGCATTGGTCTTCAAGGTTCAGAATGATCCTCATCTTGGGAAACTGGCATTTATGAGAGTCTATTCCGGAATGATTAAAGATGGCGCTCACGTATTGAATAACAGAACCGGAAAGAAAGAGAGACTTACCAGACTCGTTAGGATGCATGCTAACAAGAGGAATCATCTGGACAGAATCCAGGCTGGTGATATTGCAGCTGCAGGGCTAAAGGATGTCGTAACAGGAGATACGCTTACGCTTCAAACCAATCCTGTTATTCTTGAATCCATCGTTTTTCCTGAACCGGTGATGCGGGTGGCAATTGAGCCCATGAGTACCTCAGACGAGAAAAAGCTCAATGACGCCCTCTCGTCACTTGCAAATGAGGATCCAAGCTTCAGAGTAGGTATTGATGAAGAATCCGGACAGACACTGATCAAAGGAATGGGTGAGCTTCACCTTGAGGTGATCTCCGACAGAATTCAACGAGAATACGGAGTTTCGGTGAGAACCGGGAAACCTCAGGTTTCGTACAGAGAGAGTATTTCATGCATAGCTGTCGGTTCCGGTGAATTTAAAAGATCTATTCAGGGCAGGGGACATTTCGGTCATGCTTTGCTCAGGGTATCACCTACAGAATCCGGTATTGAATTCACTAATACACTGGATAACAATAAACTTCCGGAACATTTTGCGAATGCTGTTGAAAAAGGTGTCAAGGGGTCAATCGGCGCTGGACCACTTGCGGGTTTCGCCCTGGATGGAATTAAAATTGAGCTTCTGGAAGCTGAACTCCATGCAACGGATTCCAGTGAAACAGGATATTCCTACGCCGGAGCAATGGCTCTGCGGACATGTTTAAAAAAAGGTAAACCTGTTCTCAGGGAACCGGTTATGAAGCTTAATATCATTTGTCCTTCCAATTATGTAGGAGAAGTAATCGGTGATGTTAATTCCCGGCGGGGCAGTATTATCAGCATGGAGCCCAGAGGAGAAGTACAGTCAATTAACGCAAGGGTTCCCCTTGCAGAACTTTTTGGTTATAGTAGCGCCCTGCGTTCACTAACGCAAGGCCGTGCTGGTTTTTCAATGCAATTCTATGATTATGCGCTGATTGCAGAGAACATCACACGAGAACTACTTGATCAGATGGGTATTACCAGCCTGCATATGAGCTGGTGATAATAGTGACAGGAGAATGCATTGAAGGCTAACCGGTTGAGGATCAAGCTCAGAGCATACGATCACAGGCTTCTTGACCGCTCAGCGGCAGCTATAGTTCGGGGAGTTGTGAAAACAGGAGCTACTGTTTCAGGGCCGATTCCTCTCCCTACCAAGAGGTCGGTCATTACGGTTCTGAGAAGCCCTCATGTGAACAAGAAATCACGTGAGCAATTTGAGATGAGGATCCACTCAAGGCTGATAGAAATAAAGGATCCTAATGAAGAAACCGCAGCTGCGCTTCGCTCACAGGATGTGCCCGCAGGTGTGGATGTAGAAATGAACGAAGTATAAAAAACCAGTTCGTATTCTAACTGATCCGGTTTTTCGGATTAAGAGATCTGCCGCAGCACCGGATAATGGCGGTTGTCTGGTGAGCGGCTTTGACAGAAACGCTTGTCCCTCCGCTTTTCAAGGGGACTTCAGCGATGGGAAGTGATTTATGAGCGGAATAATGGCTCGTAAGATAGGGATGACTCGCATTTTTGAAGATGACGGCAAAGCAGTCCCTGTCACTGTTCTTGAGGCTCAGCCGAATCCGGTTACCCAGATCAAAACCCTGGAGACTGACGGCTATGAGGCATTGCAGATTGGATACAGGGCAAAGAAACAAAAAAGGCTGAGCAAACCTCTTCTTGGCCATCTTGGCAAAAGCGATGCGCCTCCTGTTTCAAGACTTTGTGAAGTTCCTGTTCCGAACAATGACGTCAGCACCGGTGATTTCCTCACCGTTTCCATGTTTCTTCCTGGAGAAAAAGTAGACGTTACAGGAATTACAAAAGGAAAAGGTTTTCAGGGTGTTGTAAAGCGCCATGGGTTTGCATCCGGAGATGCTACACACGGAACCAAATCACAGAGAGTCCCGGGTTCTATCGGGCAGTGCGCCACACCGTCAAGAGTCTGGAAAAACAAGAAAATGCCAGGGAGAGATGGCGGTACAAGAGTAACCGTACGTAATCTGGAAGTTGTCCGGATTGATGAAGAGCGTAACCTGCTCATTCTCAAAGGTGCGGTACCCGGATCAAAGAACAGTTACCTGCTCATCCGGAAGAGACGTTCGGGAGGTGACAGATAGCTATGGCTGATGCAAGAGTATACACCATGAATGGCGAGGAGATCGACAGGGTCGATCTTCCTGATGAGCTTTTCGGAATGAATGTTTCCACTCACATACTCTGGGAAGTTGTCAGAGCGGAATCGTTGAATTCTCGTCAGGGAACGGTTGCCTGTCTGGGCAGGAGCGATGTTAAGTCTTCAGGTCATAAAGTATGGCGACAGAAAGGCACTGGAAATGCCCGAGCCGGCACCAGAGCAAATCCTATATGGCGCGGAGGCGGCGTGACATTCGGACCATCACCCAGAAAATGGAAGATCAGATTAAACCGGAAAGTAAGAAAAAAAGCTCTTGCCGGTATTCTGAGCGAGAGACTGTCTGAAGGGAATCTCAGAATAGTAAGAGATCTGGAGTCAAGCGGAAAAACCCGTGAACTCGCGGAAATGCTTATTAACCTTGAATGTTCAGGAAAGCGTACAGTAATTCTGATTAGAGACAACGATGAAGGTGTATTCAGGGCTTCCCGGAATATTCCGAAACTCGCCACCAGACCTGCGCGAAGTGTATCCATTCATGACCTGGTCAATTCAGAAGTAGTTCTCCTTTCTGAAAAAGCAGTTGATCTGCTGAAGGAGAGGCTGATATAATGGACGCAAGGCAGATAGTAATAAGACCGATCATAACCGAGAAAAGTACTGTTATCAGAGATATTTCCAACCAGTACTCGTTTCGAGTAATTCCCCAGGCGTCAAAAAGGCAGATCGCTGCGGCGATCGAGGAATTGTTCGATGTCCACGTCACGAAAACCCGTACCATGAAGATGCAGGGCAAGATGAAACGACTGGGCAGAAATGTAGGTCGGAAAGCTTCATGGAAAAAGGCAATCGTAACCCTTGCTGAAGGCGATACGATCGACTTCTTTGAAGGGGTGTAAGCTATGAGCATGAAAAGATGGAAACCGAACACTCCTGGAACACGATTCAAGGTTTCCCCGGGTTTTGATGAAATCACCACCGATCATGGAGAAAAGGCTCTTTTGGAACCCCTTAAGAGTAAAGCCGGGAGGAACAACCGGGGAAGAGTCACCGCAAGACACAGAGGCGGCGGCCATAAGAAAAAATACAGGAGAATGGATTTCAAAAGGAATAAATTCGGTATTCCTGGAAGAATTGCGTCAGTGGAATATGATCCTAACCGGTCAGCGAGAATTGCGCTGGTTGTCTATTCAGATGGAGAGAAGAGATACATTCTCGCTCCGGAAGGGCTTATGGTCGGACAGACTGTTCTGTCCGGTCCAGATGCTCCGCCGGAGAACGGGAACCATCTCCCACTCTCCCGAATTCCACTCGGTTCAACAATTCACAATGTTGAACTCAAACCCGGTAAAGGTGGTCAGCTTGCGCGATCAGCAGGAGTTTCCATTCAACTGATGGCTCGAGAGGGCAGACATGCTACTCTTAAGATGCCTTCAAGAGAAACCCGCATGGTTCCTGTAAACTGTATGGCAACCATCGGAACTGTTGGTAATTCCGAACATTTTCTGGTTGTACCAGGGAAAGCAGGAGCCAGCCGCTGGAAGGGTCGCAGACCCCATGTCAGAGGAGTCGCGATGAATCCTGTTGATCATCCAATGGGCGGAGGAGAGGGTAAATCAAGTGGAGGCAGACACCCATGCTCACCATGGGGACAGCTTTCAAAGGGTTTGAGAACACGGAAGAAAAAAGCGTCTGACAGTCTGATAACCAGACGCAGACCCACTGGAAAAAGGAGGAAGTAGGTTATGGCCCGTTCATTGAAGAAGGGTCCCTATATCCAAGAGATACTGGCTGATAAAGTCAGTAAGATGGAGGCATCGGGGGAGAAGAAGATAATTAGAACCTGGTCCCGCAGATCCACCATTCCTCCTGAATTTGTGGGACATACATTTGCTGTTCATAATGGTCGGAAGTTCATACCTGTCTATGTTGTGGAAAACATGGTCGGTCATAAACTTGGCGAGTTCGCTCCTACGCGGACATTCCGCGGGCACCGCGAATCCAAATCAGTAAAACAGGCGAAGACCAAAGGATAGGCGGAGGCGAATATGGAAGCAATTGCAAAAGCAAGATTCGTCAAGGTTACACCACGGAAGGCAAGGTATATTGCGGATCTCATTCGTGGCAAAACGATTAACCAGGCTCTATCAGTTCTAATGACCGTTCCGAGGAATTCCTCCAGAATCATAGAGAAAATACTGGACTCCGCTGTGGCAAACGCCATTCATAAGTCAGAAGGAGAAAAACTTGATGTGGATGAACTTGTTGTTGCCAATGTGATTGTGAACGAAGGTCCCACAATCATGCGATGGAGACCCCGTGCCAGGGGAAGAGCAACAAAGATCCGTCACAGGACAAGTCATATAACAGTCACGGTTGTCAACAATGATGAGACAGCCGGACAGGGACGAGAGGAGTAGTATGGGTCAGAAAACCAATCCTGTCGGCCTTCGTCTCGGTATCAGCCGCGGCTGGGACTCTACCTGGTTCGCCAGGGGGAAAAAGTATGCGGAGTACCTGAAAGAGGATACCGATATCCGAAGATACCTTGGCTCAAGACTTGAGAAGGCCAGAGTATCGAGAATAGAGATATTCCGGAAGCCACAGGAAGTAGAAGTCGTTATCTGGACCGCAAGACCAGGTCAGGTAATTGGCAGTAAAGGCAGCAATATTGACAGAATTACCAACGAGTTAAAAGTGCTTGTAGGTAACAAAACCGTAAGGACGAAAGTTCAGGAGATCAGGAAAGACAGATGTGACGCGACTCTTGTTGCTGATAAGATCGCTCGTCAGCTTGAGGGAAGAGTATCTGTCAGAAGAGCTATGAGGATGGCTATCAGAGACGCCATGACCGATGGAGCTTTAGGCATAAAAGTTTCCTGCGCCGGTAGGCTCGGTGGCGCTGAAATGTCTCGGAGGAATACTTATCATGAAGGCAGAGTTCCTCTTCATACGCTTAGAGCGGATATTGATTTCGCCAGAGATATTGCCCGTACGACTTACGGAATAGTCGGTGTAAAAGTCTGGATTTATCATGGTGAAATTCATGAGCCTCCAATATCCGGGTCAGTGATTGGCAGGTGATTACCAATGTTGATGCCAAAGAGAACCAAGTATAGAAAGCAGCACCGAGGACGGATGAGGGGTAAGACCAAGGGTGGTGGAACAGTATCATTTGGTGAATACGGACTCCAGGCTCTCGCCCCCGGATGGATAACAAGCGCTCAGATTGAAGCAGCTCGAGTTGCTCTCACCAGACATGTGAAACGAGGTGGAAAGGTCTGGATCAGGGTATTCCCTGACAAACCGGTAACTTCCACTCCGGCCGAGACCAGAATGGGAAAAGGGAAAGGCGCGGTGGATCATTGGGTTGCTGTTGTAAAACCTGGAAGAGTGATGTTTGAGCTGGAAGGAGTGCCACGGGAACTGGCAAAATCAGCTATGAGGCTTGCAGGTCATAAATTACCAATTAAAACAAGGTTCGTTGTCCGGGACAGAGAGGAGCTGTAGATGAAAACTCACGAGCTTCGATCGATGAGCCGGGAAGAACTTGAAGAACATGTCCGGGAACTGAGACAGGAGCTGTTCAACCTGAGATTTCGGAGTACAACTCAGCAACTGGATAATCCCCTTCGAATGCGGGTAGCTCGGAAAGATCTGGCCAGGACTCTCACACTGATAAGAGAGCTTGATCTGGGTCTTGAACGCAGTACCGGGGAAGGACTGTAGAGATGGCAGAAACCAGGGTAAAAAACAGAAGAGTTCTAAAAGGAACCGTGGTTTCCAGCGCCATGGACAAGACTGTGGTTGTTGAGGTTGTATCCCTCAAGGCACACCCGGTCTACAAGAAGCGCTGTCGTACCACAACAAAGTATTTCGTCCACGATAAAGAGAACCAGTGTAATAATGGTGACACCGTCACCATAGCGGAGACGCGACCTGTCTCGAAGAATAAACGCTGGCGGATTCTTGATATCGTGGAACGGGCACGATAGGGGGAAGCAGCGATGATTCAGCAGGAATCCAGACTGAAGGTTGCGGATAATTCCGGCGCCCGAACGGTACTTTGCATTAAAGTTCTTGGCGGAAGCAAACGCAGATACGCTACAATTGGAGATGTGATTGTAGTAACTGTTAAAGATGCTATTCCCGATGGCGCTGTAAAGGCAAGTGAGGTTCGGCGAGCAGTAGTTGTCCGAGTAAAAAAGGAACTTAATCGACCCGATGGAACATCTGTCCGGTTTGGTGACAACGCCGCTGTTATCCTTGATGACGCTTACCAGCCGGTAGGCACCAGGATCTTCGGACCTGTGGGCCGTGAACTGCGGGAGCACTTTATGAAAATAGTCTCGCTCGCTCCGGAGGTGATCTGATGCACATTAAAAAGGGTGACAAAGTGCTGGTTATTTCAGGTGCGGATCGCGGCAAGAATGGAAAAGTGCTTAAAGTATTCCATGCGAAGAACCGGGCGATTGTAGAAGGATTGAATTTAATAAAAAGGCACACCAGACCATCCTCCCGTAATCAACAGGGAGGAATTATTGAGAAGGAAGCGCCTATTCACGTAACGAATCTCAGAGTGATCTGTCCCGGTTGTGGTAAAGCCGGGGGAATCAGACGCATCCGGGATGATGAGGGACGTCTTATGCGGAACTGTAAACTCTGCAACGAGACCATATCCACCGGTTAGGGGGTGACTTATGAGAAAGCTTCCCAGACTAGAGAAAATGTACAGGGATGAACTGAGGGACAAAATGATGAAACGTTTCGAGTATGAAAACGTTAATCGGATCCCCCGCGTTTCAAAGATTGTTCTTAACATGGGTCTTGGAAAAGAAGCCATGGATAACGCAAACAACCTGAAGAATGCCACTGAGCAGCTTGCCACAATTACCGGTCAGATGCCGGTGGTCGCAAAAGCGAAAAAGTCCATAGCAGGATTTCGCCTTCGGGAAGGAACTCCTATAGGAGTGTATGTTACTCTCAGGAAAGATAGAATGTGGGAGTTTCTTGATCGATTGATAACCTTTTCAATTCCTCAGGTAAGGGACTTCAGAGGATTGTCTCCACGTGGATTTGATGGGCGCGGCAACTACAATTTCGGTATTGAAGAACAGGCGATATTCCCTGAAATAAACGTAGACAGTATCGATAAATTCAGGGGAATGAACATTACAATAGTAACAACCGCTCCAACGGATGAGGAAGGTCTTGAACTACTGAAGTTTCTTGGCATGCCCTTCATTCGTACCGGGCGATAACAGGGGGTGGTGAAAAATTGGCTAGAAAAGCTCTCATAGAAAAACAGAAGAGAACCCCCAAATTCAAGGTAAGGAAATACAACAGGTGCTGCCTTTGCGGGCGCCCCAGGGGATTCCTGAGAAAATACGGAATTTGTCGAATCTGTTTCCGGGATATGGTTAACAGAGGCCTGCTTCCGGGTATTCGCAAAGCCAGCTGGTAGGGAGGCAAAAAAAATGGCAATGACAGATCCAATAGCCGATATGCTTACCCGGATCAGAAATGCTTCCCGGGCTGAACATAAAATGGTTGATATTCCTGCATCCAATTTGAAGATCTCTATTGCAAGAACACTGTATAACGGGGGATTCATCAGGGGGTTCAGGAAAATCGAGGATAGTAAACAAAATATGCTGAGAGTTTACCTTGCGTACAGGAACAATCAACCTCTGATTGTTGGGATAAAACGAATATCCAAACCGGGTTGCAGGGTTTACAAAAGTTCGACGGATATTCAGAAGGTAATGGGTGGCCGGGGCATGGCCGTTCTAACAACCCCCAAGGGGATCCTTACGGACTCAGAAGCACGAAGACAGCACGTGGGCGGCGAAGTTCTGCTCCACGTCTGGTAACTGGAAAGGGGAACCTGATATGTCAAGAATAGGCAGATTACCCATTCCTTTGCCTGACAAGGTAACGTTATCTGAGAAGAAAAAACTTCTCACGGTTAAAGGACCCAGAGGAGAAATGACTCTGCAGATTCCTTCGGGAATCAAAGTGAAAACCGAAGATGGTTTAGCGATCGTCTCAACAAAAGACGAATCGAAAGAGATCAAGATGCTTCACGGTACAACAAGAGCTCATCTGGCAAACAAAATTCAGGGGGTCTCAACTGGACATACTAAAATACTCATCGTTCAGGGTAAAGGATTCCAGGCTGAAATCAAGGGTCGCATACTGGAAATGCAGCTTGGTTTTTCGCATAAAGTGCTTTTTGAAATACCTGTTGGCCTGGTACTGGAGATAAAACCGGGGCAGAACTCATTCACGCTTACTATAAGCGGGAATGACAAACAGCTGGTTGGCGCGTTCAGCTCAGAACTCTATAAAGTCAAAAAGGTTGAACCGTACAACCTTATCGGTTTTCGCTATTCAGATCAACATGTCAAGCGTAAAGCTGCCAAGACGATAACTTAGGATAGGAGGAGACAGGTAATGGCAAAATTGAACAGGAAGCAGCGTCTCCGCCGTCGGCATTTTCATATTCGAAAGAGAGTGAACGGTGTCGCCGAAAAACCGAGACTTCTGGTCAGAAAATCGATCAGACATATAGAAGCAAGTCTTATTGATGATGTTGCAGGGAAAACAATACTTACAGTAACGAGCAAATCCGGGAGTTTTTCCACAGTGAAAAAGGAGAGTAAGACTGAACAGGCCTCCAGACTTGGGAAACTCATTGCCGAAAGAGCGAAGGAAAATGGTATTAAGGAAGTGGTCTTTGATCGCGGAGGTCATCCTTATCACGGAAGAGTCAAGGCGCTAGCGGATAATGCCCGCGAAGCCGGACTCAGGTTTTAGAAGAGGTGGTCCATCAGGTGAGTAATGACAGAAAGGACAAGACGTCCAGACCGGACAGGAAACGAAGAATATCAAAACTGGAAGAAGCCGGTCTTATTGACAGACTCATAGCGATCAACAGAGTCGCGAAGGTGACAAAAGGCGGGAGAAACTTTGGTTTCAATGCCGTTGTTGCTGTCGGTGACGCCAAAGGAAAAGTTGGTGTCGGTCTTGGAAAAGCAACCGAGCTTCCTGAAGCTATCAGAAAAGCTCAGGATACTGCCAGAAAAAGTATGATAAGTATTCCACTAATTGATAACAGGACTATCCCTCACAGGATACTGGGCAAGAGCGGTGCCGGAACAGTGATTTTGCGCCCTGCCAGTCCTGGTACCGGTGTTATTGCCGGTGCTGCTGTGAGAGCCATAATGGAATGTGCCGGAATCAAGGATGTACTCACGAAGTCTCAGGGTTCGAATAATCCTCATAATGTTGTCAAGGCAACAATGGAAGGATTGAGAGACCTTGTACTTATCGACAGGGTTAGCGGATACCGGCAGGCGGCAATCGCCAGAAGGAGTACCGATGGCTGACAGGAAACTCAGAATCACTCAGGTGAGAAGCGCAATCGGCCGTTTGGAAGTGCAGAAACGTACACTTGAGGCTCTCGGACTGAGACGATTGCAATGTCCCGTCACGCACCAGGACAACCCGCAGATTCGTGGAATGATCAACAGAGTTGCGCATCTGCTGAAGGTCGAGGAGGTTGACGAATGAGACGCTTACAGCATCTGAGACCCGCCAGAGGTGCGGTCAAGCAAACATCCAGGCTGGGTCGCGGCCGCGGAACCGGTACCGGCGGAACCAGCGGCAAGGGACATAAGGGGCAAAAGGCCAGGGGAAGTATTCAACCCTGGTTTGAAGGTGGACAGATGCCCATACAGAGGCGAATGAGCCACAAGGGTTTCAATAACGCACGGTTTGCCAGGAATTATCAGGTTATCAATGTCTGTCATCTGAGTAGATTCAGTGCTGAAAGCGTTGTGACACCTGACGATATGAAGAAAGCGGGACTGATCTCATCAAGGTTTCGCCCCGTGAAAATTCTTGGAAAGGGTGAGCTGGATAAAGTTCTTACGGTATGCGCTCACTCTTTCAGTTCAAAAGCTGTTGAGATTATCAAATCCGCCGGTGGCACGGTGGAGGTTCTCGAATAATGCGTGGTTTTGAAAACATCCTGAAAATACCGGAACTGAGAAAGAAGATATTCTATACATTCATTCTCCTGGCGGTATACAGGGTGGGAGGGCATATCCCTGTTCCGGGGATTGACGGTAACGCGCTGAATCAGGCTTTCAGCCAGGGCGGCGGACTGATGGGCATGTACGATCTTTTCGTGGGTGGTGCTCTCAAACGCGCGTCCGTGTTTGCGCTTGGAATAATGCCGTACATATCAGCATCAATCATCATCCAGCTTCTTACATCGGTATTTCCCTATTTTGAGAAACTGAAAAAAGAAGGTGAAGCCGGACGTCAGAAGATGACGGAAATCACCAGATATGCTACAGTCGTACTGGCATTTATCCAGGGACTTGGAATCTCACAGTATCTGATCGGTCTGAACAGCCAGGGAATGATGATAGTACCGCATCCCGGTCTGGGGTTCACTGTGCAGACCGTTGTTACAATGATCACGGGAACAATATTTGTCATGTGGCTTGGTGAGCGAATTACCGAACGTGGAATTGGAAACGGAATCAGCCTTATCATTTTTGCAGGTATAGTCGGAAGGCTTCCCGGAGCGATTGTCTCGATATACCAGGATGTGTTCGTGCTGGAGCAGACCGGATTCATTACCGCGATTTTCCTCGGTGTATTCATGTTCGTGGTTGTTGCATTTGTTGTTCTCATGACTGAAGCACAGAGAAGAATCCCTGTTACATACGCTAAACAGGTAAGAGGCCGAAAAGTTTATGGTGGTCAGAGTACACATATACCGCTCAGACTCAACACAGCCGGGGTTATCCCGGTTATCTTCGCACAGGCATTCATGATGTTTCCCAGCAGTATAGCCATGTTCTTCCCCAAGTCCGGGGTTGATACATGGGTCAACTCGCATCTGGCACCTGGAAGTGCTGTATATATAATAATATATACTCTTTTGATCATCCTTTTCGCATATGTCTACACAGCCATAACCTTTAATCCGCAGGATCTGGCTGAAAACATGAAAAAGTATGGCGGGTTCATTCCAGGGCGTAAACCAGGGAAAAGTACAGCTAAATATATCGAGAAAGTGCTTGTGAGAGTTACACTGCCCGGATCAATATTCCTGGCAGCGATAGCTGTCATGCCGATGCTCATGAGCAGACATGCAAATGTGAATTTCATGTTCGGCGGTACAAGCCTGCTGATCGTTGTCGGAGTAGCTCTGGAAACACTGCGGCAGATTGAAACACATCTTCTCATGCGGCACTACGATGGATTTCTCAGCAAAGGCAAGATAAGAGGACGAAGGTAATAATGAGGATCATCTTCTTCGGACCACCGGGATCTGGAAAGGGAACGCAGGCTGACAGGATGTCGAAACGTTATAACCTGCATCACCTCTCAACAGGTCTTCTGCTCCGCGAAGAGATACAAAAAAATTCCGAACTTGGGAAGCGTATTCGGAAAATAGTAGAGTCAGGCCATCTGGTCGATGATGCGATCGTGAACGAGGAAGTATTCAGCAAAGTGAAGGAGTATGACCGATTCCTGCTGGACGGATATCCCAGAAATCTAATTCAGGCAGAGGATCTTGATGATTATCTTGAAGAAGAGAAAAAACCTCTTTCAGGCGCAATATTTATCACAATACCTGATACGGAAGTGATTGAAAGACTCTCCGGGAGGCTTACGTGCTCCCGATGCGGTTTTACCGGAAAGCAGCCGATGTATCACTCTGGAGATGCATGCATCAGATGCGGTACTGCACTTATTGAGCGAAATGATGACAGAACCGAAGTAATCGAGCAGAGGCTTGTCCACTACCATGATCTTACAAAGCATCTGGAGAAGTACTACAATGATCGCCTCTTGATTATTGATGGGATGGGAACTGTCGATCAGGTCACCTTGAGACTGGAAGAAGCTCTGTCTATATGGGAATAATAGCTGGCCGAGATATCAGAATGATGGAAGAAAGCGGTAGAATCGTAAGAAAAGCTCTTGACGAAATGAAAGCTGTAATTGAAATCGGAGTAAGTACAGATGCTATCGAATGTGTGGGGAGGAAAGTAATAGAAGCAGAAGGAGCTATTCCTTCTTTCCTTGGATACAATGGTTTTCCGGCATGTGTCTGCGTCTCCATTAACGATGAAGTGGTTCACGGAATACCTTCCAGAACCAGGATAGTAAAGGATGGCGACCTTGTCAGTATTGACGTAGGAGCGTTCAAGAACGGTTTCCATGGCGACGCAGCCGATACTATTCCTGTAGGATTACCGGATCCAATTGCATTGCTTCTTATAAAAACTGTTTACGAAGCCCGCGACATAGGCATCGAAGCTGCAAGGGCCGGGAACACAATTGGAGATATTGGTTCAGTTATTCAGAAGCATGTGGAAGAGAAAGGTTTCAGTGTGGTCAGATCCATGGTAGGGCACGGAATAGGCAGAAAACTTCATGAACCACCCCAGGTTCCCAATTTCGGAAGAGCGGGCAGGGGAATGAAACTTACTGATGGACTTGCACTTGCGATTGAACCGATGATTAATATTGGTGGATACAGAGTAAGAACGCTCCACGATAACTGGACGGTTGTTACGGCTGACGGAAGCCTGTCGGCGCATGCGGAACATACGATAATCGTTTCAGCAGGAAGCCCGTTAATATTGACGGCATGATGATAATTACCAATAATATGCGTTCCGCGGAAAGCGGGCGGAAGGGAAGGAAATGGGGAAAAAGCAGGGCGTAGTAGCTGATGGAACTGTTGTTGAAACATTACCCAACAGTCAGTGTCGCGTCGAACTGGACAGCCCAGAGGGTCACATTGCCCTGTGCCACGTTTCCGGGAAGATGAGGATGCACTACATAAGAATACTTGTAGGTGACAGGGTGACGGTTGAATTATCTCCATACGATCTGAACCGTGGCCGAATTATTTACAGGTACAAGTGAGGATCGAACAATGAAAGTACGCAGTTCAGTCAAAAAAATATGTGAGTACTGCCGAATTGTGCGAAGGCGTGGAAAGATCTATGTGATCTGTTCTCGAGATCAGAAGCATAAGCAGCGGCAGGGATAATAGAATTTCGGTAATTACGGAGGTAACCAGTGGCAAGAATCTCAGGAGTTGATCTTCCTCGCAACAAGCATATTCTTTATGCACTGCCATACATTTTTGGAATCGGTCTGACTTCATCAAAGGAAATACTTGAGAAGACGGGTATTGCTTTCAACGTGAAAACAGACGATTTGACGGAAAATGAAGTAGCAACGCTCAGAAAGGTCATAGATGCCGACTATAAGGTTGAAGGTGCCCTTAGAGCGGAAATAAACATGAATCGAAAGAGGCTGATGGACATACGGTGCTATCGTGGAATAAGACATCGCAGGGGGCTCCCTGTCCGTGGCCAGAGAACTCATACAAATGCCCGCACCCGCAAGGGGCCAAAATTCGGGCACGGTAGAATTCGTTAGGAGGCTGGCGTGCCAAAAGGAGCCAAGGCAAAGAGTATAAAGAAGATTGTTAAAAAGAAAAAGGCTGTCAGGGTTACGGATGTTCATGGTATTGTCCACATAAAGTCATCATTCAACAATACCCTGATAACAATCACTGATCGAAATGGTAACGTTATTGCATGGGCAAGCGGTGGAACTACAGGAGTAAAAGGTACAAGAAAAGGAACAGCATTTGCTTCAGGGCAAGCTGCTGTACAGGCTTCCGAAAAAGCAATTGAAGCAGGAATCAAGAAAGTGGAGATCTGGGTCCGTGGTCCGGGATCCGGACGGGAAGCAGCCGTCAGGGCGCTTCAATCTACTAATCTGGAAGTTACTGCAATCAAGGATCAAACCAGGATACCGCATAACGGGTGTCGTCCCTCGAAGCGCCGCCGACGCGGATAAAAGCAGATAATCACGGCCCTGAAAGGGCCTGTAAACACCCGGTGATAGGTTCCCCGGGAGGAGGATCAGATGGAATTCAAGAGTCTTTATCTTCCTGATATGATCAGGTGGGAAAAAGAGTCACTAACCGATACTTTCGGCAGACTCGAGATTACACCCCTGGAACGCGGTTTCGGTCGTACTCTTGGTACTGCTCTGAGACGGGTATTACTGTCTTCGCTTGAAGGATCAGCACCGGTTGCGGTGAGAATAGAGGGTGTTGAGCATGAGTTCTCAACAATTCCCGGTATTCTACAGGATATTCCCGAAATAGTACTTAACATCAAATCTCTGGTAATCAGGCTTGAGGGTGACAAACCGGGTTCACTGAAACTGAAAGCAGGAAAAATAGGCAAGTATACGGGTAATGATATCAAGGGAGATAGCCACCTTGAAATCATGAACAAGGATCAGGAGATAATCCAGCTTAACAAGAACTGTAAACTCTCCATGGAGATAATTGTCGAACGCGGGAGAGGATTCATTCCCGCGGATGAGTGGAATATCCATGGAAAGGAAGAGAACGCAGGCACAATTCTTCTTGATTCCTGGTTCTGCCCCGTTAAAAGAGTGAATTTTGAAGTTCAGAGCGCCAGGGTGGGTGACAGAACAGATTACGATCATCTTATCATGGATGTAATAACTGATGGAAGTATTTCTCCTGAAGATGCTGTTGATACAGCTTGTGAAATTCTTGTCCACCATCTGCAGATGATTCCCGGAGGGCTCGAACCGGTGGAGAAACCTGTTGCGATAGTTGAGGAAAAAGACATCAGAGAAGAGACTCTTGCTACTCTGATCGAAGATACCGGTATTCCCACAAGAATTGCCAATGTACTGAAATCCGAAGGAATTAAGACCGTTAGTGATCTGATAGAGAAGACAAGCAATGAAATACTTAATATTGGCGGTTTTGGACCATCATCACTTGAGAAGGTAAATGATATTCTCAAGAAGATCGGTTTTTCAATAAACGACTGAGATACAGTCATCGGGAGAGCGAGTTATGCGACACAGAAAAAAGATACCCAAGCTGGGCCGAAAGCCCGATGCAAGAAAAAGGCTTCTCCGAAATCTTGTAACCTCACTGATAATTGAGGAGCGGATCACAACCAGCATGGGAAAGGCAAAAGCAACACGGAGTGCGGTTGAAAAAATTATAACAAAGGGCAGAAAAGATTCCCTCCACTCAAGAAGACAGGTTGCCGCATCTGTGTATGGCAGCAAGGCTGTTCAGAAGGTATTCGATGTTCTGGGCCCAAGGTATGTCGATCGTAATGGCGGATATACACGATTGCTCAAGCTTGGACCAAGACATGGTGATGCAGCAGAGGTTTGTATTCTGGAATTCGTTGACTCGCCGGGTTCTGTTACTGTTTCCGGCAAGGACAAGAAGAAGTAAGACGGTATCACTGTGAGGAAAATTGCCGTTCTGACAAGCGGGGGTGATTCTCCCGGGATGAACGCATGCATCAGGGCCACGGTAAGAAGAGCTCTTGACCGTGGCCTTTCTGTAACCGGCGTGAGAAAAGGTTTTGATGGACTCATTGACGGGGATTTCATAGAACTTGAATCACGGGATGTCAGCAACATCATTCAGCGCGGAGGAACCATTCTGCATTCCTCGCGGAGCGAGAGATTTCGAACTCCGGAAGGAAGATCTGCCGCCGCAGCCAATCTCAGGAATGCCGATATCGACGGATTGATCGTGATAGGCGGCGATGGCAGTTTCAGAGGGGCGGATAGGTTATCGGGAGAGCATGGAATTACCGCAGTCGGTGTTCCGGCAACCATAGATAACGATATATGGGGAACCGATCTTACAATCGGATTCTGTACGGCTGTCAACACAGCTCTTGAGGCTATCGACAAAGTCCGGGATACAGCTGCCGCGCATGACAGACTTTTCATTGTGGAAGTAATGGGAAGATCAGCCGGATTCATAGCCCTGGAGGTCGGAGTAGGGTCGGGAGCTGAAGCCGTTCTGATTCCTGAGACTCCCACCGACCTTGACGCGATAATCAGGAAAGTCAGAAACAGAATATTCATGGGACGAACCTCCAACATACTTGTTGTCGCAGAAGGCGATGAGGCTGGAAACGCCTTTGAGATAGCTGCAAAAATAGAGAAGATATCCGGTTTGAAAAGCAGAGTGACCGTTCTAGGTCATGTACAGCGGGGAGGTTCACCGGAATCGATAGACCGGATACTGGCATCCAAACTGGGCTGGGCAGCTGTTGACGCGCTGGTTGAAGGAGCAGGATCATGTATGGTCGGAGAGATCAATGGAGAAATAGCCATACATCCGCTGCCTGACGCCTGGACAAAAAAGAAAAAACTCGACCCCCTCCTCCTGAAACTTTCAGATACCCTCTAGGGGTCAAACCTTGAATTTTGACATTTTCCACCATCAGACATTTGGTGCCGGGTCTCAAAACTTAGCATTCAGGGTCGGGCCTCAAAACTTAGCATTTTCCGCTATCAATGTTCTCCTCTTCTGTCACGTGCAAGACATTCAAACGATCTGTCCCATGTCTTTTCAGCTTCGGGAGAGAACACTTACTTCTGAATTTTCAATATCTTCCTGTCAAACAAAACTTCAGAACTTGACATCCTCCTGAATGGATATTACAGATATTCATGAAATGTATGATATATTCTTGATCTAGCAGTTATTGGAGGAGTTATGAGAACACTGGCGGTAATGAATCTACTGTTTATTGTACTGGGGGGGGTGTACGCTGACATAACATTCGAACCCACATGCAACCCTGGTGATGTACTGATCGATACTGTAGAAGTTGAGGGAACAACTTATCATACAATTTCAATTGAGGGTTTTCCCCTGCCTATGAACGGTATTCAGGCGGCAGGTCTTCCTTCAGTTCCTTTTACGGCTTCCACATTTCTGGTTCCACCAGGAATGGGTATCGATACGATTCTTATCATTTCCGCTGAAGGCAGACTCGTTGCGGATGAAGCAATATCAGAAATTCTTTCAGGTTCATACATACTTGAGCCGGCTGATACCGGGATCCTTCCCGCGGGACTGTATACGGTAGTGATAGAAGGAATTGGTGAAGAGGAACTTGTCAGGCAGGTGATTGTTCTTCCATAGGAGGTGCTGAATATGTATTTCAGATTGATTGTTATTCTGATAGCCGGGTTCTGTATCCTTTCAGGCACCTCGGCCGAGATATTCGAGCTGGTCAATGATTACGATATCAACGCTTCTGATATCAGGTCAGCTGATTTCAACAACGATGGTCTGGAAGATTTCGCGGTAGTTGAAAATATCGCCGGTGACGG